>CBFICN010000103.1:0-13521 GCA_965661045.1 uncultured Myxococcota bacterium
ATCTTCTTGATTTGGAGACCATTCTGACCAACAGCATCGAACACCTGCTGAGTCTATTGGTCTGTCTGTGGCCAATCTATAGTCCGGTTCGCGAGAATATCTGGCTGAGCAGTCCGCATAGCGCCAGTTTGTATACCATGCTCCACCCGCCAAATTTCCAGAACGTCCATTCCAATCATCCAACACCCACTCTTCCACATTCCCATTCATGTCATACAGTCCGTGTTCGCTGACGCACTGTTCCTTTGCTCCACTTTCAATCTGTGCGGTGCGTCCGTGCATCAAAGATGTATGGCCTTGGATATTGTGTTGGTTGGTAAAACATCGATTTTGCTCGTGGGTATTGCCATACGTAAAGCGAGTTTGCCCACAACCAAGTTTACAAAGGCGTTTGTTCACACTTTGACACAGTTCCTTTGCTCGTGGAAAGTCCAAGGCTGAGATGGGGACTTCACCTTTGACGTTCGGAAATTCGTAGACATCCATATAGAATGTTTGACCATTCTCTTTGGTGAGTTCAATCATTGGTCCGTCAGTAGAAGGCGGCTGATTTGCAATGCAGGCAATGAACCAAAGCATCATCATCGGGCGCCCTCACGGAGCCAGTTCATTCTCAGGTCTTGCTGACGCCACATTGCTTCAACACTTTCATTTATAAGATGCTGTTTTTGGTTGACCATCTGAGTAAACCCTTTAGGATGAGTGTAAGAAATCATAACCAGTTTGAGCGAGGTGAAGCATGGCAACAATAGAGAATGGACCTAAAAATGCACGGTTAACAATTGTATTGGCACATGGTGCAGGTGCAGGAATGGATACACCTTTTATGAATCACATTGCCGAAGGTCTAGGGCAGTTGGGATGGAAGGTCCGTCGTTTTGAATTTCCGTACATGGAGAAAGCACGATTGCGTGGCAAAAAGTGTGCGCCCAATCCATTGAAAAAACTTCAAGCGTCTTTTCAAGCAGAGATTGATGCGGTTGAGGGACCTGTTGTCATTGCAGGGAAATCAATGGGTGGTCGTGTGGCGACGACGTTGCTCGAAAGTTCAAGTGTACTTGGTTGTGTTGCTTTGGGGTATCCATTTCATCCTCCGGGAAAGCCAGACTCTCTAAGAACGGAACATTTACAGACCATCGAAAAACCACTGCTTGTACTGCAAGGTGAACGTGACCCTTTTGGAAAGAAAGAAGAGTTTCCCAATGACTGGCTGCCAACTGGCGCTACGTTGTGTTGGGTTCCAGATGGTGAGCACAGTTTTAAGGCTCGTAAAAAATCCGGGTACACCACCGAAGGCAACTTGGATTTGGCAGTGCAGAAAATTCACGAATTCTGTTCTGAACTCATGGACTGACCCTCAACTTCGATGGATGCCTATGATCTCATGGTATTGGGGCCAGAGATTGGATGCCGTGTAGGTTGAAATATCGACGGGTTTCCACGTGTTTCGACTATTCCATAGGGTTGTGATTGCGTCCGCGAGATTTCTTCCTTCGATTTCTGGGTCGTCCTCTGTTTCGTACAGAAAGTCTTGTGGGATGTATTCGGGATAGGCCAGTCGATTGGGGGCCAACGGCATACAGCCGAGTCCAATCGCATCCATCATTGCCAGTCCTTGAAAATCATGTTTGGCAGTAGACAGTATGCAATCGGCCGTTTTTAGCAAGTTTTGATAGGCTGTCTTCGATTCTAAATACCCAAAATGCAGTAGGTGCGCTGAAAACTTGCTTTCGATAGTGTCAAATTCGGCTGGGTGACGAGAAAACTGTTGTCCCACAAGAGATAGTTTGTATGGAACAGACAACGACTCTAAAGTGTGCAGTAAAATATCAGGTCCTTTGTCGTATTCCCACCGGTGATTCCACACTAGGTGTATCCAGTCGCGTTCTTTTTGTGTTGGCTCTCTTTTTTGTAGGTAGGCATTGTCAATCGGGACAGGCAGCACTTGACTTTTGTGTCCGATTTCTTTGATGCAGGAGCGGGGAGCAAAGTCCGGCATTTTCTTGAGCAACTTTCGAACGCCTTTTAGCAGACTCATCAGGTTGTATTGACTGTTGAACAAGAGTACGTCACCGGCCAGCATGGTGTACAAGTTTTGTATGGCGAAGTACAGCCAGTCTCTTTGTACAATGTCGTGTTGCAAGGGATAGGCAAACTGATTCTCGTGACAGTACACAATTGTGCGCACTTGACTCAAAGAAGGAATCAAGCCACGAAGAACCGACAAATTTACCATTGAAGTACAGACAATCAAATCATACGGTTGTTGAAGGGTTTCTCGTTCGGTCATGAACCAGGAATAAGCATTGCCGGGGTATCTCCAAGAGAATCGTCTTCCGGGCAGTGTCAACAGTGTCCAGTTTGCTTGGGGAGTATTGGCA
Organism: uncultured Myxococcota bacterium; assembly: GCA_965661045.1. GTDB lineage: Bacteria > Myxococcota_A > UBA796 > UBA796 > UBA796 > CAJWHX01. The sequence continues at coordinate 2,382 of CBFICN010000103.1, forward strand.
ACCAGTTCGCGACACCAGCGAGCGTGGGATTGGGCGTGGTATGCAGAGAGCAACAAAATCTTCATGAAAACGGACTATCCGATTTTGTCAGTGTTTCCAATATGTTGTTGTCTTTATCTTGATTTCAAATTGTTGCAGTGCAAAATATAATTGAAATTGTTGAAAAAATTACTATATTAGGGTTGTTTTTACAGGTGAGGAACTATGTCCAGCGTTGTTAATTGCATATTATGTGGGGGAGCCGGTACCAGATTGTGGCCACTGTCTAGACAGAAGTTGCCCAAGCAGTTTATCCCTTTGTTTGACGGGCGTTCGTTGTTTCAAGAAACCGTCCGTCGCAACAAGTCATTGTGTGATGCGTTGATGGTGGTGTCCAATGCCGGTATGGCACATCTTGCGGTACAACAGTTGGATGCGGAAGGTTGTACAGGTCGATTGCTATTGGAGCCGATTGGTAGAAATACCGCGCCAGCGTTGGCATTGGCGGCTTTGCACCTAAACAAAGATGACGTGATGTTGGTCACGACGTCTGATCATGTGATTCGTAAAGAAACTGCATTTGCTGACGCTGTTCGACAAGCAATCTCACTGGCACGGGAAGGCAGCATCGTAACTTTTGGGATTGCACCGACACACCCAGAAACGGGTTTTGGATACATTGAACACCAAGGGAACACCGTCATTCGGTTTAAAGAAAAACCTGACTTAGCGACAGCCAAGCAATATTTGGCTTCTGGAAATTTTGTATGGAATTCCGGCATGTTCTGCTTTCAAGTGGGAACCTTTTTGGAAGAACTCGAATTGTACGCGCCAGAAATGTACAAGGCCTGTGTTGAAGCGGTTGCCAATGGGTCGGTCTCCACAGAGGATGGTTTGCAAACTCGGTTTGAACTAGACCAAATGAGGGCCATTCCATCGCTCAGCGTGGACTATGCTGTGATGGAACATTCGAAGAAGATGAAAGTGATTCCTTGCGACCTTGGATGGTCAGATTTGGGTTCGTACGATGCTTTGTACGAAGAGTTTGCAGACACTCAACAAGATGCTGATGGAAACGTCGCTTTTCGCGAAGAGATTACCCCACCGTCGATGGAAGAGAGTCATGCCGCTAAACTGGTTGAGTCTACCGGCAATTTAATTGTTTCATCTGAGCGACAAGTTGCATTGGTGGGGGTAGACAACTTACTGGTGGTCGATACGCCAGATGCCTTATTGATTGCCAAGCGTGGTGAGTCTCAAAAGGTGTCAACGGTTGCAAAAGCCTTAAAAGCAGCGACTTCTCCATTGATGGACAGCCATACGACCACCTATCGACCTTGGGGTGCTTTTCAAAACTTGCTTGACCAGCCCGGATACAAAGTCAAACGAATCATTGTCAATCCAGGTGCCAAACTGTCCTTGCAGCGTCATCAGCATCGAGCTGAGCACTGGACTGTTGTCGAGGGGAATGCATGGGTGCGCAATGGCGACGAGGAGTTTGAACTCACTGTATCGCAAAGCACTTTTATTCCTCAGCGAGCGATTCATCGCCTAGAAAACCGTACGGAAACCCCCGTTGTGATCATTGAGGTTCAAACAGGGTCCTATACTGGAGAAGACGATATTGAACGGTTGGAAGACATCTATGGTCGAACTGGAACCAATACGTAATTTGCCATCACCTCATCGGAGTGATCATGTCCATTTCTTGTTTTAAAGCCTACGACATACGCGGAAAAGTACCGGAGCAACTGTCTGTGGACCTTGCTTACGATATTGCCGTTGCCTTTGCAGCCGAACTTCAACCAAGTTCCGTGGTGGTTGGATACGACATTCGTTTAGAGTCCCCTGGAATGGCTGAAGCGGTACGTCGAGGATTGATGGATGCTGGTGTGAACGTCATCGACATTGGGCTGTGTGGGACAGAAGAAGTGTACTTTGCGACGCCACACCTCAATGCCGATGGGGGGATTATGGTCACAGCCTCCCACAACCCCAAAGGCTACAATGGTTTAAAGATGGTGCGACAAGGTTCAAGACCCATCAGTGGCGATACTGGATTGAAGGCCATCGAGGCACGTGTGGAAAACAAAGACTTGCCACTGGCCACACAAAAAGGGTCTGTGTCTCGGCACTTTGATAAAAGTGCCTACATCGATCACCTGCTGTCTTACATTAACGTTGACAGTTGGCGAAAAGTCAAACCGATGAAAATCGTCTTTAATGCTGGAAATGGTTCGGCTGGTGCTGTGATTGAACAACTTGTCGATAAACTTCCGATAGAACCAGTGTATGTACACTTAGAACCAAACGGTGAATTTCCAAACGGTGTCCCCAATCCTTTGTTGGTGGAAAACCGCAACAGCACTGCACAAGCCGTCATTGACAGTGAGGCGGATTTTGGAGTGGCATGGGATGGCGACTTTGATCGATGCTTTTTCTTTGATCGAGAGGGGCAGTTCATCGAGGGGTATTACGTTGTGGGACTGTTGGCAGCATCTTTGCTGAATGGCAATCCGGGTGAAAAAATCATTCACGATCCAAGACTGACTTGGAATACGATTGACATCGTTCAGCAAAAAGGTGGCCAGGCGATTCAGTCCAAAACCGGACACGCATTCATCAAAGAGATTATGCGAATTGAGGATGCGGTCTATGGTGGGGAAATGAGTGCGCATCATTACTTCCGTGATTTTCATTACTGTGACTCGGGCATGATTCCTTGGTTGTTGGTTGGACAGTTGCTTGTAGACACCAAGAGTTCACTGGCATCGCTGGTCGAAGAGAGGATTTCCATGTTTCCGTGCAGTGGAGAGGTGAACTTTACCGTCACCGATATCCCCACAATGATTCATTGTGTAACCGACTTTTACAGTGGCTTAAATCCTGTTTTTGATCACACGGATGGTGTCAGCATGAACTTTGATGATTGGCGCTTAAATATTCGTGCCTCCAACACAGAACCCCTGATGCGTGTAAACATTGAGTCGAAAGGTAGGGTAGAGTTGGTCGAACAGCGACTCAAAGAACTGACTGATCTGATTTCAAAAAATCAGTAGAATACTTAAAATAGTTTGAAATTCTTCTGGGTATAGACTATATTGTAGTCAGATTTTTCTGGAGTGACAATGAACAGTCGAAATCGTTCAGGTCGGAAAATATTGTTTCTATCGTGGAGAGACATCAAGCACCCGAAGAAAGGGGGCGCTGAGGTTTATACCCATGAGGTCCTAAAGCGATTGGTCGAACGTGGTATGGAGATTGAGCACTATTCAGTGTTGTTTGATGATGGTGTTCGCGAAGAAATGATTGACGGGGTGCGGTACATTCGCTCAGGAAACAACGCTACAGTCATCGTACACGCCATGGCTCATTACTATCGACACCAGTCAGAGATTGCCCTTGTCATCGACCAATGCAACACCCATCGATTCTTTTCTTCCCTTTGGATTCCCCATTCAAAACGGGTCTTCTTTATCCATCAGTTGACCCGTGAAATTTGGCAGCAGATGTACCCTGGTACCAAAGGCAAACTTGGCAATCTGCTTGAAACGGTCATGCTCAAAATGAACCGAAATGACAACACCATCACCGTTTCTGAATCGACGCGTTGTGATCTCTTGTCGGTGGGCTTTGATCCCAAACGGGTCATCATTGCTCCAGAAGGGTTGGTCTTTGATCCATGGAGCCCCGAAGATTTCTTTGAAAAAGAAGGCAACACGTTGCTCTATGCGGGGCGCATCAATCCCTACAAAGGTGTTGAGGTCTGTATCGAAGCACTGGCCAAACTTCGCGCCGAAGGTAGAGATACACGTTTGTGGGTGGTTGGCAAAGGCGACCCGGAGTACATCAATCAGCGTTTGAAACCGTTGATTCGTGAGCTTGGATTGACGTATTCAGAGGGAATGGGTGACCCGCGAACGGAGGATGTTCATTTTTTCGGCTTTGTCAGTAGCTATGACTTGAAAAACTTGATGTCTCGTGCCAAAGCCTTGCTTTTCGCTTCTCAACGTGAAGGGTGGGGGCTGACGGTTTCCGAATCGGCAATTGTTGGAACACCATCGGTTGTGTGGCCATCTCAAGGGTTGATTGACGCTGTTAATTTTGGTACGGCTGGGTATTTGTGTGCTCAAAAAGATGTAGACTCTATGGTTGAACAAGTCGGACGCATCTTTGATGACCCAGAAGGGTATGACAAAATGCGAATGGACGCCTATCAGTTTGCCTGCACTTTATCTTTTAATCGTTCCGCGGATGTATTTGAATCATGTCTAAAACAGCTTCTTCCTCAATGAACAACCATCGTCAAGTTCCTTCTGTTGTGGTGGCGATGAGCACTTTCAACGACACAGAACGTACTGTTGCCGCAGTGCGCAGTGTGTTCACTTCTCAAACGCGTGCCAAAGTGTATGCGGTTGTTGTGGATGACGGTTCTGAACAAGAGACGGTCGATGCTTTGGCGGCTCTAGAGCCAGAATATGAAAACCTGACCTTCTTGCCCCGTCCACACCGTGAGCGTGGTTATGCCCGTCACGAAGCAATCCAAGAGTCGCTCAAGCTCGAGCCAGACTACATTTTGTTTATGGATGCGGACATGGAACTGGATCCTTTGGCGATTCAGCATTGCATTGATTCTGTTCAACAGTCAGGTGCTGGGGCAGTACTCATTCGTGAGATTCCCCATTCGTCTTTCGACAATTTTGCGACTCGAGTCAAAGTTTTTGAGCGCCACATCATCAACAACTCTCAAATGCCAGTGACCCAGGATTGCATTGAAGCCGCTCGTTTTTGGACGGTGGATGCGTGGAAGCAAAGTGGGGGACTCAACCCCAAACAGATTGCGTTTGAAGAGATACAGCCGACCATTCGATACATCAAATCTGGTGGCAAGGTTGTACGTCAGCGTGCAGCCAAACTCAAGCACGACGAAAAAGAGGTTCACTTCAGCGAACTCTTTGGCAAGAAGGGCTATTACTTTGGCGCGATGCACAAGACTGGGACGTCAGAAGAGCAAGGGTTTACAGAGATGCTGAAGCGTTGGTACCCATTTCGCAAAGTGTACTACGAGCGTCAAAATGTGAAAGAGTACATCAAGCATCCCGTAATGACGGCAGGAATGGTGGGGATGTACGCTGGGCTAACCTTTTTGGCTGCAAAAAACTTGGGTGTAGAAAGTCTCAAAAAGTAATTGCTTCACTGTTTCTCAGGGGTGGCAACATTGCATTCACAATATGACCAAGGGCAGTGTTGACAGCCGCAAGAGAGTCTAGTCGCGTCTTTTCTCAATCCGCATTGTGAGTCCAAGGATGGTCACAAAGCCCATTAGCATTATCCAAACGCCACGGTTCCACGTTTGATTGAGTGCAACGGAGGCGTCTACACCAACTGTCTCACTGGGTACTTCGAGGCCAAAGCTTACCCCATTGATGGCAAACGCTGGTAGACGAACCCCTTTGGATTCAAAGATCCAATGATGAATTGGGGACTCAAAGAATTGAAAGCGGGTTGTCGCTGTACCGCTTTCCACTTCGATGTGTCGTTGACCTCTAGAAGCCTCCACAAGGATTGGTGTTTTCGTTGTGTTTGCTTTCCAACTATCGGGGTCAGTCCAATTTTTATCCGGTCGTTGTTCCAACAGCACAAGGGCGTCGATTCCGATAGACGTGTCCTCTTGCCACAATTGAAATCCACCGATGGCGTATTTGGCCTCTTCTGAGAAGATTTCTTTGTGTTGTGCCATGAACTGTACCTGAATAAAGGCTGTACCTTCTGGTGGGGTAGTGAACTCATCATACGCTGTAAATTCAGGACCACCCTGAGCCGTTTCACTCAAATAGACCACGCCAATCTCTTGCTTTTCAGCATTGAGAAATTTCAGTTTGCCGTGTAGGGACCGACAGTCTACGACTGCGTATTTAAACCACAGCATCAGAGAGTCGGATTCTGCATAGGGAATGACTTCACTGTTTAGCGAACCCCAATTCTTCTCCCACATCGGTAATGTTCGATCAGTGTACTGTTCAGAGCGATGCTTGATGATGCACTCCGATACATCTCGGTTGTCGAGTTCATTCCACCCGATGAGTGGATTGGCTTCTCCTTGTAGTTTCAAGTAAATGTCATAGAGTCCCTTGTCCAAAGAGAGATCTTGAATGCGTGATGTTGCAAAATTGTTCAAGCGATCAGATCGTGGCAATCGTCGGTCGTCTTGTTGCGTGATGGTGGTTGTATAGATGGCTTCACTGGAATTGTCTCTTGCATAAATCGACAGTGTGTATTTGTCCTTTGGGTTGGGCAAGTAGTCCAACACATCTAGTTGATAGACGCCTGTTTTCACAACATCGAAGGTGGCGTGCAACGTTCCTCGAAGACCATGCTTCATGGTGCCCCCAACGTATGCCGCATCCACATTCTCACTTTCAACCAGTTCACCTGCCATATCAACTGAATCAACGATGTACATCATGGTTTTGTTGGCAATTTTGTCTGCCGTTCTTTCTTGTAAGGCAGCCATGTCCGTTGTGGACAACCATGTCAAGGCATTGATGGCATTGATGCCTGTTTTGTTGGTCATTCGAATATCCCCGTCTATGGTGCCGTTGGTGGGATAGGCGACCCATTCCATTCTGGAGACAGGACCACATCGGGTATCGAGTTCTTCATCAAACCCATCCGCTGTAAAGTGAACCAATCCTCCTTTGGGCGAACACAGATAGCGAATCCAAAGCAGTCCCTCGGTAGATGGGTCGGTCTCTGTTCTAACCTGCTCAGGCAATTGAAAGGTCAACGTGTTTGGCGTGGAGAAGTTTTTCAACTCAAAGAGTTCAAGATTGCGAAACTCGATGGCGATATCTGATTGTGTGGGATTGAGCACTCGGATTTCCAAAGTTGCCGAAGCAGTACCCTTAGGCGTCAAAAAGGTTTGCGACAGTTCCTTCACAGACTTGGGTGGAATGGTGTTTGGTGCATAGGCGTAAGCGGTATCCAGTCTGTTTCCTTCTGCTGAGTAAAACCCAACTCTAAATTCCAGTTCAACACCTTCGTTTGCAATTTGTTCTTGAGCAATTCGAACATAATAGAGTTGCAGCTCTTCAATGTCAAAATGTGGGGTGTCAAGCATCTGCCACTCTGTGGGCTTCACCGTTCCCGGTACGGCCACGGTAAATGCTCTGGTGTCGTTGTCCTTCGGTTCAGTAGAGATCTGAAAGTGTTCAAAGGGTCGGAAAAATGACGCTGTGTTGGTGAGTTCTTCGGTTAAAAATGGAATCCCATTTTCTGGTGGCGCAAGGGCTTTGTGGGGCACTTGTATCGGTGAGAGGGTAAATGCCAAACCCCGTCCCATATCGAAACCCGATTTGTGGTTGGCCAATTTGTAATGTTTGCTGGTGTGTTCCCAATCGTGTCCAGTCAAAATGAGTTTCGCCCAACTGGAGTGGGGGGTCACATTGCGAAGTGGGTCCGCTGGATAGACAAAGGCATCTGCAGGCAACTGTGTCATCCAGAGGTCCGCACTGGAAGTGATTTCGACGATTTCATTGTCGTGCAACAGATCGAGTTCAGGTTGATGGCCGTCATAGGCAAAGAGCAAGTTGACATTGCTCACGGCCGTTCGAAAATATCGAGGCATCCAATGAAGCCTTTCCAATCCACCCGTTGTGTAGGTTAGGCTTTCAAAATACTGTGCGTCTCCCTGAGCCGGTTTGACTTCATACAACGCCATAAATTCTTCTTCCCACACCAGTTCTAAATCGGCTTGTCCATCCAAAATTTCTTTGTATGCATCCAGACGCTCTTGTGCATAGGGATAGTCTCTTCGCAGAACAATGTGGGTGATGCCAGCCTTGGCAACCAAGCCACCGACGCCATCTATGTTGTGATGGTCCAATTGATGGTGGAGATACTTGAGAAAGTACATGACCATCATGTCGTTGCCTTCAAACGGGAAAATGGTGTCTTCGCGAGTATCGAAGCACATGTGATCACCAGTCGCTTTTGGACGGTTTAGGTCTTGAATGTCACCCGTGTTGAAAGCAGGACTGGCCACGTTGATCAATGGGTGGGTTACGAAGTCTGATACCGGTAGATAGAGTACTTTGTGTGGATCGGGCAAAGCCTCCAATTCGGCTTGAAGGTTGTTGTAGGGTGTTGGCCACTCCACTGGATAGTAATAGCCCAAGAAAAATATGTGGTAAATTGGACCCAACCAGAGCACCAGCCCCACGGTCATGACTGAAGCGATGCCCCCAGATACAAGTCCATCCTTAGAAACGATCTTTTTGAACCCAACTTCGAGCGCAGTACAGCCATAGCCAATGAAAATGGCGGCGGGTAAAATGAAGACCCCGTAGAGTTTGTTTGGGTCGCGTATCATGTCTCCAAATGGATACATCGTGTCAAAGACCATGGAGATGTATCGAGCCGCAAAAGAAGGAAAGTAAGTTCCCGTTGCAATAAACAGAACCAAGGCACTCAGAGACGCCAACACTATGCGTCTTGAATACAACAACCCAATCGCACCAATAGACATGACGACCAGTCCACCGATCTTGAATGTTTCTGGCAGCAGGGTGTGGTCAAACTGTGGCCACCAATAACTGATGCCCAACAGAAGGTTGGTTGGGGTCACGGCTCTCGAAAAATTGACCACCGTTTCGATGGCGTTGACGTTGTTCTGACTGGGACGAATGCCACCAACGATGCTCATGACAAACGGCATGATCCAATAAGCGGCAAACAGGATGAAGGTACCACCGGTCAACGCCCCCCTCAACGCGTACCAGACAAACCATGGAAATAGACATTTGCGGTTGAATGCAAACCAAAGAGCCCGTGGCACCAAGATGCCCACCATCGCCACCATGCACAGAATGATAAAAATCCCAAAGTGAATTCCTGCGAAACTGGCGGAGACCACAGCGCCGAGCAACAAAAACTTTCGCCATTCTCTCATGGATAAGGGGACATGAAAATTGCTGCGTCCCCAAGACTCTTCTCCCAACAGACCCCAATACCAACTGATGACCAAAGGAACCAAGGCGTACCCACACAAGATGAATATGTGCTGGATGCGGATCATCACCCACGGATTGATTGCGTACACCAGTGCCCCAACGATCAGTCCAACTTCGGACAATGGGTGCTTGGAGTCTTTGACCAGTCGACGAAACAGTGATCCAAAACTAAAAGTGGTCACCACAAAGATGAGGTAAATGAGTGAGGCTAGGAATAGGTGGCCGCTGTTTCCAAATATTTTGCCTATTAAATAGGGCAGAGCAATCCAAGTTAGGCGTGGAAGGTTGAACCAGTTGGGGGTTCCAAGTTGTTCGTTGTAGACACCGGTGACATAGTTGAGGTACTCGTCGGCAACGCGCCCAATGGCCAAGTCGGAATAGGTGATGTGGCCCGGCATCAGCAAGGGGGTTGTTGCCAGAAAAAGAAGGAGACTGGCGATGAGTTCAGGTCGATAATGTTTGGCCCATTGGAGGGTTCGTTCTTTGATTGTAGCCTTAGGTCGCATGGGTGTCTTCACCTTCCGTCACGTTCTCTGTCTCAACATGTTGTTCTACAGAATCAGCCGTATTCATTGGCTCAGTGGATCCTTCTGTGGAATCACTGTTGTTTAAGTAGGCCAATATACCCAAAACGATGGTTGTGATCCACACCACGCCAGCAGTTCGAATGATGATTTGATTTCCGTCCAACCCATCACTAGACAGCAGAACACCCAAAATGATGCAACATGCCCCCAGCAACCAAGACAGACCACGGGTGCGTTGCGCAATGTGCCAGGTCACAAACAATTGAATTGCACAAAGGGCAAAATTTGAAAACCAAGTCCAAGACAGAAGATCAAAGGAGGGAACAATGTTTTCTGGAAAACTAAATCGAATGAACGGGTCCAACATCCAAGAGCCAATTGGGGACAATAGGGCGGCAACTGGCACAAATGCGAAGGTTCCCATCAAGATTTGTTTGCGAATCTTCGGGGTGCTTTTTGCCCTTGCGAAAGCCGGCAGGATTACGATGGCGACACTGGCTCCGACAAAATACAGAATCTTCCCAAACTTGTTGGCGGTCACGTAGGCGCCTCCAGCATCTCCCAAATTCTCTCCAGCCACAATCATGTCTACGCTCAACAAGTAGGTCAAGAAGAAGTTGCTCATGACCACACTGAAGATTTCTTTGGAGAGTCCAGTCTGGGCGTGGGCCTGATTCCAAACGTCCTTCCACAGTTCTTTGGGCATCAAAAACAGTGCGTACAGCAAGTGGGTAAAGGAAGCACCCACGACCACAACCCAGGCCTCGTTGAGTGTAACAACGGTTTCCATGTAGGAGTACAGGATGATGATTCGAAAGACATGTTCAACGGCTTGTGCACTCCACAACCCGTAGAATCGCTCTGTACCTTGCAAAATTCCTCTACAAAAACTGATGCCCACATGAGAAGACAAAATCAAAATGTAGGGCCACACGCCCGTTACATCGACAGACTTCAGATCGGGAAAAAGAGCCGTGGGCAACATGAAAGGGGCAATGTTCAAGATGCCCACCAGCATCGCAGCGATCAAAAAATCTCTTGCTCCCACAACCTTTTCGGCTGCGGCAATTCGTCGTGCAACCACGGTTTGGAGTGCCAGTCCAATGGTGCTAAACACGGTAAAGATGCCGAGACCTGAGTTAAAAAGGGCCAGTGGTTCTGGGTCCAAAGCGTGTCCAGTCATCACAATAAAGGCAAAGGTGACCACGAACATCGGAATGTCCAAGATGATGTACACCGTCTTGGGTTTGGTTTTGATGAGGTGCTTGATTTTTTTGATCATTAGATGATCCTTGCTGTCAGAAAGAGTGTGCGTGATGTCGGTACGGTGGAGTTTGGATACCAGTATTGTTGGTAGGAAAGTTGGATTTGATAAGGGACGGCATATTCATACCAACGGTCCATATCTCTGGTCTTGCCCAAAAAGGTATTCTGGTATCGAAGACCGATATCTGCCTGATACACCTGCTTGAATTCATATTGTTTGGAGCGAGACAGCACGATGCTTGAGTACGGGTATAGATGGTTGTCAAGGTTGTACTCTAGTTTACCCAGTGCCAAAAATCCAAAGGCAGTGTTCAGTTTTGGTAGACCTTGCAAGTGTTCTGTTTGAAAAAGGGCTGA
>CBFICN010000104.1:0-10454 GCA_965661045.1 uncultured Myxococcota bacterium
ATATTCAACTGAATGACCCATTGTAAATATACAGCAAGACCTATAGACGCCACTGTTCAATCTAGATTGTCTTCATGCACATTCGTTTGTGGAACTGCTTGCCCAACAAAAGCTCAAAGCAAAACGATCAAAGGAACATGTCAAATCAAGACTCAAATCAATGCTGTGGGTAAACTTTTCTTCGGATTCTGATTGATTGTAAAAATGGGTGATGGAGTCTTTTGTTTTGCGACATGCAGATTGACAAGGTCGTTGTGACAAGAACGCTCTAATACATTTCGAGCCATCTCTTCCGCCAAATCTGGGCGATTGTTTTGCTCAGAAATGTGCGCCAAAATCAAATGTTGCAGTCTCGGAGATATAGACTTTTCCAACGCCTCGGCCGCTTGATCATTGGACAAATGCCCGGACCAGTCCAAAATGCGTTCCTGTACACTCAAGGGATAAGAACCGTTGCGCAACAATCGTACATCGTGGTTAAACTCAAATGCCATCGTCGTCATCGTGCGCATTTTGTCCAACACAACATCGGTTACATCGCCCAAATCCGTAATTACGCCTACCCAGTGGCCATTGTACCCCACTCGATACCCCAAACACTCGGTTCCGTCATGGGGTACCTCAAAAGCCTCTACCAATGCTGAACCAACCGTGATCGTATCTCCATCTCGAATTTTCACAACATTCTCCGGTAAACACTTGGCCGGCGCTGCACAATAAGTACCCGGACTCATGTAAAATACTGGATTCTGTCCGAGGCTTCTCAATCGCTTTTCCAATATTGCACAACTGGACACGTGATCGGTGTGTTCATGGGTGATAAACACAGCATCAATCTTTGGATGTAAGATTCCCACCTGCTTCAAGCGAAGCAGTATTTGTTTTGTGCTCAGACCACAATCAATTAGGATCGCTGTATCTTTGTTCCAAATATAATAAGCATTTCCACGAGAGCCTGACCCCAACACAACCATTGACAAGTGGTCACGCTTCCCAAACTCAGTATTTTCATTCTCTATAGAGTCACTGACATCCAAGTCGTTCATTATCTTTTCGTGTACGTCAGTCATTGCTCATCTCCAGATTCAGAATCTTCATCTTTGTTTACATGAGTGGTAGATCGTTTTCTTCTGTTGTTGACTGGTTTCAATCGAAAGGATGCCTTGACCTCAACAGAATACGAGGTCATAAAGTCATGGAGATCATCCTTGATCTCTAGCGCATCCAAGTAGCCCCTGAATTCTTTTGCGACCAGACGAACGGTTTCGGTTCGGGCTTTGTCCGAGAGTTGTAAAATTGAAGACAACATTTCTTTGGGATCAATTGGCGCATTTCCCTCATCATCATGAAGTATTTTTTTGGCAAATTTTCGAAAGCCGGTCCGGCCATTTTTTTCACTGGCATCGTTGTCAGACATAACGCCTCGTCAGATGGGATGGAAGGAATATTGTGGTCTCGATGAGACATCAAATCAACGAAGAAGAAACAAAAGGTGGGAGAACTGCCTCTTAACTATTTATGACATAAGAATCGGACACCCACATTGTAAAGGACATTTTTTGGTAATGGTTCGATTTTTCAGTCACAGGTATCATACTGCTCAAGATAGCCCTTTGCTGACAGGGTATACATAGCACAGTCAGAAACCAACGGTGCCTGCATATATCCAGTTTGACGATGGTCCAACCGAGACCGCCAATGTTCTTGGCCAGTGCGATCGATCAAATACAACCCACCCACGTGGCTTGCCACCAACAACGACTCCCCAAAGAACGTCGGTGCAGTCAGGGCAGCTCCAGTCTTTGAATCCCACTCCCAAATGACAGCCCCACTTGTTGTATCTATTTTGCGCACCTGACCATCTGAACCAGCGTGGTACACGATCGTTTGATTTCCTTCAAACGGATCCACCACTGCATGCTGTACAGAACCAAAACTTTTGCTCCACAGAACCGCCTCTCCACTGCCTTTGTAACTCGGTTGTTCAAACCCTGATACCAGTACACCACCCTGTATCGAAGTGGGTTGTGCGATCACGTCTGGATAACGCCCTTCTCCATTGTAGGTTTTGGCAAGCACCTCACCGGTTGCTTTTGCCAACTGGAGAACAGCACCATCCGAAAAGCCAACCACAATACGGTCTTCCTGAATCAACGGTCGACCCGCCCCAAAAAGTTGTAGATTCCCTTTCCGAGTTGGGGATACACGATGGGCAAAACGCCATACAATATTGCCATCCATATCCAACGCATAAACAATATCGTTGTTCGTTGAAACATACAGAAACTGCCCGTCTGTTTCAATGGGGGTGTTGACAGGAATGTCTACCTGAACCGACCATAGTAAGGTATGATCTGTACTGCGATCTGACACAGGGCGATCTACTTTCGTCTGGCCTTTTGAAGACAACAATACTTCTGTTGCTCGTTGTGCCACTTGCCATCGATACACCTCTCCTGACAAATCTGCCACAAAGACATTGGCCGTACCGTCCTCTTGGATCAATATAGTGGGCGTTGCCTGCACAGGCGCTTGAGTGGTTAAACGACCTGCCTTCACAGGGTATCGAGAATCCACCAACAGGACTCCTGACTTATTGGAAGTGCCCAAGTACAATAATTCCTCATACTTCGCCACACCAGAGTATTGAATACTGGTCGAATTCTCCAATTGCGGTACTACATCCATTCGCCATTCCAACACAGGTTCATGCTGTGGGGAGACCTCTTCTTTTGGAGTAACCGTCAGCGCCATCAACCCCAGTGTTTCAAGCCAACTCATTATCCGTCCAACTGGGTTTGAAGAATCATGATATCCCCTTGCAAAGAAGCGGGTGCCTGATCCACCAAAGCGAGTGTTGCCTTTGCCTTTTCAAGATTTCCGTTGTCAAGATAGACCCTCGAAAGGTTTAAGCAGACCTGTGCTTTTAAGTCTGGAGACGCAATGTTCGTCATCGACTCCAACAAAGCAATGGCTTCTTCCACTTTCTCAGTTGACACATAGAGATTGGCCAGCTGCATTTTGGAAACTGTAGTCAGTGTTTCATCCACCGACAAATCAGATGCTTGAGTCAGAGCTACAATTTGTGCATCCACCTCTGTGGCGCGTTCCCAGACTCCAGCCGCATCCATCCAAGCAAACCAAGCCGCTGCTCCAGTTGCCTCACCAGCAATCCGCTCCAACTCTTTCGCCGACGCCCGCAAAGATGCCATCCGCTTTTCATCACTTGGGTTGTCTTTGGGTGCCAATCCATACTGCGCCATTGGATTTGGTTCTGGCAACTCAAACTTTACCAGTGCTGTTTCGGCATGTACTGCCCGTTGAGACTGTATGACGCTATCCGTGTACAATCCGTGTGCCAAAACGATGAGGAGAACCCCACCAAAGCCATACAGCATCTTCTTCCAATGCTCCATGACAAAATTGTATACCCACATCTGTGCTTGCAGGAGAACATCTTCATCTCCATCATCAAACTCTGGCAATAAATCAGTTGCGGTTTCTTCTATGGGTTCTTTTACTTCAGACATTCGATCCTCATACACAATTGTGACTGCAAAAATGCAAAGTTTGAGTGGGTTGAAATGTAACCGATTTTAAAAATTTGTCGATGATTCACGCCAGTTGTCCGCACCCACATACGCTAAGGGGTCTATTCCCCTCATCGCAACCCCTATTAATGTTCGATGCATCCATTGTACTTGAAATTGTACTTGCTGAGCGATGGACCATGTCGAAGAGAGTTCCCAAACAACTGTTGCGACCGATTGCTGGGAAAGCCATCGCTCAAGTTGCTGACTTTGCTGAAGTTTCAACTGAGACGACGCTGGCTCACGAAACACAACTGCAAAGTGACGCGGGTTCACAAAGGGCAAATTGCAGGCCCCCTCATCTCCAAGTTGAACGACATTTGTCGTAAAGATGCGCTCTGGAATCCCACGTTCAGCATCGTGGCGAGACGACATGCGATGAAAGAGTTTTTCACTCCAACGAACACAGGACAGCATATTCGACCTCGGTACCCACACAGTTTCCATATGCGGTGAGAGAGTCAAACCATCTGTTACAACTGCTAGCAAGGCCGAAGAACTTTTCCATACGTCGCGTTCAATGATGTAGTCCAAGCCACGTTTCAACCCTTTTACGGCTTCTGTTGGAGACTGGTACAAGGCCATCGCAAGGCTAGAGAAAAGACAAAAACGCTCGTCGGCAATCCCCTCTTCTTGTATCCGTACAATCTCTGTTCGTAACCCCTCCGGAATTGTCCTTTCAGAACCGTCTCCTGAACAGTAGATCATCGTCGAGCAGCCTGCCAAAACAACATCACAATGCTCAAACAGCCAACCTTGGATCCAAGGACCGGCATCGAGCACAATCCACAACCCCGATGGTTCTGAGACAGTATCGTCCAAGTCGGTCAGCCATCGAACGGGATAGGGAGTTGAAATGGTCGTTAACCCCTCGGCAACCATAGGACTACACACGATGGTTATTTGCTTTTCACGTTTCAGATGGGTTGCCCACATTGAAATTCGCTCTTCTTGCTCTTCGGATAGTGAAATTGGCAGAACATTTTCAGATAGAGCTTCTTCAAATTCTTTCTGGGCAGTAGCGAATCGTTGATACAGTCGCCCCATATCCTCCGTCTGTAGACCATAGTTCAACCCATTGATGCGCATGCTGCCTTGGATATTCAATGTCATTTGCTACTCCAATATACGCATTCAATCTACAGGGGACCGTTCTCATTCTACAATACTGTCAACCATCACAAGCGTTCAATACTGCCGTACAAAGTCAATAGTCATTTAATCAAATCTAAATCTATTGAATAAGTAGCGTCTGTCATCAAATCAATCTGCCGTTCCTTTGTTGTATATCCTTCTGACCGTACTTCGAGCGTATGCTTTCCGCAGTCAACTGTTAACCCTGAACCAACTTTTCCTGTTCGAACACCATCAATAAATACTTCTGCTGATGCAACGTTTGAACGGACTGTGACCCCACATGTCGACACGCCCCACCCACCGGATTGTACTTGCCACCCATTGTCCTCTACCGGGTCTTTCTTCGGCATTGGCTTGGGTGTTGTCTTGGGCTTGGGAGGGGGTTTTACCACTGACTTCTTCTTAGGAGCTGGAGTAGGCTTTTGGGGTGGTTTCGGTTTCTGCGATGTGGTCTTGGCGTCTTGCTCTTTGTAACCTTGATTTTTGTAACCTTGATTTTTATAACCTTGACCTTTGTCGGAGTTTGTATCTTGAGGTGCAACATTTACACCTTGAGACGTTCCCACTGTCGTTCCCATCTCATCAACAGAAGATGGTTTGGCTTGTTCCGGTTCTTTTGCGTTTGGATTGTCTGGAGCATCTGTGTTGACAGGTGTTCCGTTCTTTGTTCTCTGCTTTACAGTGGGTATTGCAATCTCACGCTTGACTTTGGGAGGTGACTGAACACCCTTTTCATCCGTTGAACTACCTGAAAACAACCAACCAGCACACCCGATAAACAACACTGCAGCCCCAATGAGAATGGGTGTCTTAGAACCTGAACTGTTCACTGGCTTAGGTTCTTCCACAACAGCTGAAGCAACGCCCGACGCAACGGCTGGATTTTCTTTGTGACTGGAACGCTTTCGATGCTCTTCGAGCGCCTGTCGTGCTGCATCTTGCATGATTGGGCCTGAAGCTTCCCACTTGTCGTCAATACTGGCGTTCTGTTGGTTGAACCGGCCCAGATCTCCCTCACTCATCTCTGGAACATCTAAGTCGTCTACCATTACGTCCAACGTATCTCCTGGCAAAATCTCATTGGTATCGTCGAAATTCAACCCAGAATCATCCATCAACTGCCCAACTTGAACCCCATCCAACGTATCATCCAAGTGTGCGCCAATCTCACTGCCAAAACTGTCCAACACGTCTTCTACATCTTGGTTTGCACTGCCACCCAAACCTTGTTCTGAGTCTACCGATTCAACAGGGTTACTGTTGGGTGTACGCTCCTCCGACTCAAGCATTTCTCGCAGGCTGCTTCGAGACATGGACAATGTGTCTCCATCTTTGGATGCAGGTGCTTTAATTGGCGTGAACTGACCAAACCCTTGAAAGCCACCCTGACCCCCGATTTGTAGAATATCGTCAATTGAAATGTTGTCCAAAGTCTGCATCATATCCATCGGATCTTCCATAGAAGACAGTTGGCTGGTCACCATCTTTGGAGCCGATGTCGTACTTCCTTGATCAAGCAAGGAACCATCTCGAAAACAATATTCGATACGAGAATCATATTCTGAATTACAGATGGCACACTTTTTCATGCTGAACTCTTCCAAAAGAAAGGAAATGACAAGGTGATTACATCATAAAGAAAAAAATCACCAATTGCCGATTGGACTATGTATTGCTGTATTGCTTTCGCAGATTTTTGGCAATTACCAAGCGTTGGATTTGATTGGTCCCTTCTACAATCTGCATGACCTTCGCATCGCGCATGTGTCGCTCAACATTGTACTCGCGGGTGTATCCGTACCCTCCGTACACCTGTACAGCATTTGTTGTCACGTTCATTGCCGTATCCGTGGCTGAACACTTTGCCATCGCCGCCATTTGAGAAAAGTTTTTGCCAGCATCCTTTAATAAAGCCGCTTTGTGGACCAACAATCTGGCTTGTTCAATTTGAATGGCCATGTCCGCGAGCATGAACCCTACACCTTGGAACTGAATGATCGCTTTGTTGAACTGCTTTCGAACACAAGCATAACCAGCGGACTCTTCCATTGATGCCTGGGCGATTCCCAAGGCAGACGCTGCGATTGTAATGCGACCTGAGTCCAAGGCCTGCATAGCGACGGTAAACCCTTGGCCTTCGCTGCCAATCAAATTGGACGCAGGAATCACAACATCTTCTAAGATCATCTCCGCTGTGGGAGAAGCCCGCAAGCCCATCTTCTCTTCTTTCTTCCCAAAGGAAAGTCCCTCGGTGTCTTTTGAAACAATGAATGCCGATACACCTTTCGGACCTGGTCCCCCTGTACGGGCCATTACGATATACACATCGGCATATCCACCGTGGGTGATCCAGAATTTTCGGCCATTTAAACGATACGTCTCCGAAGCCTCATCATACTCTGCCACAGTGGTCAACGAACCAGCATCCGATCCAGAATCCGGTTCCGACAACGCAAATCCACCGATAAACTCACCCTGTGCCAACCCAGGAATCCAAACTTCCTTTTGCTCGGTTGTTCCAAACTCTTGTAGAATCACCTGCGGCAGACCGCTAACGGCAATTGACACTGCATAAGATGGGGATACCTTGGCGATCTCTTCAAGCGCCAACGCATACTCAAAATAGCCCAGTCCCAAACCGCCAAATTCTTCACTTGTTGGAATTCCACACAACCCTGCTTCTCCGAGTTCACGGATGTACTCTGGTCGAAACTGTTCAGCCTCATCGTCCTCTTTAAGGGTATTTCCCAGAACAGTTTGTGCTGTTTCAGCGGCCATTTCAATCAATTCTATGTGAAATTCTGTGCGTTCAATCAAAGACATGAACCCTCCTAATTTGTAAATTTTCAACCAACACGTTCTGGATGAATCAATAAATCAATGGTTATTTGGCAGGTGCTACGGGTTGATCTGTCGCTACCGACTGTACTGTCACAGCATTCAAACCAGCCATTGTTTTGGAAAATCGAGTGCGCAGTCGCAACACGTGACAAGACTCAATATCGTGCCCCAACACTTTCAACAACTCGGATGGACGCATTCCACGATCGCCGACACGATGAAGTTCAACTGCAAGCGCCGTTGTGCCATTCTCTTTTCGCAACGCTTCTGGAACAGACAGCGACAAGGACCCGATATTCGGTCTCATGTCAATTTGACGCATGGTTGGTCCAGTTGGTTTGGCTCGGCGACGACCGCGCTTCGTTCGTTGCTTCCGTTTCCGTTCCACCAACACTTCATCTTGACTGAGCAAGTCTTCAACTTTTTGTTGCAACGTGTCGGCCGACTCTGGAATGTACATGATGTAATCCATACCGGTCACTGCGGCCATCAACGCTGGGGCTTTCAAATCCACTGCCTCAACGCTCATCACTTTAAAGCCTGGTGCGACAACCTGCTTCAACCGTTCCAACACAAGTTTTGGATCCACAGACTTGTACAGTGACACATCCATGTACGAACCCAAACTTTCTTCAGCAACCGGTCTGGCCGACTCAAAGGCAACCTTGGGATGCGGGTGAAAACCTTGAGAATAGGCCATTGGCACCCGAGCGCGTCGCAAGGTTCTGATCCAAGCGTTGGTCGTTTCCATGTGTGACAAGAATCGTGCTACCCCAGTCACCGCAACGCGAAAGATCAACCGCTGAACCACTGCATTTTCTTTCAACTCTGGTGGCGCTGCCGGGTTTCGCAGTTTGTCTGGAGGGGTATTCTGTGCCTCTTCAGCCTTCTGTGCGGCATGCTGGACAACAAACTCTTTCTCGACTTTGCGACCGTCAATCGAAGTTCGCAACATGCTTGCACACAACGGCCGTTCTCGGTCAATCACACCACATCGATGGCACTTCGAATGTCGACAGTCTTGAGCGTGCTTCAGTTCCACTGCCCGTTGCCAATCTTCTTGGAACCATTTTTTGGGAATCAACACATCAATGTGGTCCCAAGGCAGTCGTTCATCAAGCTGTCGCTCGCGGAACTGAAACTCTACGTCATAGTCAAGTTCTTCAATTGCTTCATACCACGCGCGCATGTTCAAATGCTCATCCCAAGCCTCAAAACGTGCACCTTTTTCAAAGGCCCGCTGGATCAAATCCCCTGCTCGCCGGTCTGCACGAGAGACCAATCCCTCGAGAAAGGTTTCGTTGGCGTTGTGGCGTCCAAACTTAATGGCCGGATGCTTACCAATCTTTGCAAAGAGGATTTCTTGACGACGCTTCGTTTCAGCCCGGTTGATTTGTGGAGCCCACTGGAAAGGCGTGAACGGCTTGGGTACAAAAGTAGAAACACCTGTATTTACTTTGGCTTTGCGATTGATTTTTCTACCCACCTCAAGCGTGCGCAGTGTCAAATCGGCAATGGCATCCACATCGTCATCGCGTTCTGTTGGCAAACCAATCATGAAATACAGTTTCACATGATCCCAGCCCAATTGATAGGCTTGTTGAGACATGGACAACAATTCTTCGTCTGGGATCCACTTGTTGATGACAGAGCGCAGTCTCGGTGAAGCCGCTTCAGGCGCAAAGGTCAATCCAGTTCGACGGACACCGGCAACAATGTCTGCCAACTCAACAGAAAAGGAATCCAGGCGCAGTGAAGGCAACGAAACCCCCACCATTTGTTCTTTGGCTTTCTCGCTCATTTTGGAAACCATCGTTCGGACCTTGCTGTAATCACAAGTCGACAGGGACACCAAAGACACTTCTTCATATCCAGTGGCAGCCAGTGTTCGCTCCATCAAGGTTTCGATGTTGTCAATCGAACGTTCACGCACCGGACGGGTCACCATACCAGCCTGACAGAATCGACACCCTTGCGTACATCCACGCAAAACCTCCAACGAAATGCGGTCGTGAATCTGACGCGTAAATGGCACCAGATAGTCTACTGGAAACTCTGCCGCATTCAAATCGGGGGCAATGCGCTTCACAATTTTGGGGGCATCGGTCGATGGCAATATTTGCCCATCTTCTAACGTGTCCGTTGGATAGAGTGCTGGAACATAAATCCCCTTCACCTCAGACAGCGCTTGTAGGCGTTCGGCACGGGTTGAATATTGTCTGAACACCTCAACGATCTCATTGATAACGTCTTCGCCATCGCCAAACACGAAGAAGTCCATGAAATAAACCAACGGCTCTGGGTTGAACACCGCTGGACCACCGCAAAACGTCAGTGGGTGCTCTTCTCCACGATCAGCCGTTCTCAAAGGAATGTTCGACAGATCCAAAATGTTCAGAATGTTGGTGTACGTAAGCTCCGATTGCAGGGTAAAGCCCAACCCATCGAAGTCAGCCAAAGAATCTTTGGACTCTAGGGCGAACAATGGAATGTTGTGCTTTCGAAGTTCCTGCTCCATATCCACGCCAGGCGCGTATGACCGCTCTGCCCACACATCGTTGTGCTTGTTCAAAATGGCGTACAAAATGTGCAACCCTAAATTGCCCAAACCCACCTCGTACATATCGGGAAACACAAGAGAAAAACGCAAATCCACTTCATCCAGATTTTTATGTACAGAATTCAGTTCAGTACCGAGATACTGTGAGGGTTTGGTCACCCGACGCAAAATTTCATTCTCGATAAATTCTTTGTGATTGCTGGTCTGAGACATGTTTGCTCCACTTTAATTGATGTCTGTGTCAGAACGGATAGGTCTACTTAACACACAAAGTACACAGCATGGTATAGTAAAAGGGTGCCAAATGTGTATCATTTTGCGACCCA
>CBFICN010000104.1:10553-13479 GCA_965661045.1 uncultured Myxococcota bacterium
CTCCGTCTATGACCAATTGGTGGATGCGCGTCGAAAGACCGGTCAAAGCACCGATATATCATTTGACTCCGTTCGGAGTACACTCAAAAAACAGTCTCGGATGATCAAGTCTAAATTTAAGTGTGACGACGTCCAGTTTCGTGTGGAAATTCAAAATGGCAAGCCCAAAATGAAAGCGGTTCCCGTTAAACGTTCATGACTGGAGCATCCAATACATACGAGAGATTGTCCATTCTTGTATTGTTGTGTGCGGGTGCAATATTGGGCTGGGGCGTATGGCTGGGGTTGATCCACCAAGCAGCAGATCAGCCTCCTCCGGGATGGGAACGAGAAAACAGTCCGGTGCCCTATAGAGAATCGGCTTTGCAAGGGGCTTCTTTGCCAAAATATGGACAATGGGGTCTAGATTTTTACCGTGCCATTTACCCCTCGAGTCCTTCAACCGAAGGTCTCTCTCTGACTGCTACCATTCCCACAGAAGGAATGCTTGAAGTGTGGTACTCATCGCCACCCTTGCGAAAAAGAATGGGGGATCGATGGATGGACATCTGCACGATGCGGGCACCAAGGGGGATGCAACAGGACCCACGTTGCCTTGGGAAATCCGATCTTGGTGTCGCCTTGGTTCTGAGTCGATTGTCTGGACAACAGTTTGTCAGCGTGATTGCAGAAAATGCAGCCGGTCGAAAAACAGTACCGTGTTCGACACCACTCGAGGACATATCGGTCATTGAAGGGGCCATCGAGATTTCCTTGCTCGCATCTACGAACGAACTCACCATCAGGCTAAACGACCAGTCCATTCAGTGTACGACTACCGTGGGTGATCGACTCCCAATGCTCCGATCTGGGTTGCGACAAGTCCACATTGAAAGCCTGACGTATGGAGCCACACAAGCCTCGACGATCCCGCGTTACTGGCAAGCAATACTGGTCGGTGGGGGTGTGGCCTTTTTACTGGCTCTTGGCTGGGTAGAGCGTCGACATGGTGCGCGAAGTTCCAGTCTCGTTTGGACAACTGCTCCGATGTTGCTCGGACTCTGGTTTCAACAATGGGATGCAAAAGTCCTGATTGAGGACCTAAGAGCCGCTTGGCTGTCCCCCTACTGGGTCGCTACCTACTGTACGCTCTTTCCCTCCTTGATGCTGAAATGCATTGCTGCAACGTGGCGTTCAACAAACCGTGATGACTTTTCAGCACGTTGGGTTGGTACAGCGATGTTGATTCTGGGACTGGGAAACCTATTTGCCTATGACAGTGGTTGGATTGGCTCGATAGCCTGTGCAGGTGTACAGATTGCTGCCATACTTGTTTGTCGCTGGTGGAAGGTCTTACCAGCGGTTCATGGACCTGTCGTATGGGGTACACTTGGAGGAACCGTATTAATTGCGGTCGATGCCTTTCACTGGGCAGGTAGTCTCTGGGGAACAATCGGTGGTGTATCTTTTGGCCTATTGCTCTTGGCAAACCGGTTTGTTGTCCCACACTTCAACAGTTGGTCCTTGGGACTGTTGAGTTTACTGTTGGTTTCAGGAGAAGTGTCTCTGCGAGCCACCAAAGCCGGTTTGCAATGGTCCAACAAAGGGGCCAACACCGAACACAACGAAATTTTTGGATGGGTTCGACAAGCCAATGAGTCCTTTGAACTTTTCGAAGAAGGCAAGCACACCCAGTATCCCGACAAAGGGTACCCTGTCTCAATCCAAGCCCAAAACCACAAACAACGCATCGTATCATTTGGTGGTTCCACAACAGGTGGCGCCTTTCAAAATGACAATTTGGACGAGTTTTACCCAGCCTTGATTGAGCGAGTGCTCAGAAATCCCAAACAACCCTTTGAGGTTCTAAATCAAGGTGTGGGTGGTTGGACCACGTGGCACATTGAAGCCTATATAAAGCAAAAAAGCACTGTATTGAACCCTGACATAATTACACTCTATGTGGGGCACAATGACATTTTGACATCGGTTCCCATGCCCTACAAGGAGTTGTACCCCCTTTGGCAAAAGCAAAAAGGAAGTGCTGTCAGTCAAACCTTGAGTTCATTACGCCTCTATCAAGCACTGAAATACAGTTTGGTGTCGCTCAAAGGTGCCCAAAATAAAGTCGCGGTACCAGTGGAAGATGCACGAAACAACATCCTATCCATTGTTGAAACATTTCCAAACACCCCCATTATTCTTGGCTCTGAGGGACTCTCTCCAGAACCAGGTATTCTGTTCCCATACAATACAATGCTCAAGGATTTGGCTGAACAATACCCCACTGTACATTACATCCCCACCGCTGAAGCGCTATCCAAAGAACCACCCCATGAAGTCTTTTTAGACGATTGCCACCTCACCACCTATGGACACCAAATCGTCGCTGAACTGTTTGCCAACAAAATACAGGAGATCACCGCACAATGAAAGAATTCTATGCTGAAAACAAGTGGTATATTTTGTCTGTTGTCGGGGCCTTAATGTTGGCGATGGGCTATCTGTGGTTTTTCACTGGTCCCAACAACTTGCTGCCAGAAGTCTATTCGGTAATGTAACCTTTCCGTACAAACGCGAGATTACTGTCGTCGTCGATGGAGAAAACCCATTGACAACAGCATGACCAGCCAGTTTGAAGTGAGGGAACCAGTCCCACAGGCCATGGCTTTACTTTCGTCGGCGGAACGGTCATAGTCTCCACCACCAAATGGCGCTTCCCATGCGTCGGCTTCCGTAGATGGTTCTGCGCTGGGTTCGATTGATGGTTCGCCACTGGGTTCCGCAGTCGGTTCATTGGACGGTTCAGCGCTGGGCTCCGACGATGGTTCACTGGAAGGCTCTGAGCCCGCTTCAGTCGTAAAGGAAGCCCCTTTGCTTTGAAACCAACTCAAATACTGATCAACGGGAACCACACCTGCTTGAGCATCTTCGCAATCGCCATAGG
>CBFICN010000105.1:0-5849 GCA_965661045.1 uncultured Myxococcota bacterium
TCGTGAGTGGTATAGTGAAGGAGTCAGTTACTTCAATGAAAACGTCGAGGTGTATAGAATTCGGATTGATTTTTATAGACGTAAAGGAAAGGGAGATAGAATGAAAAAAGTATATGTGATGGTTGGGCTACCGGGTTCGGGAAAAAGTACGTGGGTTCAAAAAGAAAAGCAGTCAAACTGGTGTGTCATCAGTCCCGATACAGTTCTAGAACAGCGATACAACTATGAATGGACACCGCAAAGAGCAGCAGAGGCCTGGGCCGTATCGTTCCAGCAGTTCGGCGGTGAACTGTTGAAGGGGACTACGATTGTTTGGGATGCGACATTTACCACTGAGATTATGCGGTCGTCAGTATTGCACATTTCGAAAGGTGCTGGCTATCAGGTAGAAGCCGTATTTTGTGACACAGATGTCAGCATTTGTAAAGCCCGCAATCAACAGAGAAATAGAGAACCTGTTCCGGAGTCGACCATTGACAGAATGGCCGCGGCCCTATCGCCACCCACAGTTGCTGAAGGGTTTGACGTTGTTCACCACATCAAGACAGATACAGAGTTGTAGTGTTATTCTTCATCGACTGTGTTGTCTGTTGACAGCATGAGAACCTGATGGGATGCCTGAATGATCGTATCTGGACTGGGAGAAAGAATGATTCGATCGAGGTGTGACAATCCCAGTACAGCGCCAAGACGCACTTTCACACAATGATTGACCAGTGCCAAGTAGTTTTGTCCGATCAATTCCGGTGGCACATCGACTTTTTCCATGTAGGTTTCTGGGTCGATGAAGATGCGGGCAAAGATTTGGGCAACACCCGGACTTGAGGCTGACTGAGCCAGCAACGCACCTTGGTATGCAGTGGCCGTGATAAAGTCTGTGGCACCAGCATTTCGGGCGTGCTCAATGTTGTTGGGGTCTTGGAGTTCAATGGTGATGTGCAACGTTGGATTGCAAATTTTAATGGCCAGCGCCACAAGAATGCTGTTTGCATCTGAATCTTTGGAAGAGTGTCCATCTTGTCTTTCAGACAGAATGATTGCCGAGAAAGCTTGAGAGATTTGCCCAGTTATCAGCGTTTCTTTGTTGGAGGGGTTTCCATTGAGCAGCATGACTCTTGGAGAGGCGATCTCCTGTTTTGGATTTTCGGCAATGATCAGGATGTTTCGATTGGTGGTACACATCAACGTCTCCAAAACGTCAAAAATGTCATCGTTCCATCCACAGATAACGATGTGTTCTTCTAATATTGTCAAATCCATGGCACGATCTCCAAGCTGCTGTGCACGTTCAATGAGTACAGTGGATATGGCCCCTGTCAGTAAAGCATAGAAACTCAACCCCACAAACATAATGCTGACGGCCACCAATTTGCCACCGAGGGTAATGGGGAACATATCTCCGTATCCAACTGTGGTAATGGTAACGATGCACCACCACAAACCATCGCCAATCGTGACAAAACTTTCATTGGCGCCTTTTTCGAATACCATAATACCGACGGTACCAAAGATGACAGACATAAATAGGTACGTGAGCATCGCGGTGTTTTCTGTGCGAAAAAGTACATTTGTTTTTTCTTTGACCAAATCTGATCGCAAGATTTTACCGGCACGAACGGTTCTGAACAAGCGAACAATTCGTAAAAGTCTAGCGGTTCTGGCAAGGCGAAACACTCTGAAGATTGGCAGTATCGCCAAAATATCCACAACACTTTTTTTGAGAAAGTACCATTTTTGAGGTGCCAAAATCAGTTTAAAAGCAAATTCGACAATAAAGAACAGGGTCACACCCAAGTCGATCCAATTCAAAATGGACAATTCCGTTCGGTGGGCACTCATCCAACTCACCGAATGATTGTGTTCCAAAGACATTTCCCAAAAGAGAAGCCCAACAGAGAGCACGATGATGAAAATGCTGGTCCACTCCATATATGGATGGAACCAAAGCTTCAACAACGCTGTTTTTGCTCTGGATTGATGATGGGTTTTGAGGGCGTTTTCCCCGTAGTCCTGTCGAATCCGATGCAGTCGATAGTTTTGAATCCAGTTCATGGGGTATATCATGTCCAAATTTGAAAAAAAATGCTAGAAATTTTCCAATGCGTGTACAGACTGTATGGGAAGAATCCTTTGGGTGTAGACATTGTACAGATATTGTGCCTGTAAAAGATAGTCATGGAGGGCAAGTGAAACAATATTTTTTGTGGGGCGTTACCACAACACTGTTGGTGACCAACTGGCTTCAGTATTGGTTGGTTGCGGATGCAAATGAGCGCAGCGGTAATGCTGTATTGGCTGAAATGCCGATCGCTTCACAGACGCAACGCCAGTCTCCAGTGGTTCAAGCCGTGAAAGAAGTCTCCCCTGCGGTTGTGGCAATTACAACGGAAGTGCCCACTCAAAGCCCTTTTTCATGGATGTCCACGGGTACATCTTCTTCTGAAGGGTCTGGCGTGGTCATCAACGAGGATGGGGTGGTGTTGACCAATGCCCATGTGGTAGAAGGGGCAATTTCGATTGAAGCAACTTTTAGTGATGACACGACCCACTCTGCAGAAATCATTGGACTGGCACCGGAACTGGATTTGGCAGTGCTGAAACTCAAAGGCTCTCCATCCACATCAGCAGTAGAGATTGGACGCAGTGATGATTTGTTGTTGGGCGAGACCGTCATCGCCCTTGGCAATCCATTTGGTTTGGGGCATACAGTCACAACGGGGGTAATTTCTGCTGTTGATAGACCGTTGGAAACAGAGCGGAGAATTTACCAAAACTTCATTCAAACAGATGCCAGTATCAATCCCGGAAACTCCGGTGGTCCACTGGTCAACATACGAGGAGAGTTGGTCGGTATCAACACGGCCATTCGCTCCAACGCGGAAGGAATCGGATTTGCCATCCCAGTCGATAGAGCCATGAAGGTAGCCAAGGATATTTTGAACTTTGGGAGGGTTCAACGTCCTTGGTTGGGGGTCGACATCGAAGATGTGTTCTTTCAGCAAGATGGCAAACGTCGAACAGCACCTCAAGTGTCGTGGGTGTATCCCAACAAAACAGGACTCAAAAAGAAAGACACAATTTTGTCAGTGGATGGCAAGTCGGTCCAAGGTCGTGGCGATCTGAATGCCTACTTGTCTACGCTAAGCCCAGGTGCTTCTGTAAACCTCGAAGTGTGGAGAGCAGGGCAGGCCCGTTCGGTAACATTGAGTACAGAGGCGTTGCCCAACAGTGTGGTGGACATGGCGCTTGAAGATGTGTTGGGGGTTCAATTGAGCGTTCGACAGTCTATCTTGGTTGTCTCTAGGGTGATGTCCGATGGTGCGTTTGCTAGAAATGGATTGAAATCCGGGGATCAGTTGCTCGCGGTCAACGGACAGCGGGTACGCAGTATTGACAATTTGCGGACCATTTTAAGCAATGCAAAAAGTGATCACAAAGGAACCGCAATCTTTACAGTGCGCAGGGGGCGTTACCAAGGTCAAGTTGAATTGCCGATTTAAGCACTGTTCTTCTTTGAGGTGTCTTGCTTGCGCAAAATACAATTATTTTTTGCCACCGCTTTCAAAAATCACTTACATTGTAAAGTAGTGTGGTGTCTGTGTACAAAGGCACACAAATAAAGACAAATGATTGTCCTTTAAACCGGTTGTAAAGGGCAAATCACTCGAGGAGAAAAGCATGAAGATGTTGTTGTGGGCTTTACTGGGCGGTTCTATCGTTTCTGTAACGGCGTGTGGTGAGAAAGAAGCAGAGATTTGCAACGATTCAATTGACAATGATGGAAACGGGTTGTCTGACTGTTACGACGATGCCTGTTCGACGGATGCGACCTGCGTGGATGCAGATGGTGACGGTTTTGCTCAGGCGGACGATTGCAACGATGAGAACGCATTGAGTTATCCCGGTGCAGACGAAATTTGCGATGAAGATGACAACAACTGCAACGGTGAAATCGATGAGGATCCGATTGACGGCACTCCATTTTACGGAGATGCGGATTTGGACGGGTATGGAGACCCTGCCCAACTCCTCAAAGCGTGTTCTGTTTCTGAAGGCGTGGCAGACAATGCGGATGATTGCAACGACGAAGATGCCAGCATCAATCCTGACGCTGACGAGGTGTGTGACGAAGTGGACAACAACTGTGACAACGTTGTGGATTACGACGCCATTGACCGAGCAACCTTCTATCGAGACAACGATGGTGACGGATACGGAATTGACGCGGGTTCACAAACGGCTTGTGAAGCCCCAGAGGGTTTTGCGGCAGAAACAGGCGACTGTGATGACAACGAAGCCGCTTCTTATCCAGGGGCTGCTGAAACCTGTGACGGTTTGGACAATGACTGTGATGGAACAGTCGATGTGAACGCCACAGATGGCGCTGAGTACTATGCAGATTTGGATGGTGATGGCTATGGTGATCCAAGCAACGCGATGAATGCTTGTGAACAACCAGAAGAATACGTCACCGACAATACCGACTGTAACGATTCGGAAGCCAACGCAAATCCAGGTGAATTGGAAATTTGCGACGAAGTAGACAACGATTGTGATGGTGACATCGACGATGCCGATAGCAATGTCATTACTGCTTCAGGTACAGACTGGTATCCGGATTTGGATGGTGACGGTCAAGGAGACGCTTCAGCCACGCCAACAGAGTCTTGTGCTGCACCTGTTGATTCAGCAACTGGGTACGTCTACGCAGACAACGACGATGACTGCAACGATATGGATTTGTCTGTGTACTCTGGTGCTCCAGAGACCTGTAACGATGTTGATGACGACTGCGATGGCTTGGTAGACGACAAGGCACTGGGTGGACAAACCTATTACCCAGATGCGGATGGTGATGGATTTGGAGACGACAGCGTTCCATATACAGATTGTTCAGACCCATCAGATTCAACCTTGAGCTATGTCACCATTGGGGGCGATTGCAACGATGGGGACAACACGTTCTATCCAGGCGCACCAGATACCTGTGATGGCTTTGACCAAAACTGTTCCGGAGATGAAACCGACGCCTCTGGTACGACGGCCTTTTACATGGATGCAGATGGTGACGGCTTTGGAGACCCCAATGAAATGATCGTGACCTGTGTTCAGCCAGAGGGGTACGTGATCGACAATACTGACTGTGATGACTCTGCAGAAGATGTGTACGTTGGAGCCGAAGAGTTGTGTGATGCCATCGACAATGACTGTGATGGCGACGTCGATCAAGACGATGCAGACTTTGATGCGTCCAATTTGTTGACATTCTATGCAGATCAAGACCAAGATGGGTACGGAGATGACGCCTCGACGGTTCTCGATTGCTCACAACCGGCTGGTTATGTGGAAGTTGGTGGTGACTGCAACGATTCTCGTCAAGACCTAGATGGGGATGGTGAGTTTGACGGTGCTGCCATCAATCCTGGAGAGGCAGAGGTTTATTATGACGGTGTGGATGCCAACTGTGATGGTTTGAATGATTATGACCAAGACGGCGATGGTGAACTGGCCATGGGCTCTTGTACAGATTCATCACACACTATGGAGTTTGACTGTGTGAGCAACGGTGTTTGCGACGATGCACAATATGACAATGAAGGTGACTGCTTCGGAAATGGTTCGGTGTGGACCTATAACCAGTGGACTGATTTTGGTGTCAACGGAAGTGACTGCAACGACAACAATGCCAATCTCAACGAAGCCGATTTGGATGGCGATGGGTACAGTACGTGTGGTGGCGATTGCAATGAAGATTTGACAGTGGTTGAGGGCTACGGAACCATTGGTGAGGCCACCTATCCGGGCGCTGGGTTCAACGAAGCTGACCCAACTGTATGCATTACCGACAT
>CBFICN010000105.1:5859-13421 GCA_965661045.1 uncultured Myxococcota bacterium
GGACTTTGAGTTGTTCGACTCTTATGGTGACGGTTGGAACGGTAATGGCTTGGAAGTCTATGAAGACGGTGTCTACATGGAGACCATTGCCAATGAAAACTTGGACGGCGTTTCTTTCAACAGTGGGACAGGAGAATACAACTATGTCTCCTACTGTGCTGATGGACAAACCTCATCGCTTGAATTGGTGTTTGTGGACGGGTCTTTCAATTCAGAAGTTCAGTTTGAAATTTTCGACGCAGCAGGAAACAATGTGGCCTCTGGTGAAGGTTCTGGCTTTTCAGATGTGATTGTCAACGGTGTTACGTTTACCGATGGCGATGTGGTGTTGGCCTACAGTGCACCACAAGGGTCAGACTGCGATGATTTCGACGCCGGTGTGGCTGCGATTGATGCGGATGGCGATGGGGCAATCGACTGTTCCGTGGATTGTGATCCCACTGACCCGACGTTGAATGCAGACGACTTGGATGGCGATGGCTATTCAACCTGTGAAGGCGATTGTGATGACAACGATCCAGCGTTCAATCCAGGCATCGCAGAGATTCCTTACAACGGCATCGACGAAAATTGTGATGGGTTCAATGACTTTGACCAAGATGGTGATGGTGACAACATCAACGGTTGGGACTGCAATGGCGATGGGTCTCTAGAAACCAGTTGTGATATTGACGGTGATGGAACGATTGATTTCGTGGCTGGTGGTGATTGCAACGACAACAATCCAGATGTCAACTCGATGGCGGAAGAAGTGTGTGATGGTGTGGACAACGATTGCGATACGTTCACAGACGATCAAGATCCAAACTTAGACCCTGCAAATCTGAACACCTATTATGAAGATTTGGATGCCGATGGGTATGGAAATGATGCGGTCACATTGGCGGCCTGTAGTCCAACAGGATTCTTCGTTGAAGATGGTGGCGATTGCAATGACGACCCAAACCTCAACGGTGCGGCATTCAATCCAGGTGTGAACGATGTGCCATACGACGGTGTGGATACCAACTGTGACGGTGTCGATGACTTTGATGCCGATGGCGATGGCGAAGTGGCTGCCGAGATCGACTGTGGTGGTGTTATGGCTACAACCTGTGACGTCGATGGCGATGGAAACATCGACTTTGTGGGTGGCACAGACTGTGACGACACGTCAGCGAACGTCAACAGTACAGACTTGGATGGTGATGGATTCTCGGCTTGTACTGGCGACTGCAATGAAGACATGACGCTTTCCGAAGATGGTGTGACACCACTTGGTGCCTTTACCTATCCTGGGGCTGCATTCAACGAAGATGCCAATGCGTGTTTGACCGACTTCGATGGAGATGGGTATGCCGGATTTGGCGTGTTTGGTTGCTATGACTTTGAACTGTACGACTCATATGGGGACAGTTGGAACGGCAATGCAATTGAAATCTATGAAGACGGTGTATTGACCGCTACTTTGGCCAATGAAAACTTGGACGGTGTGTCCAACAACACGGCAACGGGGGGTGAGTACAACTATGTGACCTTCTGTCCAGAAGATGCGACGCAACTGTTGGAATTCTACTTCCAAGATGGCTCTTTCAATTCTGAAGTGGAGTTTGAGGTGTTTGATTCCTCTGGTGCTTCGGTATTGCAGGGTGAAGGGTCCGGTAATTTTGATGTAATCGTCAATGGTGTGACCTACACCGACGGTGATTTGATTTACACAGGGGAAGTGCCACAAGGAAACGATTGTGACGATAGCGATCCTGCAGTCAACCTTGAGGATGCCGACGGTGACGGTGTGTCCGCTTGTGCATCTGACTGTGACGACAACGATCCTCTCAACGCCGGTAGTTTTGCCGAGGACTGCTATGACGGTCAGGACAACGACTGTGATGGGTTGGCCGATTCTGAAGATGACGACTGTCGTGAGTTGGTATGTGACGACGGTCTAGACGATGACGGCGATGGCGACATTGACTGTGCAGACTCGGATTGTGCTGAAGACCCATACTGTATTGAAGGCATTTGCGACGATCAGCTAGACGATGATGGCGACGGCTTGGTAGACTGTGCCGATCCAGATTGTGGGACGGCTGAAGTTTGTCAGCAAGCCTGTGTGGACATGGCCAACAACGACTTGGGTTCTGTGTTGGGAATGGGTGTGGCGTCCGGTAGTAACGTAGGTATGTTAGACAGTTTTCAAGGTGAATGCACCATGGGAATGGGTGCAGAGGACGTGACCTATTGGTGGACCGCGCCTGCAGATGCGACCTATACGTTCCAAACTGCAAACTCCAACTATGATACCGTTCTCTATCTCCAAGAGCATTGCTTGACCGATCAGATGGCGTGCAATGACGATGCAGACTTCGACAATGGAGACACATCGGCGAGCCTAGAGGTAGATTTGATGGCTGGCGATTCTGTCACCATCGTGATTGACGGCTATGACGAATTCTCACAAGGGGATTACATGCTGGACATCTTCTTGTCAGGAGAGGTTGACTGCGCTGACGGAATGGACGAGGATGCCGATGGAGCCGTAGATTGTGCCGACACAGATTGTGCGAGCGATGCGGCCTGCGCTTCTTCGACTTGTCCAAGTTTTGACATTGGCACCGATACTGGTGTGGGTGTATTGATGGGCGATTTGACCCAAGCCCCAACGGACAATTTCCAAGCGACTTGTTCGGCAGAAGGAGGAAACGATTTGGTGGTTTCTTGGGAAGCGACCGACACCGGATGTGCAACCTTCAGTACGGCTTCTGGAAGCATGGATACCATCTTGACAGTCTTTGACGCCTGTCCAGACGTTGGTGGTGTAGAGATGGCTTGCAACGACGATTACGCGTCTTCGATTTACACATCCGAGATTCAGTACGACGTGATGGCTGGAGATGTGTATTACATCGGTATTGATTCTTGGGCATACAGTCAGTCTGATCTGTATTCTTTGGACATCTCAGTACAAGCAGGCGCGAGCTGCAACTAATCCAGTTATTGGAAGAGTGGCAATCGCACAGCGAATTGTATATATTTCAATACAGTGGGATGGTCGTCAATCTCTTAGAGGTCGACGGCCATTGTTGTAGAGGGTGTTGATGGATATACGGGCTGGTGACATAGAGGACTTCTTGCGTCAAGAGGTGGATTCGAGTATCCGCGTCCAGCAAGTCATCGGACTGGACTTGGGCTCCAAAGGGGTTGCGTTTCAGTATCAGTCCCCATCACAGACCATCTGGATTGTACTGGAATACACCACTGCCGCCTCTTTGATTTTGGCACCTCTATACGCCCCAATTGAAGAAGTGGAAAGCATTGTTGCACGCGAGACGTTTCAAGATGCACAGTTGGACAAGCTTGGGGGGGTGCACCATGCCTTTTTGCTTTGGCTCAAAGAACACATCGACGATCAATTAGAGCCAACAGACGGTCGATTCTTTTCGTCTTCGGAACCCATTCCAGAAGCTATGTCTAGGCACTTACGCAGCGTAGAACCCTTTGCATCAATGGTGTCTTTATTGGGGTATCCAGAGGGTTCGTTGCATTTGTTTATGGGCCTTCCGCCAGATGGGTATGTACTCAAAGAGGATGTGGCGGCTCCAACAACCGAATCGGTCGGGGCTTCTGATGAAGTTCCACCAGAGGAAAACGATTACCACTTGGTTGGAGATGGCAACGCAGAATTTTCTTCCGTATTCGATAGGGTTTTGCAGATGCTGGCACTGGCTGGCGTGTTGACACTGCTTTGGTTTGGCTGGGCGTTTGTCGAGACACAGCAGGATGTTGTCGATACTGTCAACGTGATTCAAGGTGTCCAAACCGGTGATCAAGCCCGTGCCCATCAGGTCCGAGTTCCTGGAGGTCCCTTTATCATGGGCTGTACGATGGAAGATTGTGCAAAAGATGAGGCACCGCATAGAGTCACGGTGTCTAGGGATTTCTTTATGCTTGAATCAGAGGTGACCCAAGCGCAATATTACGCATTGATGGGTAGCAATCCAAGTCACAATTACCAATGTGGTGGGGATTGTCCAGTGGATTCTGTGACCTGGGAACAAGCGGTTGAATACGCCAATCGACTGTCCAAACAAGATGGCTACGATACCTGCTACACCAAAGTCAACGATCAATGGCAGTGGGAAAGTTCCTGTTTGGGATGGCGTTTACCAACAGAAGCGGAGTGGGAGCGTGCTGCGTTGGGGATTCGAAACAGCAAACAAGGTTCGACCGATGCCGTTAAGATTGTTCCGATTCACAAGACGGCGTGGCATGTTGACGACGGAATTCTCAAACAGTTGCCGATTGTTGTTGGAAACGATTCCACCAAGCAACAAGAACTGTTGAGGTTGTTTGTGGAAAGTCATCCCGTGTGCAACAAAGTACGAAATGGCTATGGGCTATGTGATATGAGTGGCAATGTTTGGGAATGGGTTTGGGATTGGTATGAGCAAGATATGCCTGTCAAAACACACAACGCTGTTGATCCGAAAGGTCCCGAACTCGGACGCAGTAAGGTCCTAAAGGGTGGTGCATTTCATTCTTATCTCCAAGACATTTATCCACATCGTCGGATTCAGTTGGCACCCTGGGCCACAATGGGAGAGGTTCGATTTGAGGGTGGCAAGGATTCTCTTGAGGTTTTCAAAGGGGCTGTTGGGTTTCGGTTGGTGCGTACCGCCAGTGAACGTTGACGGTTTATCGTGGAGAGGTCGCTGATGTCACAAGTTTGTAAATCGCATGCAGTGGCGTGGGACCTCGGTTAAATTTTGTCTATAGTTTGAATAGGAAACACTTGGTATATTTGGAGTAATGAGATGCTGGCACTATGGATGAGTTTATTGGCGTGTGGAGACAAAGAAGACACCGACATCGAAGAGACAGGGGTCGAAACTGCAACCGAGATTTGCACAGATGCGGTAGACAACGATGGCGATTCATACATCGACTGTGACGATTCGGATTGCTTTGAAGACGAAGCCTGTGCGTTGGTGGAAGACTGCACCGACAGCATTGACAACGATGGCGATGGTGACGTAGATTGCGACGACGCCGACTGTTCAGAAGATGAAGCCTGTGCGGAACCAGACCCCGAAACAGACTGCACCAACTTGGCAGATGACGATGGCGATGGTGATATCGATTGTGCGGACTCTGACTGTGTTGAAGACGCGGCTTGTTTTGAAGCCGATTGTAGCGATGGTGCGGACAACGATGGCGATGGAACCATTGACTGTGATGATTTGGACTGTGTGACGTCGGTGGACTGTGAAGGCCAGACCGAGCAAAACTGTACAGACGGGATCGATGACGATGAAGATGGAGACATCGATTGTGACGATTCGGATTGCTCCGTATCTCCAGATTGCATCGTGACGGGTGCGGAAAACTGCGCAGATGGTGCGGACAACGATGGCGATGGCAAAGTGGATTGCGACGACACCGATTGTGCACAAAACACGTGTTGTACAGTGGGGAATTTTGTAGAGTGTGATTGTACAGACGGCATTGACAATGACGGCAATGGTCAAACCGACTGTGACGATCAATTGTGTACCTTTTTGGACCCAGCCTGCACAGGTGGAGGTGGC
Organism: uncultured Myxococcota bacterium; assembly: GCA_965661045.1. GTDB lineage: Bacteria > Myxococcota_A > UBA796 > UBA796 > UBA796 > CAJWHX01. Next base: position 11,427 of record CBFICN010000105.1, read on the forward strand.
GGTACAGCCGAGCAAGACTGTACCAATGGGGCAGACGATGACGGCGATGGTGCCATTGACTGTGATGACTCGGATTGTTCATCGGATGCTGCGTGCTTGATTATGGGTGCAGAAATTTGCGATGACGATGGGGATAACGATGGCGATGGCGACATCGATTGTGCAGACTCTGACTGTGCTGGAAATCCTTGCTGTGACACCAGCAATCCATTGGTTGACTTCTCTGAGTGCGACTGTACCGATGGTTTTGACAACAATGCCGACAATGTGGTTGACTGTGCAGATACGTTCTGTGCGCTGTTTGATCCTGCTTGTACGGGCGGTGGCGCGACAGAGGTGGACTGCGTCAACCTGCAGGACGACGACGGAGATGGTTTGGTAGACTGTGATGATACCGACTGTGCGGCTGATCCTGCCTGTTTGATCACGGGAGCCGAAATCTGTTCCGACGGTGGGGACAACGACGGCGATGGTGACATAGACTGTGCGGACTCTGATTGTGCATCGTCAACTTGTTGTTCTGGTATTCCAACAACCTTCTTTGAATGTGACTGTACCGATGGTTTTGACAACAACGCCAGCAATGGGGTGGACTGCGCCGATCCAACCTGTGCGATTGATCCAAACTGCCAAACAGGGGAAACAGACTGTACCAATGGTCTGGATGACGACGGAGATGGAGACGCAGATTGTGCAGACTCAGACTGTCTGTTTGATCCAACCTGTTTGGGCTCGGGTGGAAGCAGTGGAGAACAAGACTGCACCGATGGGTTTGACAATGACAACGACAACGACATCGATTGTGCAGACTCCGACTGTGCCAACAATTTGTGTTGCACGATTGGAACCTCTTTTGAGTGTGATTGTGCGGACGGCATCGACAATGACGGAAATGGTCAAATTGACTGTGCAGAGACCGCGTGTTCTTTTGATCCTGCCTGTGCATCTGGTGGTGGTGGACAAGCTGGGTCAGGGAATGAAAACTGTGACGACATCTTGGACAACGATGCCGATGGTCTGAACAACTGCGACGATCCAGACTGTGCCTTCTATCCATCTTGCTATGAATCAGACTGCACCGACGGGGTCGACCAAGATGGCGATGCCGATGTAGACTGTGACGATTCGGATTGCGCCTTTCTGTGCTTGGAGAAAAACTGTGCAGACTCCACCGATGATGACCACGACGGTTTGATGGACTGTGCGGACTCTGATTGTGCCACATCGACCAAGTGTGCCGAGAGCGATTGTGCCGATGGTGTGGACAACGACGGCGATGGAAACACCGACTGTACAGATTCAGAGTGCTATGGCGAAGCCGCCTGTCAGATCTATTCTTTCGAAGGCACCTATGCGATGGATGTGACATTGAGCGACGCCAATGCCTCGACCGATGATTGTATCGGTACGTTGACGGTGACGTTGGTCACAGATGGATACAATCACGCTGACGTGTCTGGAACTGGGACATGTACCAGTACGGCATTGGGTACAATCAATCTGTCTTTGGATGGATTCGCATTCCAAAACTCAGTCACAACATCAAATATCGGTGGTTTAATCACCCACGTCAACAGTGGAAATGAGACGTTCTACGGCAACATTGCCAGTGGAAACTTGGTCTTTGATCAAACGACTGCGACCAACAGCTTGCAACTGACGTGGCAGACGTCAGTCCCTGTGACCGGTGTGCTGTTGCCAACCAATGGTGTCGCCACGTACTGAGTTCGTTAGACGGCCTTATACATAAATTATAGGTTGAGGTTGATAAAGCCCATACGTTGAGATTGGGTAGATGAGCAAACGTCATAGCAGGTATCTTTGATGCAACGGTAAATTTTGCATCCGATTTACCTGTGTCGACTCGTGTGATACAAGGTCCGTTGTGGCCTTGTTTCATTTTCTCTTACATGTGGAGACTTTCATGGGTGAATTTACACCATCTTTCCTGCACACCTTACCCGATGACCTCCAAAGACAGGCCTCAAAGACTGT
>CBFICN010000106.1:0-13068 GCA_965661045.1 uncultured Myxococcota bacterium
TGTCCTTGCCAGGAACCCCACCAATTAGAGGCAATCCATCCCTAGAAAAGCCCATGACTCCAGACCATCGAGATTCAATATCGACTGTCTCCAATCCCTTGAAACGCCTGAGAAACTCGGTCATAGACGCTTGTATTTCAGGGTGCAAGGTCTCGTCATACCCAACTTCTGCATCGGGGTCTAGGTTTCTCCAGCCACCCAAGACAATGCGGCCGTCAGATTTTTGACGCCAATAGTCGAATCCATGATCGGCATAAATTGGACGATCAAAAATGTGTGGCTGTGGTGTTGTACAGAGCATTTGTCCACGAACTGGGTGGACGGTATTGCTGTACTGAGGGAGGATTTGGGGTAAATAGGCATTTGTGCAGAGTACTGCCATGTGGGCAACGATTGTGCCTTGTGGTGTCTCTAAAGTGACGTCGTCTCCAGCATCTAGATTTAAGACAGGGGTGCGTTCATAGATTTGTACACCTTGTGCAGCAGCGGTTTGCGCCACACCATGTACAAACTTCGCGGGGTGAATCTCTCCATCTTCAGGCAGGACGATTCCAGTTTGAAAGCCGGCATTCAAATATGGTTCTCCAAGTTCAGAGCCGTAGAGTAACGTCGCATCGAAACCATCTTCCAGTAAGAGATCGGCAGATTCAACCAGTTCTGTTTCTTCTTCTAGACTCGATGCCAACTGAAGCGAGCCACGTTGACGATATTCGCAGTCAATTGGATGTTTCTCTAGCCAAGCCTTCATTTGACGATGGTTTTCAACAGACAGTCCGTGTATCGTGCGGGCTTTGTTTCTGCCCATCTGAGTGATGGCACGGTTGTAGCGCTCAGCAGTCCCTTGCAAAATAAAGCCTGCATTTCGACCGGTTGCGCCATGTGCTATCCCTCGAGCTTCAACGAGCGCTACGCGCAATCCAGAATGACTGAGGTGCCATGCCGTGGACACTCCACACAAACCAGCACCCACAACCACAACATCGACTTCTAGATCCGCTGACAACGTTGGGTATGTGGGTGCTGAATGGGTGTGCAGCCAGTGAACGTCTTGGGTTGAGTACAAAGGCATGTTGAGCACCGTGATGTGGGTGTTTTAAATATTAAGTGGCGAACACTTATGCAATGTTCAAACCGAACAAATCTTGCAACTTCATGACCAAGTTCATGTCAGAGAATTTAATTTTCCCGCTGGCAATGGCCATCATGCCCGGCTTTTTGCCTTTGAGTACCATGTCGCTGAAGATTTTTGGGTCTGCTTTGACAACGCAGTGTGCCTTGTCTACGGCTTTGCCTTCTTTGACTTCGCAGCCGTCTGGACGAGCAAAGAGTGTGTATTTATCAGCGCCGATTGAGAAGTAATAGGTCGTTTCGCTATCGACTTTGCCTGTTTGGTATTGATTTTGTAGTGTGCTGAAGATGTTAGCGGTATCGCTCATGGTAAGACTCCATTGTGGGTTGATTGTGTAGTTTCCTGTATCGATTTTAGAGTGAATTTCAACTCTTTTTCATTCGTGTAGGAACATTCTCTACGATATGTTTCGAATATGTGGAAGCAGTCATCTTACAAAGCGTCGCGTTTGGATTGGTGGGCATCGGTTTGTGTGCTGGGGGGTGTAATTTGGTGGCTGTGGGGGTTCTATCAAACGTTCAACCTGGACAATCAACAGTTCGCCAAAGGGGTTTGTTGTGGATTTACCGATGCGATGTTTGATGCTACGTTGAAACTTGAGCGTGGTGAACCGGTCGATTTCTCTAAGGGCTATGCGTCTTATGTTGCAGCGGAATGGTGGCGATATTGGACGCGACATCCGTCTGCCTTGTTGTGGCTATCGCAAACGGCACACGCATTGACAGGCGTACTTATACTGCTGATTGGATACAGTCGTCGTCTGCCCTTGGTGGGAATGGTTGGCGCAGTCGCTTTTTTGTGCACACCAATCAATCTGTATGCTTCGTTGCGATGGGATGTATTTTCATTGCAAGCACCATTGATTGTGTTGGGGTGGGGGCTGGTGTATTGGTCGAGGGGGTTTACCAATGTGTTTGCAACACTCGGATTTGCAGGAGTGGCGTGGATTTCGGCTTTTTGGAGTTTTCGTGAAACGGACAACCTGATTCTGATATTGCTGCTTGCGTCCATGGCTTTCGGCGTGTGGACTTCTGCTTTGTGGCAGGGAAAGGATCCAGAGTCTAGAGTCGTGCATCGGGGGGGCTCTAGTGTGTTGGCACTCACGACCTGTGGTGTATTGCTCTGGGGCATTGTGTCGTACTTTCAGTTTTCTTCACCAGAAGGGATGGCGTACTATTTTCGAGAAGCCGACTCACCAATGATGGAAAGTCGAATCCAACTGACCCCGTCCTTGCGTTGGTTTGGGTACTGGGGGCATTTGTATTGGCGAGCACTGGGTCCGGTTTTGGCTGGTGCGGCGTTGGGGGCTTTTGTGTTGCTTGGCCTGTTCAAGCGTATGCCGATGGGACTGTTTGTGGGGGTTGTCTTGCCCTATGTGGCTTTGTCTTGGATTTCCAAACGCAACTTTTACTATTCATCCATTTTATGGGTGGCGTTGCCTCTGGTCATTGGCGAGGGAGTCCAAGTCCTGTCTGTGACTTGGGGTCGAAGAGTATTGGTGCTTTGTATGCTATCGATGATTGGATGGAACTTGTCGGGTCGACTCAATGGCGTTGTTATACAGGGGGATGAGCAATATGGCGGTCTGTTTCAAACTTCTGATGGGAATATTTCGCTTGAACCGACTCGTTTTTGGGGGGTCGACGATTTGGCACATACGCTCAGTAAAACATTGACGATCAATGGGTGCGATGAAGATGTGTTGGTTGTGTTGGAGGCCAATGCCATGATTGAAGAGGTCGCACTCAGACTCGGTGCCTCACATCCCTGTGTTCAATTCAAGCGTCAATTGCAGAATCGAGAGCAACGTGTGTTGGATGCGGTTCAAGCCTGGGTGATCGATCCCAAACACAGTAAGACAGATACAGCATGGTTGAAAAAAGAAGGGTTTTCTTTGTCGAGTGAAGTGTTGATGGACAATCGGTTTCGTTTGAATGTTTGGGCGAGGTAGTTGACGATTGCAAGGGAGTTGTCTATATTGCCATACACTCATTACGATTTTCGGAGGTTCAATGTCAGACGTCTTTACCAACACAATGGGTTCTGTAATGGTTGTCGCCCCCTCAGCCAATGGCAAACTGGCATCCATTGCGGAGACAAAGAACGTTGCCTTTGGAGAAGATTTGGATTCTCGACAGGCATTGACGCGTTGGGTCTTTGCGGACTTCCCACAGGGTACACTGGAAGACGAATGGGGAAATCGCTACGATCACCAAGTGCACTCTTTGCTGTCTGGCACATTGGAAGAAGGGCATGCTTTTTTGGAAGCCTTGTCAGAATTGGGCTGCATCATTGACGAAGCGTCCGAACTGTTTGTGCCCTTTCAAAAATTAGACATTCAGTCTGTTGTATCGTCAGACAGTTTGCGCACTGAACACGCAAGAGCCTTTGCCCTGGCTCGTCGGGGTCGAAAGTCCATTGCGGGAATTGTGACCGATATTCGGGATGCCGGTGTATTGGGGGGCTGATCTCACATTGCCTTTTCGCCCCAACTCTCGTACGAAAATGAGTGCACGTGCGTATACTTTGGGTTTACGGACAGCGTATTCGACTGCTTGAGTCAAGTTTACTATCGAATTCGTTCAAGCGATACAAACTGATTGCCATTTAACGTCAGCCTGAACAATCCCCGAATGCCGTCGTGTGTGGTAAACCGTCGAAAGTGCTTGGCAGCAATGGCGATTCGAACCCCTGCTGTACTCTTGCAGTGGACGTGGGTTGCACGTCCTGCGTAGACACGCAACCACTCGTCCTCTGGAATGTGAATATTCAAATGATGAACAGTCACTGAATCTTGTGGGGCTAAATTATTGCTTCAACGACAGATAGAGGTGTAGAGCGTCATCATCTTTCTTGCAAGCATTGGTTTCTGCTTCTGCATCAAAGTGCAAGGCGATGGTCTGAATTCCATTGAGGTTGCCAAGTCGCTCGTTCTCACTCAGAGAGCGGGTGAACTCAGAGCGCACTTTGTTGATGATGCCTCGAACACCGTCCCGAGGTTCATAGACCGCAGCGACGTCTTTGGCGAATTGCTCGTTGGCGACCAATGTATAGCCTTGATCTTGAATGAAAGGCTGGAGGGATGCCACAAGCTTGCCGATGACTTTGGCGATATCGTTTTGTGCCAACGCGTTGAACAAGAAGATTTGATGGATTCTGGCCAAGAATTCGGGTCCATACCCCATCATGCGCAGTTCGCTTCGAAGCTTTGTTTCGTCTACGGTGGGAACCTTTTTGGCCTTTGTGTCTGACTTTCCAAACCCCAGTTGCGCCGGTGCTTCTTGGTAGTCACATCCCAAGTTTGAGGTGAACACGATGAAGGCTTGTCGGAAGTCAAGCATGGTACCCATGTTGTCTTGTTGCAGACCGGTGTCCAAAATCTGGAGTAGCAACTTCCCAACGGCAGCATCGGCTTTTTCAAATTCATCGAACAAGATAACAGCATTGGGCTTTTCGCGTACTTTTGAGAGCAGACCACCTTCTCCATGTCCCATGTATCCAGGAGGCACGCCCAACAAGGTCCAAATGACAGAGGTTTTCTGGTGACCCGTTGGCTGAAGTGTGTTGCAGTCTACGCGGATGAGGTTGTTGGCTGAACCACTCAACATTTGTGCGAGTTGAACCGCCGTTTCTGTTTTTCCAACGCCGGTGGGACCACCAAACAAAAACACACCGCGTGGCCGGTCTGAACTTGCCCATTTGCTCATGCGGGTTGTGATGGTGGAAGATAGTTGCTGCATAATTTGGTCTTGGCCAACAATGCGACTGGTGAGGGCTTCGAACAATTCATCGCTGTTGATTGTCACGCGTCCGGCATTGGCGTGCAGTGGTTCGCTGAGAATTTGCTCGACACTTTGTCTGGACAGTTCGGTGATGATTGGGTCTGCCGTTTGTGCTCTTACGCAAAGTTCATCCAAGAATTGTACAGAACGTCGGGGTTCACACTGTGTAGGGTATGATCGTTTGGCATACTCTATGACGGCTTCGAGCCCACTTTGCTGAAAGTCAATCCCAACATAATGCTTTCGAAAATTGGGCACTTGTGCGTTCAGTACCCCAATTAGACGGTCGGTTGGTGGCTCTGGAATGCGGAACACTTCGAAGATGCCTTCCCATTCAGGCTTGGAATCCAACAGCAAGTGTGATCCTGGAGACATCGTCGCTAAGATGGGTATATTGCTTTGAATGAGGTGGCGAACCAGCTCTTCGAGCATGACGATGTCCGGTCGACGTGTGTCTTTACTGACCAGTGCATCCATTGGGTTGATGACCAAAATGATCTTGGGATGTTTTTCCAAGTGCCCTTTGAGGGTTTCAATGCGCGTCATGAATTGAGGACGAGATACCGCACCAACCGTTAGGTTTTCCGGTGAGATTTGAAAGACCTCTGCACCGTGCAAACTCAATGGGATGCATTCGTGTCCTTCTTTGACTCTTCGAGCAAATTCACGTATGATGGCGGTTTTTCCAACGCCAGACGGACCAACCAACAAGGCGTCGTTGGTGCGCATCTTCATCAAAGCCCGCGCAACGTTTGGTAAGAGATCTTCTCGACCACAGAGGTCTTTTTCTTTGAGGTCTTCGTCGGTCAGAAAAGAGCCAAAACGGGCCAAGTTTTTGACGAGTCGAGCGCGAACGGGCGATTGTTTGTATTCTTCGAGAGAATGTCGAGCACGAATGGACTGCAACAAAATGCGTTGATTGGCCTCCAAACCTTCAAAGATATCGTCATGGAACAGCACGTGTTTAAAGACATTTTCGCTCGAGATGACGCCATCAATTTTACTGGCTTTGAAAATGGAGCGGATGGTGGGGGACAGTTTTAACTTTTCGGCCTTGGAGTCTAGTTTTGGTGGATTCGGAAACATGCTTTCCAATGCGGGGTATCTGCCTTGAAAAGTGTCTTGTTGCAACAAGACCGCGAGCAGACAATGTAGGTCTAAGCTGGCGCGTTCAGGCAAGACATTTTTTGCTTCATCGATGGTGGATTGCATAGTTTCATCAAACTTTTTTGAGCTCATGTTCGTGTCCAAGAATGGTTGGTTGAAGGTCGGGTTAAATTGGGTGTTAAACAGTTGGGCAGTGCGTTAAATCCATTCTTCATCAGAAGAATCTTCTTCCTCTGAATGGTGATCGTCTTCTGATACTTGGTTGTGGTTAGTCGCTTCGGAAGATGTAGAGGCTGTTGAGTCTGAATGTGTCGATTCCGCATCTTCTTCATCTTCTTCGATTGTTGCGAGGCGGGCCCTCATTTCCTGAAATCGCTTGTCGAGGTCTGGAATCGCAGTTCGCTCAACCTCAGTGTCGTCGTCGTAGGCTCGCAATACAGCACCGATGTCTCCACAAGAGAGTTCAGCCGGGACTTTGTTGTCAACCAGTGCCCGTTTGATGTAGGGGTGGAATATATCCACCAATCTGGCAAGGGTTCGGCAACATCGTTGAATTTGTTGTGTGGTCAAGGTGCCGTCTTCAATCGGAAAGTCAATCGTTGGTCGCACTTCGCCATCTGATGGGTCGACTTCGAAATCCAGCAGTTTCACTTGCCAAGCGATGATCGAGAAACTTTTCAGTACTGCATAGGCACTTTCATCTTCAGGGATGTGGTAGGCTGAAGGGACAAAGAACTTGATGTATTCTCCATCTTCAGTCAATTGGATAACGACCATTAAATGATTTGTTCCACTGTTGTTGACGTATTGGTTTGTTGGAAACACGACCAAAGGCTCACCCGTTTGTTCGTGGAGTTTATAGCGGAGATGTGCTTCATTGAGTGAAGCCAAAATACTTTGTACTGTAACCGCCATAATTGTGCTCTCTGTTTACTGGACCCAAATTCAACTAGTCAAATATACCTTATCAAGGTTTTGCGTTGCAAACATCATTCCAAATATTTTTTTGACCGACCATCTCATCTCGGCCTAACTTTTTGGCTTGGCCTCTTTGTTTCCAAAGATGTCGCGCTCTTGAGCATTGCTGGAGTTCAAGTCGTCAACATATCCTGAACGGGCATCTGGGAAGGCGTCACAGTAGGTGACATAAGGTTTGATATCGAGAACGGGGGTTTGATCGAGTAGATCGATGCCTTCAACAAACAAGATGTTGCCTTCGACGCGTTGTAGTTTGGGCGCACTCAATCCTATCGGGTTGGGTCGATGGGGGGCTCTGGTGGCCAATGTACCTCTTTTGACCCTTGGACCTCGCGGTGGTTTGACCATTGGATTCCAGTGCTTGTTTAAGTGCAACCACGCCAAAACCCAAATTCGGTCGAACCCTTCTATATCTTTGAGTGCAATGGCGGGAACTTTACCAGTGAAAATCTCAATTCTGGCAACGACAGGCTCGTACCCCGTGGGTTTGTGTTTCAGCGCGGACTGTCTGGGGGTGCCATGTCGTTCTGTATACGGAGAATGAACCACGCCAATGGGGCTCATGGTAATGGATTCTGGAAATGGAACTGCAGCAATGTAATCTTTGGGTGGGAGCTTGGGCATAGGGATTGTACAATCGTGAGAGGGGATTTTGGTGTAGGGGCGAATTATCTCAAAATGTAAAAATGCATCGATCTGAAGTATCGTTCTCTATCTCTTTGCTAACTTGCCCGTTATCAATTGTCATAGGATCTGTTCTGTTGAGCGACGAGATTCTGTCACTGTGGGTTCAACGGTAGATATTCACAGGTAGAAAAGCCGCTGGATGCCAACGTTGACACAAACATGCTGTAAGACGGGGTTGGTTGTTCATTACGATGGTGTCGTTGAGTAGATTTTGAGGTGTAAAATGATTGCTTTATTGTTGCTAGTATCCTGTACGTCATCGGAAGAAAGTTCTGATACAGCAGAGAATGTCGATGTGGTATCCGAGTTTGCAGAGACAGGGCCGATGGAGGGGATGACCGAAGCCCACAATGTGATTCGAAGAGCACACGGCATTGATGCAGATTTGGTTTGGGATGAAGAACTGGCAGAAGTGTCTCTAGAGTGGTTGGAGCATTTGGCAGCGAACAACGACTGTAAGATGGAGCACAACTGGGATTCTCCGCTCGGAGAGAACCTAATGTGGGCGACCTATTACCTGACTTCACAGGAGGTGGTGGATGCTTGGGCGTCAGAAGAAGAGTTTTACGATTATGACAGCAACTCCTGTCAACCCGGTGAGATGTGTGGTCACTATACACAGGTTGTTTGGGAGGCTACTGAGCGTGTTGGGTGTGCGATGATCGTGTGTGCCAACGAGACCGAGTACATGTGGATGTGCAACTACGACCCTGCAGGAAACTGGGTGGGTGAACGACCCTATTAATGTTGCTAAGAGTAGAACATTGCTATAGAGGACTACTCTTTCGGTGTCATTAAAAAGAGTGTCCAGTTCGTTTGAGCGATGTGGTGACTGTATATGGTGTGTTCTTTATCGTCTATGGTCAGTGAATAAGGCTCTTCCGAGGGTAGACTCAGTAATGCCTGTGTGTCTTCTGTAGAAATATTAAGCAGGTCTGTCATGGACTGAATGGCATCGTCATGTGCAGAGATTCGATAGGGGTGTCCCAATACCTCACCTTTATCATTGACGAGGAGGTGAAAGCCTTTTGATGGTGTATGCAAACGAAGGTGCTCACATAGTAAGTCCAGTCCCAGGTCAATTGCTATCGTACCGAGGAACTCCGTTTCGTTGTCAATCGGCGCTGCTAGTGACACCATTAATCCAGCCCCATAGGCATCTTTGTAGGGGGACGTCCAGAACAAGCCACGATTTGGATTGCGTTCAGGTAATCCACCGGTGAAGAACTCAAGCTCAAGCAAAACATCGGAGTAGCATTTTGTTCTATGTGAGCGCCAAGGTGCAATGTAGATAAACTCTCGTTTGGAGGTATAGTAAACCCATACGAGTTTTGGTATCAGTTCTTGAGCGATTTGCATCGGAGAACTCAGTGATAAAGCCATGTTGACTTCTACCCAAAAGTCTTCGTCTTTCTCGTCTGGTTTTCCCAATCCAGTTAAGTTTCCGATTTCCTCCATTTCAAAGCCCTCGACCTCTTCTCCATTGTCTAGATGATAGAGGTTTTTCTTTTTGGAGTACTGTATTTCTTCGCGAAGAGGGTGTGCGTATTCTTTGCTCGAACGTTTCAGCCAGTTTGTAGCATACAATTGCATGCTGCGCACCTGCTGGAGTGAGCTTTGAATGGTCAACTGGAGGGACTCTGCAGTTGTTTCCAAATGATCGATTTGCTCGAGCTGTTCGATGAAGGCATTTTGTTTGTTTTCCAGCGATTTAATTTGAAGCTGTACGGCTTCATCCAAATACACCTCTGAGAACCATTCACTCAGGCTACTCAAAGCTGTCAAACACGGAATGATGCGATCGCTAGAGATGGTTTGCGAGCTTCCTTCTACATCGTGTGCGCCTAGGTTTCCAAAGTGCTGAATTGTTCCAAGAGTTGTGAGTACCCACCGAGGCACCATCTGATGTTTGTGCAATTTTTGAATTAAGGTTCCCAGCGTCATATTGGCGATGTTGTCCTTGTGACGAAGCGCAGAATGGTTTTCTTGTCTTTCCAATTCAGCAATGTAGACCTGTTTTGCGATGGCTTCGGCAGCAATCCTTGCTTGACCCAACGACACCAACGGCGCACTGTTTTGATTGATATCAATAATTTCAAATCGTTGACGTATATCGGCCAAGAAAGCGGAAGAAGGCATGTGAACTCCAACCTAGATAAATTAAGTTGAGTTGCATAAGATAAAAATTCTGGTTGTGCAACGATGTTTTATAGTATAACGTAGTCATTGGTCATGTGTATGCAAACTAAGGTTTCGGACTGGAAGACAATCGGATGTAAAAACTGCGTCCGTAGATTCTATTACAATGAGCGGAACTCAAACAGTGTAAATTATTCAAATTTTGTACTCGTGATAGAGAAATTTCTCAGATGTGTTTTGAGCTGGCAATCGTTACGGCACAGTCAAGCAATTTTTACAGGAACCAATGGGTCAGCCCAACCAGCATTAGTGTAAATACTGCGAAGTGTACAACTGCCTGAGCCTCAATTTTGAGAGGCGCTTCCCCTTTGTACATTGCTTGATTGGCTTCAATCTCAAGTGGGTTTTCCGTCCACAGTGACAAAAAGTCAACCGTTTTTCCCGTAATTTTTTGCCACATCATTCCAGTTCCATAGTGCCATCCAAGAAACAGGGCAACACCCACGGGGCTGTACCTCCTCATTTGTAGAATGTGGGTTTGCTCATGGTGAAGGGTTGATTCGGGTTGACCTTCTACAATAAAGATCATGCCGGGCAACGCAAGCCCGAGTCCACCCATGTGGAGTTTCGAGACCGTAAACTCTTTGGGTGGGAGGAACATCAAAGCCCATATGCCCCAATAAATCCACAAGTTTACGACGATTCCAGTTAGAGACAGTGAAAAAATAATGCTCATCCAGTTCATGTTATTCTCCTATTGTTGACGTCAAAAACGATTTGATTCCATGAAAATCGGACAGATATTCGAAGGAGATTCAATATGGAAGCCAACAACATCACAACATTTGCCGAATTCTACCCCCATTATTTGTCAGAACATCAAAATTGGACGTGTAGGCTGCTGCACGTAATTGGGTCTGGGTTGGTGCTCATCGAACTTGGTCTTTTGTGTACGGGAACTTGGACAGGATGGGCTTGGCTCGCACTTCCCCTTACCGGTTACGGCTTTGCTTGGATCGGTCACTTTTTCTTTGAACGCAATAGACCTGCAACCTTTACCCATCCATTGTGGAGTCTCATGGGGGACTGGGTGATGTTTGCACAGATTGTCAAAGGTTCTCTATCATTAGACGCATCAAAGGATCCTGTGGTCGAACAAAGAAAGTGAAATAGAAGCCGTATTGTGGGACAGATAGCCGTTGCATTTGTCTGATATTGAAGAACCGTTCGTTAAATGGTCACAAACTTTGTAGGGAGGGTCGAAATGTGGTGGTTGCTGTTGTGTTGCTTTGAAACTGTAGATGGCAAAGAAGTTCTTCTCTCTGATGATACGGTCATCAATGTGAATGAGTTTGAAAAGGTTGGTTTAAATTCGACCGTCTTTACGTTGGCTCTGCAGGCCCATCAAAGAGCTTTGTCGAAGGGGAAAGTAGATTCTTCTGTGTTGACGATTGTGGATCTGAGTCTGCACAGTAAAAAAGAACGGTTGTGGACCATTGATCTATCGACAGGAACCTTGGAGCATCAGTTGGTGGTGAGTCATGGTCGGAACTCAGATGGCAATCATGACGGTTTGGCAGAGAGTGTGAGTAATGTATCCGAGTCCAAACAAAGTTCGGTTGGTGTCTATCGTACAGCTGAAGTGTATACTGGAAAACACGGTCGCTCTTTGAGACTGGACGGATTGGAAAAGGGATTCAACCACAATGCTCGAAAACGGGCAATTGTGATTCACGGAGCAGACTACGCCACAGACAATTATGTGAAGAAGTATGGGAAAGCCGGCCGCTCTTTTGGTTGTCCAGCGGTGTCAACCGACTCTTCCGATGCGTTAATCGACACCATTAAAGAGGGCTCGTTGTTGTTTGTGTATTATCCAGATGAGACCTGGTTGGCACAATCAACCTATCTGGATTGATACTTCATTCTCCAATGCCAACATTCAAGGCTGAACTGCTGGATTCTCCTGCAGCATCAACCGCATATGCTGAGCAGCTCCAAATATCCTCTGCCGATGTCCAGTGTGATTCGAGTGTCTCAGAAACGATCACATCTATACCATCTGTCCACACGTAATGATAGGTGACTGCCGTACCGTCCGGATCGATGCTCCCGCTGGCGTTACATGAGAGATCATCGTCGGTGGTGGGCGAACTCGGTGTGATGGTCACCGTTGGTTCACTTGGTGCAGTAGATAAGAGGACAGGCTCACTGGTGGAATTAATTTGACCACCGCCACTGCCAAAGCTGCGGATTGTGGTTGCGACTGAAATCGGACTGGCCGTGGCTCCATAAGGATCTTCTGCTGAGGCGATACAGCGTAAGGTCGCGCCTGCAGGAGCGTATGTTTGGTCTAGAACAATGGCTTGTGTATCACTCCAAATTTGGCCGTTGATGGTCCACGTGTAATCCATTGTCAGTGGGTCGCTGTCAGGGTCATTCGCTGTCGGGAAACAGACGACAATATCGTATTGACTGGGGTTGGACGGATTGAGGTAAATGCTGGTCATGCTGGGCGCACGATTGCTGACCGTCACCGATGTCGAACCTGACCCTGTACCACCGTTGCTATCGGATACAGAGGCAACACAAGCGACAGAATCTGTTGGGTTGACTGAGTGGTTGTTTAAGTTGATAGAAAACCCAGAAGATACGGTGGACCCGTTGACACTCCAAGAATAACTTGGAGATACCGACTGGTCTGGGTCAGATGCAGAAGCCGTACAATACAAGGTAGAACTGTTGTAGACGCCTGAACTTGGTGAAATGGAGACGGTGTTGATACTGGGATTGGTGTTGTTCACTGTCACACTGGAACTGTTCGAAGCAGCGGAAGCACCGTTGTTATCGGATACGGAAGCTGAACAATAAAAGGTGTCACCAACATTGCTGTTGGATGCACTGATTCCATAGGATGAACCAGTACTGACTTGCGAACCATTTCTAAACCATCGATAAGTTGGAGTGAGGGAACCATCGTCCACATCTGACCCAGAGGCCGAGCACGATAGGGTCGTTCCCGTAACCACCCCAGATCCTGGGGAAATGCTGGGTGTACTGACAGTTGGTGTGGAATTGTTTACCCCAACAGAGGCACTGTTTGAGCTTGCTGAGGCTCCAGACGAGTCAGTAACGGTGGCGGAGCAATAGAAACTTTGCCCAACATTGCTGTTTCCAGCCGTCAGAGTAAAAGACGAACCAGTGGCAACCTGCGAACCATTTCTAAACCATCGATAGGTTGGTGTG
>CBFICN010000107.1:0-12974 GCA_965661045.1 uncultured Myxococcota bacterium
GTTATTCCAAAATTGAGTTCGTGTTAACTGTGTGAACTATCGAGCGATTTTATATTTGAGTGTGACCATTTTTCCACCACGCTTTACTTTTACCTTCATCTGTCGCCAAAACATGAGTTTGCTGTAGACTTTCAAGAGATCTTTGTCTTGCTGAATGGCAATCCCATTGATGGAGACTACCACATCTCCTCGTTTCAGACCGGTGAACTTCAGGGGGCTTTGACAGGAGATGCCCCGAATGCGAATGCCGACTCGGTCACCGTTGGGTGCCTTTGCCCAACTCAGACGAGCCAGTCGATTTGCTTCTTTCCAATGGGTAGAGTAGTGCTTGACGACGTTTTTGGGTACGTGTGTCCACCCTTTGCCGTCGGTGGAAATGTTGGGGTTTTTTACTGAGCATTTTCCACGGCGCGCTTGTTTTCTTGTTCTTGATTTTTTCGGATGTGTCAACGTTCTGTTTATTGCCAATGACTTTGAAAATCTACTTTTGACTGGGGCTGGACTTACAGTGGATTGTGTACTGACGAGTGTGGGTGCGTCTATTTTATTCAATTCGTTCGATTGTACAGTTGACTCAGACTGTTCAACCTCAGCACTTGTGTTCGACGAATCCTTATTGGGCTTCTCAGAGTTTGCAGAGGACAGCCTGTTGTCTTCTTGAGGTGCGTCATCGTCTTCTTCAATATTCTCTTGGTCCTTGGCATCAACCCCATCGATGGTGATGAAATCCCATGAAGTGTTTGAGGGGCCTTCTTCAACCACCCAGTTTGTGTCGCTGAGTTGACTGGCTGGCCACCATTGTTGAATCAACTGTCCAATGCCGATGGTGGGTATCATCCAACCATAAAGTACGCTCGAAAACAGAATCGCTTTGCAGATTGTGTGTAAGTGATGGGGTGACCACATGTTGGCTCCGTTGGTTGACTGATGCTTTAGATCAACGGAGATGGAGATTTTTTATTCGACAGTGGGAATAAATTTTCGCATTGGCAAGTGGGGAATGCCATCTTCATCGTATTCGTTCCCACAGACACGGTATCCCAACTTTTCATAAAACATTCGAAGATGCGCCTGTGCCCCAAGCTCTATTTCAGAGACACGTTGTTGTTCAAGCATTCGTCGTTCAGTTTCCATCATCAACAGGTGTCCCAGTCCTTTGTTTCGAAAGTCATGGCGCGTGATGACCCTTCCAATAATCCCACTGTCACGATCAGAGGATACAAAGTAGCGGGTGTACAATATTAACTCTGCATCTAGAAAGCCCAAACAGTGTCGAGCAGTGATGTCTGTACCATCGGCATCCAAATACGGGCAAGTTTGTTCAACCACAAAGACTTCCTGTCGCAATTTTAACAGGGCATACAATTGATGTACAGTGAGTTCGTCGAACGCACAGTCCATCCACTGTATGTCTAGAAGGGTAGGGCTCATTGTTTTTCTTCCCAAAGAGAGGTGATTTAGGTTATCCAATGTATAGCATTGCACATTGTTCTTGCAGTGTGAATTGGTATTGTGAAAGGATTTTTGGATGAAGATTCCAACTTGGCCATTGCTGTTGTTGCTTCTTGGTGTGAACCAATTGTTGCGATCTCCATTTTTTCTGTGGGAGTGGAGCGCCAAGACCGAACTTCTTTTCTCAATTTACGATTCGATAGCATACGAAACAAACAGCAGTCAAGTTGAAGTGCTGGAGCGTCCAGCGTCCGATAATGACAATGAGACCGTGTTGGTGATTTTGCCCGACATGCGTTCTTCGATTGGTTTTTGGACGCCATTGCTGAAGCGCTTGGGCACAGAAAGTGAGTACAGTGGTACGATTCGAATGGTGGAATGGTATGGGCGTGGGCAAAGTGAATGGAAAGAAGGGGCGATAGTATTCTCGGACTTGGATTCGTTGCTCAACATGACGCTCTCCGATGTCGAAGGCGACGTTGTGTTGGTTGGGCAAGGAATCGGTGCTCAATTGGCGATTCGATATGCTCAAAGCCATCCCAAAATTGACACACGTGTGGTGGCAATCGATTCAGCAGGGTTTGGTTCGCCTTCGCTGTACCCCCAAACGGTTGCTGAACTGAAAGAGGACGTTTCCGGAACGGTTCGAGAACAGTGGCTCCCAAAGTTTGTGTACAACGATTGGTTGGAATGGCTGGACAACCCATTTTTACTCGCCATCGAAAAAGAAACCCATTTGGTGCCAAATTTCACCAATCAGGATTTGGACGCTTTGTCAGAAACGTCCGACATTACATGGGTAGGGTTCTCTCCGAAAAAGGACAATGGTGTGCCGCCTCAGTTGTCAGCGTGTACCGGTGAGACCGCTTGGACTTGTACTGAGGAATTGTTCTCCATTATCGACGGAATGTTGGCAAACGATCAATAAGAAACAGGGATGCCTTACTCGACTGTCCAAGTACACCAGTCAGTCCAGTCGCTCACTTCTGTTACAAATGGACTGGTGAGATTGTACTCATGCGATGTGATCCAGTCTAAAGCCTGTGTCCAGCCTCGAGGAGGTATGTTGTGTCCGGTGTTGTGGGTACAGAGGACACTTGTCTGTTCGGCACCTTGAAGTTCAGTAAACAAGTGTTGGCTGGCTTCTTCAAAATCGACCACCGGCATGCTGGCATTTGGCCAAACGTCGCTGTCTCCACCACTCATCAAGAGCACAGGGACATTAACACTGGAAGAATTGTGCACCGAAAATGGATTTTCAAAGCCCGGAATGCTCAGATCCGCACCCCCACTCATCTCTACCGCCGATGCCAGAGTGTCCGCACGGTTTGATAGTACAACGGTTGTGAACAGAGCACCCCCACTGAATCCCATTACACTGAGTCGGTCTAGGTTGAGTCGGTCACTGTTGTAGACATCGTAATGTTGAGCCACACAACTGCGCAAGTCATCAAACATTGTCAGATCATTGACCTCAGTGCCTTGTTCAATGTTCCAAAGATGAAAGCGTTGTCCAAAAAGATCCCAAATGGGAGACACCGGTAGAATGAACAAAACGTTTTCTCGATCGGCCACCTCTTGCAAGGAAAGTGCAGTAATCAGTTGGTTGGTTGGATTGGACCCTTCGGGCATCAAGCCGTGAAAAAAGAAGACTGGCTGAATGTTGTCTGAATCGCTGGAAGGCATCACAAACTGAACGGTTCTTTCAGTGCCATTGCTGGTAAAAGTCTGCACACTTCTACTACCATCAATCACTGGACAGGTTCCTGAAATTGTTGAGAGTTCAGCGCTGGCCCAAGGTTGTATAGAGGCTGAGTCGGTATTTTTCTCTCCACAAGCCATCCACAGTGTTGTCCACAAAATCCCCAACATCACATCTCCTTGTTGCATCTACGTGTTTTTCACTTTCCATCGGTTATGAATTCAATGTATAGTCTAGCACGCGATTTACCAAGAGGGATGTCATGGATCGGTTGGATGAGTTGAACAGAGCATTGGACGAGCGAATTTTGGTGCTGGATGGAGCGATGGGGACAATGGTGCAGCAACACCAACTTTCTGAGGCTGACTTTCGTGGAACTCAGTTTGTGGCGCACCCAACCGATTTACAAGGTTTCAATGACATTCTGTGTTTGACGCAGCCACAGATTGTGCAGCAGATTCATCTGGAGTATTTACAAGCCGGCGCGGACATTATTGAAACCAATACCTTCAACGCCACTTCGATTGGTGCTGCAGACTATCAAATGGAATCCCAAGTCTACGAGATCAACAGACAGGCTGCCAAACTGGCTCGACAGGCGATTGTATCCTACCAGTCTATGGGCAATCAGCGAACGTGCTGGGTCGCGGGGGCGATTGGTCCCACCAACCGTACAGCGTCCATCTCTCCGAAAGTGGAAGATCCGGCCTTTCGCAATGTGACCTTTGACGAGTTGGTGACGAGTTATTCAGAAGCCGCGACAGGATTGTTGGATGGTGGGGCTGATATCCTACTGGTGGAGACAATTTTCGATACTTTGAACGCAAAGGCCGCCATTGTAGCCATTCGCAGATTGGAAAAAAGTTTGGGCCGAGCAATTCCCATAATGATTTCGGGGACCATTACCGATGCTTCGGGGCGAACGTTGTCTGGTCAAACGGCGACAGCGTTTTGGAATTCCGTGCGACATGCCAACCCCATCAGTATTGGACTCAATTGCGCGTTGGGCGCAGATGAACTTCGACAATATGTACAAGAGTTGTCGGATGTAGCCGATGTACCTGTTTCAGCCTATCCAAACGCTGGGTTGCCCAATGAGTTCGGAGAATATGATGACACTCCTGGTTTGTTGGCAGCACACATCAAAGAGTGGGCTCAGTCAGGCTTTCTCAATATCATTGGTGGATGTTGTGGGACCACTCCTGAGCATATTAAAGCCATAGCCGACGCAGTAAGAGGTATAGAACCGCGTTCAATTCCAACAGTTGAGCCTTGGATGCGGTTGAGTGGCCTTGAGCCGTTGCAAATTGGAGAGGGCAGTACCTTGAATTTTGTAAACATTGGTGAACGGACCAATGTGACCGGTTCTGCACGGTTTCGCAAAATGATTCAGAA
This sequence comes from uncultured Myxococcota bacterium, assembly GCA_965661045.1. Taxonomy (GTDB): domain Bacteria; phylum Myxococcota_A; class UBA796; order UBA796; family UBA796; genus CAJWHX01. The sequence goes on from CBFICN010000107.1 coordinate 4,550, forward strand.
CGACAATTTGGAACGGGCATTGAAAGTAGCCCGACATCAAGTGGACAACGGAGCCCAAATCATTGACGTCAACATGGACGATGGACTGTTGGACTCCGAGAGCGCCATGGTTCAGTTTTTGAACCTCATCGCATCTGAACCCGATATAGCACGTGTTCCCGTGATGGTCGATTCTTCAAAATGGTCCGTCATTGAGGCTGGACTGCAGTGTCTTCAGGGCAAAGGCATCGTGAACTCCATTTCGTTGAAAGAAGGTGAAAAGGTCTTTCTCGCTCAAGCACAGGTGATTCAAGACTATGGCGCGGCGGTTGTGGTCATGGCTTTTGATGAGACCGGTCAAGCAGACACGGCACAACGAAAAATCGAGATATGTCAGCGTGCCTATACTTTACTGGTAGATGCTGGATTTTCACCACAAGACATCATCTTTGACCCAAATGTATTTGCCGTGGCGACGGGGATTGAGGAGCACAACAACTATGCGGTTGATTTTATCGAAGCAACCGGCTGGATAAAACAGAATTTGCCCTTTGCGAAAGTGTCGGGTGGAATCTCCAATCTGTCTTTTTCCTTTCGGGGAAACAATGCCATCCGTGAGGCCATGCACTCCGTATTTTTGTACCATGCCATTCAGGCGGGCCTGGATATGGGGATTGTGAATGCTGGTCAATTGACGGTCTATTCTGAAATTCCCGACGACTTGCGAACACGAGTAGAAGACGTTGTGTTGAATCGACGACCCGATGCTGGAGATAGATTGTTGGAAATTGCCGATACGGTTGTCCAACAAAAACGGTCCGGCGGTGCCAACCTTGAGTGGCGAACTCTGCCAATTTCAGAGCGTCTTTCCCATGCGTTGATTCACGGCATTGATGAGTTTATCACTGAAGATGTAGAAGCGATGCGTCTGCAGTCTGAAAAGCCGCTGCACGTCATTGAAGGTCCGTTGATGGACGGTATGAATATTGTTGGGGATTTGTTCGGAGAGGGAAAACTATTCTTACCACAGGTTGTGAAATCTGCGCGGGTTATGAAAAAGGCGGTGGCCCATTTGTTGCCCTATTTGGAGGCAGAGTCAGATGGAGAAGTGCAATCGGCTGGAAAGGTGTTGATGGCAACCGTAAAGGGCGATGTCCACGACATAGGAAAGAACATCGTAGGGGTGGTGTTGCGCTGTAACAATTATGACGTCATCGACCTGGGCGTCATGGTTTCGATGCAGAAAATTTTGGATGAAGCAAAAGCACACAAAGTCGATGTGATAGGCTTGTCTGGTTTGATTACCCCATCCTTGGATGAGATGGTTCGCATCTCCAAAGAGATGACCCGCGTCGGAATGAATACACCGTTGATGATCGGTGGAGCGACAACATCAAAGGTTCACACGGCTGTGAAACTCTCTCCAGAATATGACTGGGTTGTCTACGTAGAAGACGCTTCTCGCGCCGTGGGGGTGGTTGCGAATCTGATTGGAAAGAAAGGACAGTCTTGGTTGTCAGAACGGCAAAAAGAGTACGAAGATATTCGTCGGCGACGCAGCGCTCAACGTGGCCGCAAACGTGTGTCCATTGACCGCGCTCGAGTCAATGCACTGGCACTTGATTTTCAAAATGCACCCCCTGTTCAACCCAACAAAACGGGAGCCTGGACGTTGACAGTATCCATTGAAACACTCATTCCGTATATTGACTGGACGCCGTTCTTTCAGTCTTGGGAACTGGCTGGTGGATACCCTAAGATCTTGTCCGATGCAGTTGTCGGAACCCAAGCCCGCAGTCTATTTGCCGATGCACAAGCAATGTTGACAACAATGGTTTCGGAACACTGGGTTGAACCAAAAGCCCGTTTTGCCATTGCGCCAGCCAATCGGGTGGGGGATGACATCGTTGTGTTTGTTGATGAAGAGCGAAGCGAAGTCGCGACACGGTTTCAGATGCTCAGACAGCAGAACGAGAAGTCCAGAACGGCCAATCTGTCTTTGGCAGATTTCTTGGCGCCAGAGGGAACACCTGACTGGATCGGTGGTTTCTGTGTGACCGTGGGCAGTGTTGAGAAGCAGGCACAGCAATTTGTTGACCAACTCAACGATTACGATGCAATCTTGTTGAAGTCTCTGGCAGATCGATTGGCAGAGGCCTTCGCTGAGTATTTGCACCACACGGTACGGACGACACAGTGGGGGTATGAAACGGCTTCAGAATACAACATGGAAGAGTTGATTGCAGAGTCTTATTTGGGGATTCGGCCGGCACCTGGATATCCGGCTTGTCCAGACCATTCTCAAAAGGCAACGTTGTTTGAGTGGTTGAAGGTGTCTTCTGAAATCGGGGTGTCTTTGACCGAGTCGATGGCGATGACACCGGTCTCCTCAGTTTCAGGTTGGTACTTTGCACATCCTGAGTCACGATACTTTGGCGTGGGAAAGATGGACCACAGTCAAGTGGTCGACTATGCGAATCGCAAAGGGTGTTCGGTCGAGGCCGCGTTACAGTGGTTGGGCAACAACTATGAGCCTTCGTAAACGGTTTGTCAGTTTCGCTTTAACCGTTGAATCCAGCGCTGTGTTCACTCAATCCGGATGAGAGAGCATCCATCAATCCAGAGGGTTCCTGAGACAGACGAAGACAGCACCACATCCACAGTGTAGGCGTCTTCCGGTACGAAAGAGTCAAGCACGACGGATTCCCAATCGTAAGAGCCCAAGCGGATTTCTTCGACTTCTGTTTTCAGAACATCACCGTTTGCGGTTCGATAGTTGAGGGTCACATTGGTATGCGCGGCTTCTTGGCGATATTCTGTTGTTGTATTTTTGGATTGTACAAAGGTTTGAAAGCGCACTTTGTAGGCATCACCAACCGTGACCGACTGAGTCAAGTTGGGGAATACACGGGTATCCTCTGTATTGTAAAATCGAAGGGCAGAAGTGCCATCCATAAACTTTTCGCTGTCCAGTGACATGGCCCCAACAGGCTCGTCGTTTTCAAAACGAAACCCCACACCCCGACTCCACTGATGCAAACTTTGTTCGAAGGAAGGGTTGGAAAATGGCATCAAAGAATACCTCCCATTTGTCGGCGGTAAGGGTTTTGTACCCAATGACTTTTTGAGACCTTCACGCGCTTGTTCAGAAAACTCTGGGGTGAAGGGCTGGGCCAACGTAATTGTCTTTCGCTCAGTGCTGCCTTTAGATTTGTACGATATTTCCATACTGATGTCGATTCCATTAAACGAACCGATGCGAATGGCAATGAGTTTTTTAGAGAGCCCTAGGCTTTTTGCGACGTAGATGGCTTGCTTCTTTTCCACTTTGCCCATACTGTCAAACTTTCGAATGATCCCATCTCCTTTACGCAGTTTGTGTCGTTCTGGGCTGGGGGTTGTCAAAATGTATTCAAGAGCCATCTTCGAAGTTGGATCTGTGAGCATGACCGCAATGTGTGGGTGGGTAGTACCCAATGCCAAAATCGATGACGGTGTGGCATTTTTTTCCAGTGCTTCGACGGCCACTTGCAATCGTCCGTACGGTGTCAACTCATTGGCTCCAAACAACCATCCTTCAATGGCATTGGCATCTTTCTGAGAGATGGTGGTCTCTGCGGAAACTGTAAACGAAAGTAGCATTGAGAGCATAGGCAACATCATTGAATCTCCAAAGAGTCAGAAAGTTCGTCAAGGTCTGTTTATGGATAGAACGTTCAACGGGTCTATTTTATTCGATACTGCTCAATTAGTCTACAATACGCAGAAATGGCTTTCCATCTGGCTCTTCGGAAGACTCTTCTTCGAGGGGGGCATCTTCGACAAAAAATGTAATCTGTTCAAACGATGACCATGGGAAAAAGCAGGTGTAGACGGCATCGAAGGACAGTCTGATCTCCAAACCTTCTGGAAAGTACTCGGGTCGATAATGATGAAAGAAGTCCGCATCCAACCGAATGGGTATTTTCTCTCCATATTGTTTGAGAACGGTGTCTGGAATACCCGAGTTGCTCAGTGTTTTGGTGTTGGCCACGAAAAATAGGTTGCAGCCCAAGGCAAAGCCCAATCGAAGTGCTTGCTCTGAGTGGTTGCCAAGAGGGTTCGGTGTCCAGTTGATTTCTGGTGCGACGTCTTCTTTGGCCTCCGAGATGCTCAACTGTGGTCTGGATGTTTCCGTTGTTTCGTCACTCGCACTTTCATCGACTTTTTCTTGAGTGTCATCGAATTGATCAGAAGCTGTAGTCGCGGCAGAAGATAAAGATGCACCGGGCATAAATTGTTGTAAGTCTGCATCCGTCAGTTTGAGTGCGGCACCAAAAGCACTGAGATCATCCACCGTTAAGGGAAGTGTACCCGATAGTATTCGCTTGACGTCTTTCTTGTCTTTGCCTGTGGCCTTCGCCAGTGCACTGGTTGTCATGTTGCGCTCTTGTAAAACAGACAACAAACCTTGTACAATATACTGAGATGGTGCTTGCATGATTGTGGCTTTCCTTTTTGCTGTGACACAGACAATGTAAAAGAGTATAGATATACTATGTCGTTGTTTATCTCTATTTTGGTTGTTCTGTCAACATGGTTCCTCTTCCAATTTGCCTTTGTGTGGCTACGACAACGCCGAAGAGTTGGATTTACAGCCGTTGACGCAGAGCCCATTCGAGAGGTGGTAGATTCTATACCCCTCATTGTGACCAGCACCAAACGGCACCTCAACCTACCACCCAATCAGCCAGTCCACGCAGAAGCTAGGCTGGTCATTACTGAACAGTGGTTGATATTGGCTTCGGATAAAGGCGTACTGCTTCGTTCAGACCGAGGTTCTGGATTGAAACTGAAGAGTTTGGGCGAGGGGCGTTGGATGTTGCTGGGGCGGTCTCCCAACGGCCAGACAGAACTTCGCATTGTACTGTTGCCAAATCAGGAGGGTGCGTGGGTCGAGTCTCTACAGCAGTTTTGTGCTCATTAGGGACCATCTGTTGGGGCTGTTCAACTGTCCCTATCGAGAAGGGGCAGTGGCATTGGCAGACTGAAGACATTTCGATGGTCTTGAACGTTGAACAAGGGCTTTTCTCAGATGATGTTTGCGTTGATCTTGTCACGTCCGCAGTTTTTACTGTTGGATGTGTGCCAGCAAATATCGATGTTGAATCACAAGGGGAGGTTCTTTTAACGATACCAGTTGAGGCCGCTGTTGGACGTTTGGAGTATACGGTTCGGGTCCAACGTGGGGTTGTCAAAATACCCCACACTGGCAAGACTGGGTTTATTGAAGGGGCATTACAGAAAGGGACCTTGTCAACCTTCGATGGTGAACTGTGGCGCTCAACCAATGAACAAGCCATTTTGACACGCAGAGAGGCTTGGGTTCAAGGGGCTTTTGGATTGCAAAACCAACAGGGGGAGATGAAGGGAGCCATCGTGTTTGATGGGGAAGAAGCCAGAATTTTCGTGTTTGATCGCCATTGGTTGACGCCTGAAATAGAATATGTGCCAATCGTTGAAGACGGATTGGACTGGATTTTGGAATTTGAATCGGAGCCTCAATTCTTCGATGAGCCAACCTATGTCAAGATTCATCTACTGGATGGCGTATTGAGCATTCCACAGGGGACGATGAGAACGGAGCAGGACATTGAGTATCGTTTGACTCCCAACCCACCATCCTTTGAACAGTTGCAGGTCTTGCAAAAGAAGCAAATATCCGACAGTATGATAGAAGAGAAGACCATGTTGCAACAAGCCGTACAGAACAACGCAAAATATGTGGGCAATGCCAAAGATTGCCTACGTTGGCCCTCATTGCCCATCAGTCAAACACCCATTTGGTTGGGGTATACTGTCTCAACCAGTTGGAATGGAACGGGGTGTGATTTCTCGATTGAACCAGAAGTGATACAATATCGCAGAACGTTTACAGGCGTCATACAGACCAACTTGGATTCGCCATCGACTCAGGCACCTGGAGAGTGATGTGTCTACAATACAATTTGAAAATATCACAAAAACCTATGCAAACCCAAAAGGGGAACCCATCACCATTTTGCGTTCTTTGAATCTACAGATTGCATCGGGTGAGTTCGTTGTACTTGTCGGTCCCTCAGGTTGTGGGAAGTCTACTCTGTTGAAATGTTTGGTTGGTCTTACACCTGTAACCGCAGGAAATATTCGAGTGGGAACGGTTGATGTGACCGATTTGCCACCATCCGAACGAGATATTGCATTGGTCTTTCAGTCCTATGCACTGTACCCGCACATGACAGTGGCTCAAAATATGGGTTTTGCCTTGAAGATGGCGAAGGTGCCTTTGGATGTTCGACAACAAAAGGTGAGGGCGGTAGCAGAATTGTTGGGGTTGGTTGATCTGTTGGAACGATACCCAAAGGAATTGTCGGGTGGGCAAAGACAACGGGTTGCCATTGGTCGGGCCATCGTACGGCGCCCCAAAGTCTTTTGTTTTGACGAACCCTTGTCGAACTTGGATGCCAACCTGCGCAACCAACTTCGCTTGGAATTGAAAAAGTTGCATCGTCAGTTGGATACAACAATGGTGTATGTGACCCATGATCAAGTAGAGGCCATGACCTTGGCAGATCGAATTGTTGTGTTGAATGGTGGAGTTGTACAGCAGGTCGGCACACCCGATGAACTGTATGATGATCCCGACAATCTGTTTGTGGCTGGTTTTATTGGGTCTCCAGCAATGAACTTCCTACATGCACTTCAAGACGATATTGTCGTGGGGGTTCGACCACATCAAATCACGCTGGGAGCTGGAGAGTTGAGCGGTGTTGTCGTGGCCATTGAAAGATTGGGCTTTGAGACGTTGGTTCATCTCACAATTGATGGTGAACCCTGCTGTGCCCGCATTGAAACCAAAGATGGCGTACCCAAGGTCGGGGATGTTGTTCCATTGTCCTTTGACATGGCGTATCGATTCGATGCCTCCACCGAAAAACGGATTCGATAGTTATTGAAGCCTGTTTCGGAAGCGATTGAGGACCGCCAAGATTTCTTCTGGCCTTGTATGTTCCTCAGCGGTCTTGTTGGCGTGCTTCCACAACAACGCACCACCTTTGGCAAACAGTGCTTCACCACCTTGCTGCCAAATATCCCCTTGGTTGCTGCCTTGTCTGGCTCCCTTTCGAGTCAAGGACAAACCTGCTTTAAGTGTACCGAGACCAATCCCAAAACCACGGTGCAATTTCATCATGTCATAGGATGCCCGCTTTTCATCGGTGTATACCGGGAAGGAGATGTCGAACTGCTCCACAAAATCTTGCGCCATTAAAGGGGTTCCATTTCCAATGGCTAGGACTTGAACGCCCATTTCCTTTGCTTGGGGGAGAATCTTCTTAAGTTGAGCAGCCTGCTCACGACAAAATATTCAACCGTAATGTCTCAACCAGGTGATGAACACAGCGTTGTTTTGCCACACCGAAGACAACAAAACAGACTGTCCTTCCAGTGTTTGAATGGATGGAACAGTCTGTCTGTGTGGCATCAGATTGTCTGATTGAATCGGTTTGGTGATTCAAGCAACTGTATTAGACGGTCTTTTTCTTGATGCGAGGATCTGCTTCACGTCCTGTGCGGAACTCAGGTCGACCACCTTTCTGTGCGTAGCCCAACTCTTTTTGAAGCTTCTCGGTGTTCAATCCTTTTTTGTCGAATTGACGAATTTTTCGTTCCAAGCGTTTGATGTGTTGGTTTTGACGTTGTGCTTTTGAACCCATGGGTAAACTCCTCGACGGCAGTGTAAAAATACTTGTGTAAACTATTTTTGATATTTATTATGCGACAGCAATTATGCGCAATCAGTTACTTATTTAACTGATTTGAGGAAATGCTTCAAGTCCATTCACCAGAATTCCGTCCGATACTGTCATTGTGTTCAGTTCTGAATGTTGATATCCGATACAGAAACAGAATCTACCAGTCCGCGAGCGGTACCTTTTTGCGGGTTGACTGTGAAGGACCCATTGTCAACAGCGACTTCTCCAGTTTGTCCTTGACCCAACGCTGTATTGAGTTGGAAGGACGATGCCAACAACTGTGCAAACTTCATGGCAATTTGTTGATGGGTGGCTTCAAACTCCATTTGATTGCTGCCTGTCGCTGCACCATCGAGCGTGAGGTTTGCATCCCCAGCAGAAATGGTTCCATCACTCAAAGAGGCATTTCCTTGTGCGCGCAGGGTTGTGAAATCTATCGGGTTTTCCATGCTGTTTTCACCAGAGGATTCTGGCATACTGGAAATCGCTTGGGCATACCCACCAATGGAATGTAAGCGATTGCCATCTAGACCAACTGTGTCGTTGATGTTCTCAGAGATTCCCATGTCAAACCAGCCTCGAACGTCGGCTTTGAGTTCTCCATCTTCAACATATCCACCTTTGACACTGGTAAACAACGCGGTGTCGAGGGCTTTGTTGGCTGTGATGCTTGA
>CBFICN010000108.1:0-12927 GCA_965661045.1 uncultured Myxococcota bacterium
CTGTTGTGCTTTGGCATTGACCTCTGTCTTGGCTTCTGCCTTTGCTTCGGTGTTGTTTTTGGCTGCGTTGTCTGCTTTCTGTTCTGTGCTTTCTTGGCCTGAGCAGGCAAGGAAAGCCAATAAAGTTAGGTGTAACATAGAGACCTCAATGTGGACTGTTGTTTTTTAGAATTGGTTCTAAACAAAGTATAGCCCAATAATTGCATTGTGTGATCTAGAAAATGCAAAATTTTGTCATTCTGTACCACAGGGAGATGGCGCTTGCACGATGCACACGTCTTCTAAGTCTTCGCCGTTCAGTCTGGCTTGAACCCAGTCCCACTGTTCTTTGAGGGAGTCAAGGGACCCATCGACATGATTGGCTTGAGCACACTGTCGATGTACGATTTGATATCCTTGCTCACAGAGTGTGGGGATGTCTTCGTGCACGGGAATGGGATAGGCCAAATCATCCAGTTCTGCCGTTACGATGTAGGTCGGAGCGGTACGAATGTGGGGAACTTTATTTTTGATGTCGTTGTCTTTCATGAAGCAGTCCCACGGTGCAACGGATCCATCATCATTCAGAATTCCGTCAATAAATGACTCTTGAAACAACTCTTCGATGGCCGTTACACCGTCTAGATCTCCAAAATCCCCACAAGTTTCATAGAGGCTGTCTTCGATGGAGGCAAATTCTGGTTGAAGCATGGTTTCGAGATCTATGTGGGCGTCGTACCACTGATTTAAGGTGATGGCCACACCGACAATCCCTGCTGATGTTGGACTGTATTCTGATAGTCCTCTCTTCGCGAGTTCTAAGGTGTCGGTAACGGGCGTTGTCGCGATGGTGGTCAAACTGGTATATTCAGGTGCGTAATGGGGCAAATAGCGATCGGTTGCCAGTGCAGCAAAGCCGCCTTCTGACACCCCCCACAAAATAATTTCATCGGGGTTCCATTGAATACTTGTTCCATAATTGGACAGCAGGTTGGGCAAGGCCCTCAACGAATCAATTGAAAATATGGCTGTCGCTTCCTCCGATATATAGGCGTGTAGGTCCTCCGACTCCCCAGTCCATCCACGCATGCCGATGTAATCTGGGGCGACCACAATGAAGCCCAATGAGGCGAAAATGGCTGGGTAAGCAGCCCCAAGTACACCTGTTGCTGTTGGTGAACATTCATCGTTGAAGCCCATTGTGGGGTGCAACCACATCATGACTGGTGCCTCTGTTTTGCCTTCTGGCAAGATGATCATACCCGTTCCGTTGGTGCGCTCTCCTTTGTCTTGCGTCTCGTATTCAATGTAATAGGTTTCAATTCCGTTGGTTGGTGGGGGGAGTGGAAGGTCATAGTTTGCCAACAGAGCGGTCATCGCCTCTTTGGTCAATGTGAGATCACCGCGCTTGTCTGAAGACAGAATGCTTCCCATAGACTCGGTCGTCAAGAATTCATAATCGGGCAAGCCACACTCCGATATGGGCATGGTTGGTTGAAAAAATGCGTCATTGGTAGAGTTCGCCTCTTTTTCTGGGCCACAGGCAAGTAAAAAACTTAGAAGTGTGTGCATACCATGTCTCGGCTGTATGGTTCTGTGTTTTGATGCTTCGATGGGGTATTTCGAACTGCTTCGTGTCAAATTGGCTGACACTTAAATATTGTCGACGAGCAAAACAGTCAACACACTGGTGCCCACTTTAATCGTATCGCTGTGTTTCAATATTTGCTTGTCCCCAACTAGAAGTTTTCCATTGACGTGAGAGCCGTTTGAGGATGTGTCCAAGTATCGGTGCTGTCCGGCTTCAATGTAGAGTGTTCCGTGAGAGCCTGAGACTTTGCCATCTTGTAAACAGACACTGCAGTCAGGATTTCTACCAATGCTCGTTCGACCTTCATAGAGTACAACGGTTCTGTATACTCCTGCTTCATGAATGAGCAGCGCGCCGGCTACAGAACGATTTTCTGAAGGAAGTGCTACATCCTTTGAAGTACTTGGTTCGCTGGTTCGTGTTTTGACGGGACTTCGATATGTTGAATAGGTGTTGTGAGAACCGTCTCGATGAGGAGGGGTGTTGTTGTTTCGAGTCCGAATCGTCTGATGGTTTGGTGGGGTCAGAAGGTCTTTTTTGCATTTTTGACAGTTTGATCTGTTTCCGTGGTTTTGAGCAGTACAGTGTGGACATAAAATGATGGACATGGGTGCCTCTGGTTAATGAAATGACAATGTGTGAGATTGAATTTGTAGTGTATGCGTATCTTTGGGTAGTGCGTGCATGAAATCTGCTTTGAGAGAGAAAGAACCCTTTTCTGTAAAAATAGAGACCGGATACTTAGATTTTACAAATAAGTTCCCGTATTCCACTCTAAGAACAGTATGGTTTTCTATTGTAAAAGCGTTGAGCGCTGTTGTATGAGCAATGGGTGTTTTTGTGTGGATGAGGACCGCTGCATTTTTGGGATCCACTTCATATTCCAGCTCGTGAAAACTGGGACGATGTGGTGAGATTTTTCCACTACATTTGCCTCGCCCACATTGGTTTTCCCCATATGGTAAGATGAACCAACAACCCCGACAAATATTTGCCATACCAATATCTATTAGGGTGATGGACTGCCGATTTTTTTTGGAAGACAATGATTCAATAAGGGGTAACGAGGTGACTTGTGACCGCAATCTTCCGAGTTCGTCGATTTGTAAAGCTGATCGTGGCATGGCAGGGGACAAGAGAAGTGGCACGTGTGGCGGTTGTTCGGTGCTCCAGCGTCCAATTGTTAGTGAACTTCCTTCAAACAGGGAGAGTCTCGTTGTAGCATTTGGACTGGTTAACGTAAATTGATGAGGTGTTTGAACGGCACCCTCTTGCATCTTGTGCCACGTAGCGGTTTCATTCCAGATATTTTTGTGGTTTATGTAGTCAACAGTCTTGTAGTTCGAGAAGGCGGCTTTCAGTGATTGGGCAGGACCCGAGTATAAAGGCCAAAGATTGAGTTGAGGAGACAACAGATAATACAATACCCAATGCTTCTGAAGGGTTACTTTGTAATACTGGGCATACAATATATACCTCAATATATAAGAAGTAGAGCGATTGCTGAGCCTGTGACTGGAAGTCAGTTTGATAAAGATCGTTAGCAGATCCGTTCTCTGGAACCCTCTAGCCTGTAGCGTCTCATATATTTTTTGCTGCGGCTCTTCTGGCAACAGCATCGCGTGAATGTGAGCAGCCATTGTTCTGAAGGCATCTTCTGAGCGTTTGGTAAATGGTGATGGTGTATTAGAAACCGATGTAGAACGGGCTTTTAGTAAGCGCGTGCGTTCACAAAATGTTTTTTGAATGATTGGATCGTTTTTACAGCTTGGTAAAGTTCCAGAATAATGAACGGAGGCAAACACATCGATGATTTGTAGGGTTACACGGTCCCAAATATAATAGAGATCATCTCGGTTGGTGAGTGCCTGGGGTCTCTGCAATTGTCCGTTACTATGCCGCAACTCTTTAAATTTGGTGTAGTGATTGTAGAGAAATATACCAACGTCTTCCGATTGTCTAGATTTGTCCAACTTCAGTTGAATAAAAAAATCTTTGTTTTGATGTGTTTTTATGACGGGAGAAACCTTGGGGACTGTTTTGGGTAGAGGGAAAAAAAGTCGCTGAGATGGAACGCTTTCATCTTTGGGATGAATGTCGATGTGGCTATGTCGAACTTTGTATGGCCAAGGCAATATGTTGTCGATCCTTAACTGATCCGATTTCCTAGCATAGGTCACTTGTTCTCCAAAGCCTGGAACGGACCACTCCACGTCCAGTTCAATATCTCGCATGTAGGCAAAGCGAACCCCATCTCTCTCAGCGATTGCAATGGGGTTTACTGAGCGACGTCTATCAATGTGGGGAAGGACTGCATCGCTCAAAGGGCAGTGGTTCCACTGAATGATGAAGGTGCCTTTTGAAGTGGCAATGCGCTCCGAAAAAGCCAAATCACTTACCTCGAAGAGCAAGCAGTCCGTCAAAGCCTGTAAAAACTGGTAAGAGTATCGATACTTTCTTTGCTTTTGGACTTTTAAGGCATCCGTAAAGAGTTTTTCTAACGGTTTGGGGATGTGTATGTGCTGGTTGTTTGGTATGTTGCGGGGAGTCAGTTCTCTAATCGATGGTACCAATGACCGAACCCAAGTTTGAATCAGCGCATAAATATCGCTTGATTCATCCGCTTGATCCAGTCCTTTTTCGATGCATTCTGGTGCAGAAAAAGTTTTGGTGCCAATGTGTCTTGGGAGCGTTTCGGACAGGTGTCGTGCAATACCGAGGTCCAACAGATAGATTCTGAAATCTTCCCTAAAAGAGACAACCATGATATTGGCTGGTTTTAGATCGTTGTGCAGAAACTTCTTCTTGTGCAAGGCTGTTATCAATCGGACCAATCGCCAAAGTACCTTCCACGTCAATCGCGTAAAAACCTTCTTTGTACATTTGGTTCGTTGTTGAGCGAACCAATGATCCAGTCGCAGCCCATGTTCGATGTATTCCATCACGAAGCCGACGCTCTGATCATTAGAATTGAGAGGGGTGACACGCTCTAAAAAAGGGGTCAATTTATCTGGTTGAAACTCAAAGTTTGAAACACGCTCATTGTTTTTGATTTCTCGTTCAAGTAGTTGTAGGGTTTCTCGATCGTCATCTTTTGCAAGTTTCATCACAAACAAATCATTCTGAGAAGCGTATTGATCACGCACAAAAAATACTTTGGACATACCAGAGTGATTGAGTGGTTCGACAATGTGATAGCGCCGGTTGGTTCTTTCGCCTTTGTATATTCCTTTCATGTTGCAACCTAGGAAATTCGACTGATCACGGCATTCCAAGTCACTGATGTAGCCAGTGTTTGAAAGTCTTTGTATAGATCATCAGATATTGTGATTAAGACAATCTTTTTGTAATATCTATTTTCGCTTCGTTTCTTTTTTCGAGTTGCATTTTCTTCAATGAGACTTTCCGCTTCTTTCTTTTGGGATGTTGAAACCACACGTATGACCGTTGGACGGAAATGCTCAAAGAATTGGAACAACTTAGTATAAGCGAATGCAGTGAGCCCGAACAAGCACCCAACCCCTACACTCAGTAAAATTGTTGATGTATAGTCAGGCGCGTCTTTTGGAATTAGTTCGGCGAGTGGGTCTTTGAGTGTGAAGGCCACCCAAAAGGCAAGAATGTTGATCAGTACCAAGATGGAGTTGACACTCCACTGTTGAACGCGTAGAAAAGTTTGAAGGGATGGAAAGCGTCCTTCGGTATAGCCACTTTTGTTCAGGCGATTCCAGTTGTACATTAGAAATTCGAATGGCTTGCCCTGGTACTTTTTTGGGAGTATTTTTTTGGGAATGGCAAATCCCAGATCAGACTTTTTACTTCCTGGTTGTAGTTGCTTATTGTATGCCATAATGAATCTACGTTGACTTGTTGGCAGACATCTATACTTGCGGACAAACTTTGCTTCATACTGGAGCATTTCTTGTGCATCTAAGTTGAAGTATTTTTTCCAGTTAGAGTGGTGGTTTTCTTTGAATGCCTTTAAGGGGGCTTTTGAAAAGCACAGTGCACTCATCGTGTTTGAAAAAGCTGGAATCCAAGATTCTGACAGTGCAAACATTTTGGGCTTCAATAAAAGTGACTCTAGAATATACAAAGTGTGTTCTACATGGGTTTGCTTCTGTGCGGCATCGGCTTCATACGCAGCCAAACTGAGGGTCTCTCGGATGTCTCGAATGGTGCGTTGGATTTGTTCTCGGTGATCACTTGACATCGTAGGAGATGTAAGCAGTAGAAGGACGTGTTCGGTTTGTAATTTGTGTTTCAGTGGGTCATAGCGACACAAGATATCAAACAACAACAAACATGTCTTGCGAAGTAGGGTACGACGCTTGCTTGCTGTTGTTACCGTAAGGTTCTTCCACAACTGTGCCAGTTTCTGTTCCAAAGCGGAAGATTGCTTCAACAAGGCTTGGATGATGGGGTAAAACTTAGAATTCAAATGTGGTATGTATACAGTTTGTTGATTGATCGAGTATGCTTGAACAATAAAATCATACAGGGCGTATAGGCTGTCGTGTTCCTTCAATATCTTTGCATCTACCATTTGAGGAAGGCGCTGAATGTATTGCATAAACAAATCATTTAATCTGGCTGAATCTTTTGCAGAGTATGCTTGATTTTTTTGATTCTCAATGAAGGTTTCAAAACCTCTTTCTAAAAGTGTAGATCCAGACGTGTGTTCAAATGGGGATGTCCATTGTTGATGTTCCGGTAGGTCAGATCCCAGTTCGTTTGACTGTACCAAAAACTGAGGGGTGTATTTTGGAAAGAGCGTTTGCAGATGGTTTTGAATATCTTCATCGAAGCTCAAAAACTTTGACAGATCAAAATAAGAGTAGCACAGTTCAGCAATTCTCATCCAAGCATCGTGCTGTTCAAAAGGAGGACAGTGACTTGGATGCATTAGTCGCCTGTCAAATCCCGAGTCTAACCATATCAGTTCTGGGTTTTGCCGATCATTTTTTGGCATGGATCCCCATGGACCATTTGCAACAAACATTTGGTGTACGCCATTTCGCAAAAAATATATCCATTGCCAAGATGCATTTGATTGGTCGAGGATTTTATACACGATGTTTTCTGGCATGTGCAACGCCAGGGTCCAATACCACTTTCTGGTTTTCGTTTCGATGTGAACAGCACTCTGCAGATTCGGTGTCAACATCAATTCTCTATTTAGGATGATGTACATGAGCGCCAGAACTTCTTCCGTTGGTAGTAGGGCTAGGAGTTCTTGAATGCTTGGCGTGCTCTCTTTAAAATCTTCGAAGATTTGAGGTGTTTCAATCCGCTTGGAGTCTTTTTTACCTTGGGCTTTTTTGGCTTTAAATTGCAGCACACTGTTTCGCATTTGGGCTGTCTCACTCCAGTGTTCAAAGGTGGAGTGGAGTTTTTGAAACAGGGCCGCGTGTTGAGGCAAATCTTTGGCTGCGAAGGTTTCATAGGGCCAACTGAACTTGTTGAGTTTCGCCTCTAAAGCCAGCTCGAGAGATTGAGGCAACTGGTTGTCATGGAGCAGTTGGAGAAAATGTGTATTCAACGGTGTGTTTTTATGGGTGATGAAACTTTGGAGAACCTTTTGGATGATTGGAATATCGAGACTTTCTAGAGGTTGTGCACACATCATCAGTACACTCAATAGACTTTGTAGGCTTTTGTCTTTTGGAAGGTGTGTGAGAATTTGATTTGGTCTAATCGTTCTTGGTGAATCGAACGTCATCTCAAACAAACACCAAGAAACATGGAGCAACCTCGATACATTGGACACCTCACCATTTTGAACCCCATCGATGCACTGGGCCCAGTGGGGATTCAGTACTTTGGTTGTAATGGTTTTAAATGCCGGGAGCCTAAGAGGATTTTGACCGAATGCAATTGGCACCTCATCATTGGTGATCATCCGATTCACATGCTCTGTCAGGTGAATGCCGTACAGCAAAGATTGAATGCTTCTCCTTGGAATGACAAGTTGTTTGAGGCCAACAAAAACAAGTCGCTCTGGTGAACGATACATTCCCTTCTTTGAGAAGTTTAAGAGAGATGGATGTTCCACAGTCTTGTTCGGTCCAAAGGGTAAATGGTTCTCAAAGATGTTCCGATAACTAAGGTGATCTCCATATTTGTCTGAGATGTGGGTTTGTTCACCCTTGTGGATTTTTAGCAATTGTTCCCAATGTGTAGGCTGACTAAGTTTGTTTTGATGTTTCTCACTCTCACGGACAGTGTTCAACCACGAGCTCGTTCTGGGGTCAAAGACCATTGCACCTTCTGGAACAGAAGATGTGGCGAAGAACTGTAGCAATTCATTGGATCCTGTTTTGTCACTCGAGAGATTGGCAACATTCCACCCCCACGAGAACCAAGGACGCAGAGACAGTGGTAAGAACTGCCATACCACCGAAGCCATTATGGTAAAGTCTTCTAGACTTGGAAATAAAGACCCGTCTTCTTGTAAGTACTGCTTAATGCAGACGGGGGTACCGTTCAAAATGGCTCGAACGGCTTGAGGGGCGTGTGCCCAGTTGGTCCACGTTTTGATTTCAGAACGTTCAATACTGAACGGCTTTAACTTGTGGTTTTCGGGCCAGCCAATCAATGGCGTGTCCAATATTGCAACACAAGTGGAATAGGGGTTCAACAAGTCTTCAGGATTCAAGCACCTCGTCGGTGTTGCGAGTTGAGCACCCCATCGAGAAACAGTGTAACCGCGCACTTCAGACGCCAGTTCTTTGCGTTGCTTGTGTGCTTGCGTCAACCCAATCCATATCGGGTTTTTCGAAACCTCTCGAACAAAGGGCATGTGTGCAATGTACATGTTTCGATTGTTTGACGGGCTGATTCTAACTTTGGGAAGTACCCAATACCGCTCTGGTTTTGGAAAGTTTGGACTGGAGTAGAGTATTTGATATTCAGCGACTTGAAGGCCTTGCTGAACGACATCGCCATCTTCTGACGTGCAGGGTTTTCCATATTCAAGCCGTTCTAGGTACACACGTCCACTAGGTTTTGGCGGTACGATTGAAGTGTCTAGTTCTTTACTCATCAGGATTCAGGGTCTTTATGGTTCATGGGAATTGTTGGGGCAAACCTTTCCCCCTGATGAAGCTTTGGTACAGAACTCTCAGTTTGAGTTGTCTCTCCCAATGGTTGTTGAGGAATTGTCGGTGATGCTTGAATAGCCGACAAACTAGATGTTATGTGGTCTTCTGTGGTAGAAAGAACTGGATGTACTGGATGTATGTGCTCTTCTGATTCAGTGCTTGTCCAAGTGCTGCTGTGGTTTGTTACTGGCTCAACCGGCTCCATGCTTTTGTCGTTTTCCGCTGGGGCTTGAGATATATGGGCACTGATTTTTTCAACAGCGTGTGAAGTGCTGAGTTGATAGCGAGTAGAGTAGTACTTGTGAATGTCTTTGGGTGCACTCATCTTGTAAATCAAGGAAATTAGTGGAACAAAGACTCCAATGCACGTAACCATGACATAAAGCCACCATCGTTTGTTGATGTCTGTAGAGACTGTGGTCACGGCTTCTCTGGTGGGTCCTGCAGTGATTTCAACTGTATCAGAAAATTCTGCTTTGACATACTCTCCATTGTCTCCGATGGGGGTCGCCTGACAAGCTAAGGTATCTCCCTTGTAGATGTTACTGGACAGTGTCAAACTTGCAAAGTTGTCATAGCCATCAAGGGTGTTTGAGAATACGCCCAAGGAGTTCTTGGGGGTTCCATTGACAACCCACCGCAACTCAAAGATTGCGTCTTTGTGATTGGGCTTCAATCTCACAGAACATTGGATGGTGTCTGGGTTGGTTGGAGAAGCCACATAAGCCAATCCATTGGGGTGTGTTTTGTTTTGAATGATAACGGCATTGACAAAGTCTTCACGTTTTTCAGCCAACGGGTCGGCGTCATTCTCCTCTTTGGAGAAAGAAGCGCATCGTCCCAAAGCAGGCGGTGGGATTCGCAACACGTTGATCATGTAATGACAATCCGTCAGTGAGTAATTTCGGTCTGGCCATTGTGCTGCTGTGCCGTAAATGTACTGATCAAGAACACGTATCTGATCAAAAAAGTGGGGTTCTTTATACTCGAAGCACCAATCAGAGCAGATTTGCTTTCGCTGTTGGAACACCGCTTCCAATGCTTTTTTTCGCCCGCTGCGGACATTGTCATTGATGTTTTGTTCATCCAAACTGGTCAGCTCTTTTTGTAGTAAGTTGTTCAGAAACGTGGTGGACTTGTCTTCTAGATCGGCACATCGGTTCAATGTTTCTTCCGCATTGTAGCAGCTGCTCAGAGTAAAAACCTCTGCGTCCGAAGATGTAGAAATGATTTTTCTAGAGTATCCCTTCAAACCGTTTAGATACCATTCGTGCATCAAATTGACCTGATTGATGCAGGCTTGTCTCTCTTCAGCCAAGGCTTCTATTTCGTCTTCACCCGTAGTGTCGACACCTTTTAAACGCAATTCAAGCCTTCGAATATCTTCATTGAGTTCGCTGAGTTCAACCTTTAGATTTTCAATGCGCGTCCCATCTTGCCTGGCCAAGCCGTTGCAGGCATTTCTTGCATCTGTTTTGGTATAGGATTCATCTTCGACAATTTTTTTTCTGTACAACCATCCAGCACAAGAGGTTTCGTGCCACTCTTTGTTTCCAATTAAGGTTCCCTTCTTTTCTCCATCACGTCTTTGCCAGGGACGTGGGTTGTTCCCTCTCTTTGTGTACAGTACCTTGTCTTTCTCCATCTTTTTCTCGATGATTTTGTTTTCAATTTCTCGACGTTCCTTGTCAGATAAATCTTTTTTGCCCGTGGCGATGACCACTTCTTCTTCATCTCCACAAATGGAGTCTGCCAGTGTACGTTGTGTATCCTTGAGTTCATCAACGATGGCAACACTCTTTTCTATTCCTTGCTCTACTCGAGATATTTCTTTGATTGGGCCATTAAAAATGAGTATGTGAAAGGGCTCTGCCGTTACCAAAGCCGCAAACATGATGAGACCAAGTCGAATGAGGATGGTAAAACTTAAAGTGAGTGTGGTCCACGTAGTGTTGAATAAACCGTGTACTGACAGATCGTCAAAGTCCGCTGTAAATAAGCTGGTTTCAAAAATGATCGACACGACGGCCATACAGGCTGCGAGACCAAAAGCCATTGGATTCAATGTGGTAAAGGTCAGGGTACCATTGTTGAAGATGAGGTTGAACAAGAAAAACCACATTGTCAGGTCAAATAAAAATATGATCGTGAACAGCAAGGTTGATCTCTCTAATGCGTAGAGAGCACGTTGCGTTAGATTCTTAGACCCATAGACATCCAATCGGAACAGTTTAATGAAAAAACCGGACAACGACTTGGGCTTTAACTTCGTTTCTTGAGCTTTTAAAAATATGCGTGGTGTATTGTTTGTCGATTGGAAAATCGTTTCAGGCGGTTGCTCTCTATTTGTTGTGGCCTTTGAATTTATTGTTTTAGAACGGTCTTCGACGTCTTCTGGCTCTTTAAAGTACTCCTCAAAGGGTTCCTCCCTGTCGATGTCGTCAAGGTTTTCGGGTGAGAAAGAAGGCTCTGTTGTTGGATCTTCCACATCCGACACATCAATGTCTGGAATAGAGTCGGTGATGAATTCTTCCGAGTTGAAGGGCTCATCGACACCTGAATCAAAGGGGCTTCCAGACCCAAACAATTGACTGTCTGGGGTGTTTGAACCAAAACCTTTCTTCTTTTTGGACATCGTATTTCAATCCTTTACTTATAGATTTTTTCGTATGGGTTCAGACTGTTCTTGATTGAGATCATCTGGTGTTACAATATGAATCATCGGTGCAGTACGCCCTGTTGCTAGATAAATTAGCGATTCGCGCACACCAAAAGGGTGCCACTGTGCGATAAAGTCGTTGGCATCTCCGCGACTAAATTCAGAGGCAAATATTGGGCGGCCATTTTTGTCGACCAATGGAGACCCACTGTCTTTGAACCCCCAAGTACTGACCAAAGCAATCGCAAGTTCAGCGTCGTCGTGCATGCTGTCTCGAATCATTTTAATCGCCGGATACCCCAAACACTCAAATGCCATTTGGAGTGGATCCATTTCTTCGGCGATTGTTTTGGGTGTGATGTCCAAATTGTCGTACTTTTGATTCAACTGTTCATACAAAGTAGCAGCCAAGTAGTCTATTTTATTGAGTAAGATCATCACTTTTTGCTGTGGGATGTAGCCGTTGTTGTCTTTGTGGTCTTGAATTACTGGCAGGATTCTAGCAAGTTGAGATTGTATGAAGTACGCATTTTTTTTCGAGCCGTCCAAACAGAAAATCAAGGTGTATGCATTTTGAGAGTCTTCGACCATGATCATATTCTTTCGATTGTCGGCTTGTGAATTCCACGTATTGTCATCGTCACTGAACATTGCCCCACCAGGACCATCTCGAAAGGACAGAACCATATCGAATAGTTTTGTGCTGTTGAACAGTGTTGGATGTCTTAAACGCCCTTCAATGTTGAAAGCATATTTAACAACCCTCCACGTTGCAGAGATACCTTGTCGGTCTTCAAAACTTTGTTGAGAGCCGGACAATATCTGATTGAGGGCCTCATTCAGTCGATTGTTCAGTTCGTATTGTGAAGCCTCATCCACGCCCCCTTTCCAACGAAGATCAATCTCCGAACGAACGGGTATCAAGCAGGCTCTGTTGATGGCGGCGATGAGTGTGGTTTTCCCAGCTTTGGGAGGACCGATTAGCAAGCCACCCTTTTTGCCAGCAGCAGAATTGATGGGCGCTGTTTTAATGATTCCGAGCGGCTCAGAAAACCCTAAGTCTTTAAGGTTTTGACGCGTCCATAGGGGAAGTTGATCCCAAAACCATGCCCAAAAAGGTTGACGTTGACGAATCGAACGCTTTTTTGGTTCTTCCTCAAACGCATCGATGTTGGGTTCTTCAAACATGGCATCGGTGTTTGGCTTTGTAAAGACTTCACCGGATTCTTTTTTATTTTGGGACTCTACTGCTTGCTGATTGTCCTGCTCTACAGCCGGATCAGATGTCGTATATTCTGGGGATTCTTCGCCACGAAAAAGTGCAGAGAAGGCTTCATGTCCAGCATTGTGATTGTTTTTTTCAGTAGACATCTGTACTATGACCAAAAAAGTTTTGGGTTTCGGACAAATAATTGCATATGTCCATTTAGTGTGAAAATATAATCTATCTTAGCAGGTGATGGAACTACGAAATGGAGATACAGAATTCGGATTGCTTATTCATTCCGCAAGGTGTTTTTTAGAAATTGGTGGGGATTAAATTTCAATATTTCGCCACCGACCACGGGCGACCACCCACATTTTCAACAAAGACT
>CBFICN010000109.1:0-12823 GCA_965661045.1 uncultured Myxococcota bacterium
AGATGGCACTTTGGGATGGACGATTCGAAGGCAGCCCCAGTCAGTTGATGCAGGAATATGGAGAGTCGTTGACTGTCGACTTGCAGATGTGGGCTGAAGACATCGAGGGAAGCAAAGCGCATGCCCAAATGCTGTTTGAAGTTGGATTGATGACTGAATCTGACAAAAATCAGATTTTGCAGGGCTTGACCCAAGTTGCAAGACTGTTGCAGGATGGTTGGACGCCGGGCATCGATCAAGAAGACATTCACATGGCCGTGGAAGGAAAACTGCATGAACTGATTGGGCCAGTGGCTGGAAAGCTGCACACTGCCCGTTCTAGAAATGATCAGGTGGCCACCGATGTTCGCCTTTGGATGCGCAAGCAACTGGCGATTTTACGGTATTCGATGAAAAAGTTGGTGCTGTCGTTGGTCAAGTTGTCCTTGGAGCAAGGCAAAGTGTTGGTGCCTGGTTATACGCACCTCCAGCGTGGACAACCAATTTGGTTTGCCCATCAACTACTTGCTCACGCTTGGAGTTTTTCTCGCGACTGGGAACGTTTTTCCGATGCACATAAGCGCGTGAATCGCTCTCCCCTCGGCGGTGCTGCCATGGCGGGTACGCCCCATCCAATTGATCGAAATCGGACGGCCGCTCTGTTGGAATTCGATGGACTTGTTGAAAATGCGATGGATGCGGTTTCGGCGCGGGATCACATGCAAGAGATGGTGTCACACTGTGCGATTTCGGCTTCACACTTGTCTCGTTTGGCCGCAGAAATTATTCTATGGTCTTCAAAAGAGTTTTCCCGGGTTCGACTGAGTGATGCATTCTCTACCGGGTCGTCGATCATGCCTCAAAAGCGCAATCCCGATGCTGCGGAGTTGATTCGAGGCAAAACGGCTAGGGTCTATGGTGGGTTGCATCATCTTTTGACGTTGACGAAAGGGTTGCCGATGGCGTACAATCGCGATTTGCAAGAAGACCGACACGCCTTGTTTGACGCTGTCAACACCACTATCGCCTCCATCCAAGTCATGACGGGCTGTGTGGATGGGATGACTGTACTCAATGGTCCAGATTTAACCGGTGATCTGTCGCTGGCCACTGAGATCGCTGACTATCTGGCATCAAAAGGATTGCCTTTTCGCGAAGCGCACCACGTTTCAGGCCGCATTGTCAAACACTGTGAGCAACAAAACAAAGGGCTTCATGAACTGACACTCGAAGAATATCAAGAAGTCAACCCTCTGTTTACTGAAGAGTTGTGGCAGTGGCTAGACCCAGAACAAGCAGTTGAACGCCGTAATTCTCGTGGGGGAACAGCGTGGCAGGAAGTCACACGACAAGCAGCATTGCTCAAAGAGTTGTTGGGTGCCTAAGGTTTCTAGAGTCTGTTGAATGGGACAAGGAAAATGGGACAAGGAATCAAATAGTCTCGAAAGAACCCAGAACCACAAAGCACAGTTGGTGTGATTTCCCTTAGAACTCAATTTTTGGTGGAAAAATTCGCACTGGGCTTTGTTGAATATCCTCTAAACTTGGACGGGTGTTTTGCTGCTGTGGGAATGCGTTTTTGAGCAAGTCCAAGAAGGTTCGCACTGGAAGGCTCAGCATTTTTCTAGACGGGAAAATTGCATACAAAGAAGTTTCGATGATGTGCCAAGTGGGAAAGACATCGACCAACTGACCGGTTTTGATTTCGTGGTGCAAAATGGAACTGGGCAGTTTGACCACACCCAATCCTTGTAGGGCGGCTTTTCTTGCCAGCCAAAAAGAAGGGGTGGTTAAACAGCCTTCTAAGTATACATCTTGAACTTGCGTTGTCCCGTCGGGCATGTGCCGTTCAAAGTGCCACAAATTGCTTGGACCATACAGCGCCTCAGAATAAATGATGCTGGGCATATTCTTTAAATCACTGGGGCTGCTTGGATATCCATGGGTCTCCAAATACAGGGGTGATGCAAGACAGTTGAGCCAGGTGTTGGCGAGTTTTTTTGCAATGACCGAAGACTCTTTGAGGGGACCCACCACAAATCCAACGTCGACGTTTTGATTGTAGAGATCCAACTGACTGTCTGCAAGGGTGACTTCAACAGTGACTTTTGGGTATTTTTTCATATAGTTCAAGATGAGATCTTGCAGCGTCAGTTCCAAGAATAGATGAGAACACGCCAAATGCAGGGTGCCAGTCGGCTCAAGTTTTGCTTGCAGTACACTCTCCTCAGCCAATTCAGCCGTTTGCATGATTTGTTGAGCATGGGCGAAAAACAACTCCCCCATACTCGTCATGCGCATTTTGCGGGTGCTTCGTTCTATGAGGCGCACCCCCAATGCTTCTTCCAATTCTGTGATTCGTCGAGAGACCGTTTGTTTGGGCATCTGAAGTCGTTCAGCGGCCGCTGTAAACCCCTGTTCCTCAACCACGCACACAAAGATCCGACTGGCGTTTAAGTCAAACATAAGATTTAGGCGCGCTTGTCGACAACGTCAAATCCAGCGCCTTCAATCGCAGCGACGATTTCGGCTCTGGAGATAGAGCCATCTACCTTGGCCTCTCCAGGTTCCAAGGTGACTACAGCACTGTCCACTGACTCAAGGCGATTGAGTACTTTTTGTAAGCGGTTGACGCAACCGTTGCAGGTCATTCCTTCGACCGCAATGGTTTGCATGGTGTCTGTTTCTTCAGTGTTTGAGAGTGACATTTTTAGCTCCTGCATGGCAAAAAATCCAAGTAATCCCAGCAACACAATGGCTGAGACTTGTGCCCACCAAGTTTGATGGTTGTGGGTGTGTACGTTTGAAATCGAGGTGGTCAACACCCAATCAAATAGGGTGCCGAGCAACAATGATCCACCAATCACAGTTCCCAGATAAATTTTGGTGATGCGATTGCCAAGTGCCGAACGAACCGCACCAATGGTTGCCACATTGGTTGCTGGACCCGCCATCAAAAAAACAAGGGCTGCACCCACAGGCAATCCCCCTTGCACAAGAGCAGCCGCAATTGGGACCGACGCAGTGGCACACACGTACAACGGTACCGATATGCCCAGCGCCAGCAGTGATGCACCGATGGATCCCCACGTTGAATTCGTGATCCACGCCCCCATTCCTTCTGGAGGCATCAACGTTGAGATGACGGCTGACAGTACAATACCAAAGACCAACCACTTCCAGATACTTCGCACAATGTCCACCCCATGCTCAAATGCATCTTTCCAAGAATGGGACATGTTGTTCGCGGCTCTCGTTGATTCAATGTGTTCGGTTGGAAATTCTCGTTCGACCCACAGTCCGCCAAGTAGACCGGTGAGCAGGGCTGCACCCACTTTGAACAAGGCAAAAGGAAGTCCCAAAAATGATGCCGAAACAACGATGGAGTCTACACCCGTTTGGGGTGTGGCAATGAGGAACCCAACAGTGGCGCCTTTGCTGGACCCCTGCTTTTCTAGCCCCAGTCCTGTCGGAATGACACTGCACGAGCACAAGGGGAGGGGAATTCCAAACAAGACCGATTTGAGTACCCCAAGTCGCCCTTGCAATTGCTGTTCAATCCAGTTTGGTGGAAGGACTTTGTGTAGAAGGCTGGACAACCCAGTCCCAAACAACAACCACGGAGACAATTCCAAAAGGACAGCCCAAATTTCTGATAGCAATGAGTAGAACATAAACTTCCTTACGGTATAGTACATCCTAACCACAAAACAGCGGTTGTACAATGTCTATCGTGCTTGTAATCAATCATTTGTTATGAGGTATGAATCGTTACGAAGGTCCAATTGGGTCCCTGAATGGTCATTGACTAGCGATTTTCGTAGGGGGGCAACTTAATGACAATGCTTGGATAACTTGTCTTGGCGACCGTTTGGTCGTCTCCATTCGGAGTGATCAACCACATGAGTTTGCAATAGGGCTTGACAACTGGACAGCTGGCGTAGCCATCGGTTAGATAAACGACTCCATCGAACTGCATGTGTACATTTTCAACTTGACTCTCTCCATTGCGCATCACTTTGGTGGATCGACCTTGGCGAACATCATTGACCCATTGAAAAGGTTCATTGAAATCGGTTCCACCACCTCCAGAGTAGGGCTTTTGACCTTCGTATTTCCAGAATAACTGTGGGTGTGTATCAGCCTCTAGTACGTACACTTCTACACCGTGTTTGTAGAGTTTGTGAACCTCAGCAAAGAGATATTCGACATCTGTAGGACCAACAGAGCCAGATGTGTCCAGTATACACAAGAGTTTGGGGAATTCCTTTTGTTTCTTCATCCCAGGCAAACTTTTTGGAATGGCGCGTTCGATAAAGAAGGCGTTTTGACCATCGTATTGATAATACGGATTGTTCACCAGCATTTGAGGTGGGATGTCGTGCCACGTTAATTCTTTGAGCAAATCAGAATGGTGTATGAGCCAGACTATTAATTGAGAAGGTAAGATGGCCCAAGTGATTTCTTCGAGTTCATAGACACTTGGAAAATCCTTTTTGATGAAACTTTCACGTGCTCGACCAAAATTGGCCCAACTGACCGGAGGCAACGACTCAGGATACTTATGAGCCATCATGATGATGATATTTGGTGGAACATCATCATTGCGCAATGGTGTTCGAACGATGGAAAATCGAGCCAAGACTCTATCAGGAATCGCGTCCCAACCAGGCCAACTCCATTCGGGGTGCGCTTTTCGAATCGAATACAGTGCGAGAATGGACAGATCTTTCCAGCGAATAAATTCTGAAGGTTGACCTTTGTGGTCTCCTTTCTGTTTAATTGAATTCAATGTGTCATTGGATACATCGCCCCAGGTTTTACGTGGCAACTGAGTGGGCTCTTTCTTGGCCAAGTACAATAAAGCATCTGCGGATATTTCATGTGTAGACATCATTTGTCTCATCCATCGAAAATATCGGTCGTTTTTCTTTCGATGCGTCGACTTCTTTGTGTATTTGCTGCTGGACTTGGCAAATACGCGTAGCCTTTTCTTCCAGTCAACAGCCGGTTGGCGAGCCTTAATCCATTCTGCGGACAAATCCAAGATGCTTCCAGGAATTGAGCCTGCATTTTTTGTTGCGCCAATCGCTTGTTGAACCATCTCTTCAATATTTTGCTCTTGTGTTGGCAAATCACCAATTCCAGCACTGCCGACACCGTTGAGTAAGGAGTCACCTTTACCTGATTGTCTTTGTCCTTGTTCTTGTCCTTGTCCCCAACCACGATGATCACTGTGGCCAGTTCCACCATGTTGATTGGCTTGTCGCATTTTCTCCAATTTTGGATCATTGGATTCTAGTAAGATTTCATAGTAGACTTCGGCAATGTCATTTTTTGGAAGTTTGATTTTTGGAAAGGTAGAGAGTAAAATCGCGCCTTTGGGCAATTCCCACGGACTCCCAATGTACTGGTTGACTTCAATGTCAGCAGCAATATTGTACAAATATTTGTCCACAAACTTTGGGTTTCGCATTTGAATAATGTGTTTCAAAATAATGTGGAGAGCTTCGTGCTTTAATACAGCGCCACGTTCTTCAGTATTTTTCAACTCTTCCATAAAGAACGTTGGGTTGACTGCTAGCAGAACGTGTTTTTTGAGTAGAACAACGCCGGCAGTCGGTAAAGCATCGGTGATCTCAAGCAAACAGCCATTCAGGAACTCTCCAAAAAATGGATCTTCTCGCAGCATCTTAATGATGATTCGTTCCACCTCTTCTTTGGCTGCATCGAGAACTTCTGGTGCCGTTGGCGTAATGTTGTTTCTTCCGAAAACCTCCGCCATGCTGTTTTGTGTTGGTTTGGGGAGGGCGTCCAATTCTTGTGCACTGAGTGATTCACGAGCCATAACCAATACACGATCGATATCTCTTTGCAAGAGTTTCCAAATCATGTTGTTGATGGGTTCACTGTTTGTAACTTGACCTTCTACTGAGCGTGTAATGTGATGACACCATTCACTACTGCAGCAACCGTTGTTTTCACTGAGCAACTGTGTAAAGGGTGTGTTGTCTTCTTCCCACGGTTCAAGCAACTGTCGATACATGGCTTCAGCCGACATTGCCCTTGAGAGTTCTACAAAGTCGACTTTGGCTCGTGTGACCGTGTTGCTGTCCACATGGCCAGAGATGAACTCGTTGGCTTCGATGTCAGCACAAAAATGGAACAGTTCAGGGTAGAAAGTCAATCCTTCTTTCTGACATTGTTCAATGAAGTTTCTTTTGCGGGTGGGGTGCGAGAGAAAGAAGTGCTGTTCTGCATGTCTTAGTATTGCGGAACACTTTGGAATATCTTGCTCGTCGAATATTGTGGGGTTGACGTTCAAAAAAATGCCGTTTGGATTTAGAGTCAAACGCGTACCAGTACAATGGTCAACGAAATTCGTTGGTATTCGCTCTAAGATCGAGGCGTGTAACTTGTCAGCTCGGTCTGTGCTAAACATTCCTGTACGCATGTGAATGACCGCACGACTGATGGTCATGCGGACATTGTCACAGAGGTCATTCCATTCTTTATCGTTTGTGCTCATACTTGCCATCGTTGTCGTCGTGAAGTGGTTGACTGATTGTATATCTGTAACTTTTGAGAATTACATTGCATTCAAAACGACAGTTGCAAGTCTTGGATCTCGAAGTAAAGGTTTGGTTTCTTCAGTTTGCGCAAGTAGGTGGTGTACTTTAAACTGCATTGAGCCTTGCATATCTGGATGTAGACAAAACTGAATGAAGTTTTCTTTGTGGCTTTCTTTGTATTTGTATCTGTCGGAGGAAAGATAGAGGCACAAATTTGAGCACATCGTATTGAGAAGATCTGTTCTTTTGAAACCATCTCCAGAAACCACTTGCTTAATGCGGACAGCTATATCTTTTTTGAAGTCCTTTGATTCCAAAATCTCTTCGGGAGACAGCAATTTGCGCTTTACAAACTTACAGAAATGCATGAATTTGTTGATGGTTTCAGTCTCCAACGTCCCTTTTCCAATGATTTCGATCAATCGGAGTGTCTTTTCGTCGTCCATATTCTTCAAAGGTGCAATTTGCTGTAGAAACTGCGTGAAGGAACGAGCCGTTGTCCGAAGTCCATTGACGGTTTGCGGGTAGGTCAGCAAGAACTCAATGCCTCGATTGTCCAAGCCCTTGTTGATGGCCCATTTGGCCCAACATTCGGCATCAAAACGCATTGTGATGTGGAGCATACGCGTTAGCATTGCATCGTCCATTTCGTTGACGTCGTAGTCACCACCTTCAGGATTTGCGGTCAACACAATCTGCCAGTTCGGCGGAAGTTCCCAAGAAAACAGAGCGTGCATTTGCAACAACTGCATACATCCCTGTAGGATTCTTGGCTCTGCACGGTTGAAGTCATCCAGAATCAACAGACCAGGTACATCTGGGTCAACATTGCTCAATGCACTGTGCAGCCATTGTGGTGGTCGATACACTGTGTATTCATCACCACTGTTTGGCAACTCAGGCGTTGGGTCATACGTTTCAGGAATACCGTGTAAGTCTCCAAGTTCTTCAAACTGTGCTGGGGCGCAATATACATAGGTGTAGTTGTTTCGACGGGCAAAGCCAATGATAGATTCAGTCTTTCCGATGCCGTGTGTTCCCCAAACACAAACAGGGGTTCCCCGTTTTCCAGCTTTTTTTGAGATTCGCGTGTTTTGTTTGATGGCATATTCCAAGAAATCTTGGATTTCAATGGCATTTAGTTCAGCACCGTAGGTTTTTGATTGAGACATGATTGACCTCCTGTGATCAAGATGCTTATACTTTACCTATTATTGAATTCATATTCAAATACTTTTCATTTACTTTCCAAGATGTAGAGTCTTATTTTTGTCCACTATACATTGAAAAAACATTTGCTTGTTTGCGGTGGCGATCGATACAAGATTCTCATGTTCTGTATTTTATTTTTTCTGTCGACTTTGAGGGCGGCTGAACCAAAGGTTGTCGTGTCTGCACGAGTAGACATCGTTGACGTGACTGGTGTTGAGTGGCTACATCTTGCTGAAAGTTCCAAGTCGTCTTTGCAAACTTATACGAACGAATGGTGGGACACACTCCCTGTATTGAGGCAGATAGAAACATTTCCTCAAGCGAGTGACGCAGAGTTGCAACGTGAAGCGGATCGGATGTTGAATTGGTACATTGATCAGGGTTGGAGAGACGCGACGGTTTCCTATGGGTGGGTGCCTTACAAATCACAGCCTTTTCTGCGTGCTCCAAAGGGGAGAGAGCCTGTACAAGCTAAGTTTTCGATTTTTCTAGGGGGTGATTGGACGTTAACCAATGTGTCTATCAAGGGTCTGTCACATGATGAAGAATCGGTTTCTATGCCAAGTATTCCAATCATGCCACGCTCTTGGAATCGAAGTGTACAACAGGGGATCAACAAAGAAATACGACGTGAACTTGGCAAAAGAGGATTTGCAAATCCATCGATTCACTGGCAGTCTACCTCCACTGATGAAAGAGAGGTTGAGCTTGAGGCTTTTGTAGAGTGGGGAGAGCGCTATACCTTTGGTACTGTAGAAATTGTAGATGATGAAGCGGAACCCTGGGATATTTTGCGAACTTCTTTGACCGGAAAAGAGTATGACGAAACTCTTGTGGAAAAGTTGGAACATAGGGTTCTTCAACTGCCTTCTGTCGCCGACGCTGAGGTGAGTACCATACTGAATGAAGACAACTACACTGTTTCAGTTGTGGTTCAGGCGACGCGAAATACAAAACGCCAACTCAAAGGGGTGGGTGGACTGACGACGCAAGCAACGACGTGGGCTTTTGATGGCGGCCTTCAATGGACTGTATTGAACCATCGTGCGCCAAGTCTGTCCTTGAAGGGGCGTCACACGCTGGGGTATCGCGCTTTTCCAAATCAGGGAGACTTTTCGCATCGTGGATGGGGAACACATCATCAACTCGAGGGCGCTTGGGCTGCCTTTCCAACGCAAGGCATTCAGATACTGACGCGTGGGTATGGTTGGTCGGATTTACAAATGGGCTATCAAGAACAGGTGTTGATGGGAGAATTCGGGTTGCGGTGGTTGCCCAATCAGCGATGGACTGTGGATCTTACTCAAGGCTGGACAACCCACCAGTTTTCAAATGTGGCAGGTCAATCCGAGATATTTGAACGCTGGTTCGGACAGACAGGGCTTGGTTTGGGGGTGGAGACCGTTGATGTTTCTCTTTTAAGTACATGGGACATACCGAACATTTCTTTTGTCCAGTTGGAACTGACACCGGTGGGGATGATGAATGGCTCGTCTTACCAGCGCTTTCACTTTCAAGGAGAGGTGCATCGGCAACGAGATAGGTGGTTGTGGAGGAATCGAGCTGAGTTTGGTGTTCTTAGATGGATGGCGGAGCCTGTGTCGACCTTGCACGGCAGGTTCTTTTTGGGTGGCGGGCATTCATTGAGGGGCTGGAGTTACAACAAAGTGCACCCCCCTGGATATGATGGTCAATTTTTTGATGTGAACGTGGGTGGGGACAAAGTACTTTTCCTATCGAGTGAAGTACAGTACACATTGGTGTCTGGATACAGACTTCTCACGTTTGTTGACGTGGGTCGTGTGTGGGAACGGTGGGATGATCCAATGCCTTGGACTGACTTGCAACCCAGTACGGGGCTGGGCTTTGTCATGCCGACGATGGTTGGAGACGTTGCCTTTATTGAGGCTGTGGGCTTGTATAGGGATACAGACTTATTGAATCCACCAAACCGATTTGTTTTTCACTGTATTTTGGTGAGAGAGCTTGGCGCTCAATCGTTGTGAGCCAGTTCCCAGACCTCGACGCGTTCCTTTGTTCGACGGCCATTTGTGGGTTTGACTTTGCGCTTTCGCTTTTGTACCAATCGAAAACGGTCTTTGGACAATTCTCGTTCTATTGGATGGGGCAAGTCGGGCCGCAGCAACGTCAAAATGGTAGAGAACAATAAGACAACGCGTCCGTTTGTCTCTAGTTGCTGGTGGGCTTGGTCGAAGAATCGGGCAAACAGTCCATCGTCATAGAACAGAGCATCGTTGACAGAACTGTCTGACTCACCGGGAATCCAAGGGGGGTTGAATACAATCAGTGATGTGTTTGGCGTTCCGATAAGTAGGTCGGTGTGCAAACAGTGCAAGCGATCGGACCAGTGTAAACGCTTGGCATCTTGATGAACACTCCATACGGCATTGGGGTTTTGATCGGTGGCCGTGACGGATTCAAATCCAGATTTCAACAGTAGAAAAGAGAGAATCCCACTGCCTGTTCCAACATCAATGGCGTGATCTTTGGGGCCAGTGTATTGACTGAGCCACGTGGCAAACAACTCTAAATGCTCGGTGCGTGTTGGGAAGTAGACCCCCAGAAATGGATGCACCTTCTTGCCCAGAACAGGATAGTGTACGCCCAAGTCCATCCGTTTGTTGGCCCCCGCGAGTTCTTGAACATCGACAAAGCATAGGCATCCGGCAGGGGCGTCTGGATACAAGAGTGTTAAAATTGGCTCAATGGAGATGCCCTCCAATTGTAGGCTGCCTTGATGTACACCAACGAGTAAAAATCGACTCACCTGCCTGAGTTTCTTACGGTGGGCGGACCGCTTGGTGAACGAAGCCTTGGGGTGAGGGGGGGGGAGACGCTGATTGAGTGCTTCAAGGATGGCCACACCATCAAAGAAACTTGTATCCAATCGAACATGTCGTTTGTCGAGTAGGGCTTGGACTGTCGATGCAAATGACGCCTGGGAAAACACAAGGGTGTTGACTGGCTCCTCAATAACTTTGGGAGCCAGCAAAGTTGGGTTAGACATTGACGCCAGCCTTATTTGGCGGGGTTTTGTTCAATGTAGATTTCTCCACCCATGTCATTGAACTCTTTGGCTTTCTCTGCCATTCCCGCCTTGGCTTCTTCTTGATCTCGAATGTCTTGACTCAGTTTCATCGAGCAGAATTTTGGACCGCACATAGAGCAGAAGTGTGCCACCTTAGCCCCTTCGGCCGGCAGTGTTTCGTCATGGTAAGCCATCGCGGTTTCAGGATCCAATCCCAAACGGAACTGATCGCGCCATCGGAATTCAAACCGGGCTTTGGACAGCGCATCGTCCCACATTTGTGCGCGGGGGTGTCCTTTGGCAAGGTCAGCAGCGTGAGCAGCGATCTTATAGGTGATGATTCCCTGTTTTACATCGTCACGGTTGGGCAATCCCAAATGTTCTTTCGGGGTGACATAGCAGAGCATTGCGGTTCCAAACCAACCGATCATGGCGGCCCCAATGGCTGAGGTGATGTGGTCGTATCCAGGTGCAATATCGGTGGTTAAAGGCCCCAAGGTATAGAAGGGCGCTTCGTGACACAGTTCGAGTTGCTTGTCCATGTTTTCTTTGATTAGGTGCATCGGCACGTGTCCTGGACCCTCAATCATGACTTGTACATCGTGTTCCCAGGCAATCTTTGTGAGTTCCCCCAAGGTTTTGAGCTCGCCAAACTGTGCTTCGTCGTTGGCATCTGCGATCGAACCAGGTCGGAGACCGTCACCCAAAGAGAAGGCTACGTCGTACTTTTTAAGAATCTCACAGATGTCTTCAAAGTGGGTGTACAAGAAGTTTTCTTTGTGGTGCGCCAAACACCATTTCGCGATGATTGAACCCCCACGAGAGACGATTCCGGTCAGTCGTTTGGCGGTGTGGGGAATGTACTCCAACAATACACCGGCGTGAATGGTGAAATAGTCAACCCCTTGCTCGGCTTGTTCAATCAATGTCTCCTTGAAGACTTCCCACGTCAGGTCTTCTGGTTTTCCTTTGACCTTTTCGAGGGCTTGGTAAATGGGGACTGTCCCAATCGGCACTGCCGAGTTTCGGATAATCCATTCGCGGGTGTCATGGATGTCTTTGCCCGTTGAGAGGTCCATGACTGTGTCCGCACCCCACAGGGTAGCCCAAGACAGTTTGTCGACTTCTTCTTTGATGGAGGAGACGACGGCAGAGTTTCCAATGTTGGCATTGATCTTGACGTGGAAATTGCGCCCAATGATCATGGGTTCAGATTCAGGGTGGTTGATGTTCGCTGGAATGATTGCACGGCCTTCAGCAACTTCCTTTCGTACAAACTCAGCACTGACGCCTTCTCGGGTCGCGATGAATTCCATTTCAGGCGTGATGATGCCTTTCCTGGCATAGTGTAGCTGGGTAACATTTTTGGTTCCACAGAGGGTTTTGCGGTGCAAACTGGTTGGGGTCAGTTCATTCGACAGTGGAATGATGCGCTCTGTTTCTTCAATATCGCCCCGTTCAGCAATCCACTGTGCTCTCAACGCGGGCAATCCCTTGTGTGGATCTACACCGAGTGGTCCACTGGTGTCATAGACTCTGAGTGGTTGATTGCCGTCGCTGAGTCCCACTTCACGCATGGGAACTCTTAGGTCACCCACATAGACTTTGGTTGAACCAGGGAAGTGGCCATTGTAATCTTTGCTCCAATCTGCCATTGGAACCTCCTGTTGTTGCACGTTTCGATGGAATGTAACTCTTTTTGAATGCACTACCAACCGAAGGGAGAATTCTATCGATTAGCCACCCAGGGCGGAGACAATGCGTCCGAAAGCGAAAGGGACCTTTTGAAGAAAGGGGACCATAATGCGTCGACCAAGTTTGAAGCGTCGCAACCAAAGTAAACCACCAGTCAATACCCAATAAGGCAACAAAATTCGTCGATGTTTTTGGGGATATTGGTTTGGTCGGTCATCGAGAATTGCCTCAATGGCTGCTTTTGCCGACAACAGTCCCAAGCGAATCCCTTCACCTGTAATGGGGTCTAGATATCCCGCGGCATCTCCGATGAAGA
>CBFICN010000110.1:0-3385 GCA_965661045.1 uncultured Myxococcota bacterium
GGTTTTCTGGACTGATCGTATTTTTTGACGACTACGCCAACTGCTTGATTGTAGGCTCTTCGATGCGTCCAATCACCGATAGACTGCGGATTTCACGGGCCAAATTGGCTTATCTGGTTGATTCGACTGCAGCCCCTGTTGCCACCCTGGCCCTCATCAGTACTTGGGTGGGCTATGAGGTATCGCTGATGGATGAGGCGATGCAGACCTTATCTCCAGAGACGTTGCAACAAGCAGGCTTGGAAGGGATGTCTGCTTACGCACTATTTTTGGAAGGACTGCCCTATCGATTCTATCCAATTCTGGCACTTGTGTTTGGCTTCGTATTGGCGGTTAGCGTACGGGACTTTGGACCCATGAGAGACGCAGAGTTGCAAGCCCTCTCTACAGAAATCAAGGCCACCCCACCAGTTGAAGTCAAGAGAATGTGGCTCGGAATTCTACCCATCGTGCTGTTGATTGGTGTTTCCATGGTCGACTTGTACCTGCAAGGGACGACTGCAAAGCCAGATGCCACGTCCATTTCAGACATTGTCTCTGCCGCAGATGGATACGACGCAATGCTCAGAGGATCCATCACCGCAATTTTGGCTGCAGTTGGCATCGCAAAGTTACTCGGAACCAGTAGTGAAGAAATGAAAGAGGCTGTTCATACGGGTATGGGACGCATTGCTGAAGCCATCATCATCCTGGTTCTCGCTTGGTCAATTGGAACCGTCATGAAAGAACTTGGGTCCGCCGACTATCTCATCCAAGTGTTGGATGGTGTCATTGAGCCAATGTGGTTCCCCAGTCTCGTCTTCATTCTCGCTGCTGGAATTGCTTTTGCCACCGGAACGTCTTTTGGAACAATGGGGACTCTAATGCCGCTTGCCCTCCCATTGGTTGCACAGTCTGGTGCCAGTATGGAGATCATTCTTGCCGTGACGGCGGCTGTACTCAGTGGGGCGACTTGGGGTGATCACTGTTCTCCCATTTCGGATACCACCGTGCTGTCCAGTGTGGGAACAGGCTGTGACCACGCGGAACACGTTCGCACCCAATTGCCTTATGCACTCGTTTCAGGGCTCATCTCACTCATTTTCTGTTCCATTCCTGTGGGACTGGGTATATCGTGGGGAGTGTGTCTACTCTTGGGAACGTTAGCCTGTATTGTCAGCATCTGGCTGCTTGGACGACCTCTTGAAGCAACAAGAGCATCTCTTGATCGAAGTGGGTAAACCTAGTTCAACGATTATGGGAGTTCAATCGAACAGGCGATCTTATTGCTTTCAGAACACGCTCGATCATCCCATTCTCCATTGCTTTTCATCCGAAAACATGAACTAGACCCTGAACTATGAAAATTTGTGTATCCAGTCAAAGAACTGCCATCAGACCAAAGATAAGACCCATCCAAGTTTGGATCTGACAATCCAATCCAGAAATTATCGGCCAGTGGTTCAAGCAAATTATTTTGTCCCAAAGTACTAATTTTGGGCATGCCATCATAGCCTGCATCTTGGCAAGTATCCAACGTATTTTGCCAATTGTCGGAATCTGTGCAGAGCAAGTAATACGTATCAAAACCCAACGTGGCATCAAAGTAGGCATTCCCGACACAAGTCGTAATGGGGCTATTCAACGATTCCAATCCATCACAATTGTGGTCCGTAGTGTCGGTCGTTTCTGGTGCCCATGGATATACCGTATGGTCATCATCATCACAATCATCCGAGTTTTGAGAGAAGCCACTGCCGTCACAGGTCAACACACTGCTATTGCCCAAAGTCCCTGCTGAGTTCCCAAACCCATCTCCATCACTGTCGACAATGCAGAGTTCAAATCCGTCGCAATCTTGGTCAACGCCATCATCCGACATTTCCGTTGCACCAGGAAAGATTGTTGCATCACCATCATCACAGTCACCACTGCCGTCGACATAATAGAAATGGGAGTCTCCATCGTCATCACAAACATCATTGGAAGACCCTGGGGTGCCGTAATAATCAGTATCGTCGTCAGTATTGGTATGGTACAAGGTTCGCGAAGAACACCACAAATCCGAATCGTTGTTGCTCACAATGCTTTCATCATCGACAATGGCAGATACCCCCCTTCCATAATGAAAATCCGTAGCACCCGAGTCTGTATATACAAGTTCAAACAGTACCAGTTGGGATGATCCATCATCGTACACCAAGGCGATATCGTCACCATCGTTGTTGAATCGGATGGAAGGATAGTCGTAATGAGGAATATTGGACCAATCAAACCCGCCATTGCTTTGGGGATCATCGTTGGAGACAAAGACGAAATAAGAGTTGGGTAGAATCTCAACATGATCGGGAATCTGTCTACGATTGTTCACGTTGTTGTCTTCAATATACAAACCAAACAAATCAATCGTCTCGGACGTTGTATTGTACACTTCAAACCATTCATCTGCACCACCAATATAGGTATCCACCATCATCTCGGTGATGATGAGATCTCCGATCTCCAGTTCATCTCCTGTGAGCCCCGTTGCATCTACACCGTCGCAATCCTGATCAATGCCGTCATCAAAGACATCAAAAGCACCCGGATAAGAATTTGCATCTCCGTCATCACAGTCTGAGTCATCAACAATGTACCCCGACGGTTGAAGACACTGAGTCAACATATCCCCCGCGTCACCAAAACCATCTACATCAACATCTGCGTACCACACCGTATCTGGGTTGAGTGTCGAGTCTCCATCGTCACAGTCTGAATCATCAAGAACGTGACCACTCGGTTGCTGACATTGCGTCAACGTGTTTCCAGCATCTCCGAAACCATCCACGTCAACATCTGCATACCACACTGTATTGGGATTGATTACTGCATCCGCATCGTCACAATCGGTGTTGTCTGAAATATAGCCCGTCGGTTGAACACACTGAGTCAACATATCCCCCGCGTCACCAAACCCATCCACATCAGTATCCGCAAACCATTCTGTATCAGGGTTGAGCGTTGCATCATCATCATCACAGTCGGAAGCATCGAGAAGGTAACCACTCGGCTGTACACATTGCACTTGAGCATTTCCAGGGTCCCCGAAACCGTCCACATCAGTATCGGCATACCATACCGTATTCGGATTGACTACAGAATCTGTATCGTCACAATCGGTATTGTCGGCAATGTACCCACTTGGTTGCGCGCATTGAACTTGAGTATTCCCAGCATCTCCAAATCCATCCACATCAGTATCGGCATACCACACTGTATCGGGGTTGAGCGTTGCATCACCGTCGTCACAATCGGTATTGTCAGAGATGTACCCACTTGGTTGCGCGCATTGAACTTGAGTATTCCCAGCATCTCCAAATCCATCCACATCCGTGTCGGCATACCATACTGTGTCGGGGTTTAACAA
>CBFICN010000110.1:3623-12684 GCA_965661045.1 uncultured Myxococcota bacterium
TGAACTTGAGTATTCCCAGCATCTCCAAATCCATCTACATCCGTGTCGGCATACCATACTGTGTCGGGGTTTAACAACGCATCACCATCATCACAGTCGTCACCCAGTTTAGCATTTGCTGGATCGTCCCAACCATTGGCGTCGATTGTACACTCTACAAAACCATCCCCATCATCGTCTACTTCATCTGACGGAAGTGTACCACCACACGCATTGACTTGACCGTCACAGAGTTCCGATGCACTCGGGTACACTGTCTCATCACCATCGTCACAGTCATCACCCAATTTGATGCTTGCTGGATCGTCCCAACCATTGGCGTCGATTGTACACTCTACAAAACCATCCCCATCATCGTCTACTTCATCTGACGGAAGTGTACCACCACACGTATTGACTTGACCGTCGCACAGTTCTGGTGCGCTCGGGTACACTGTCCCATCACCATCATTACAATCAGTATTGTCGGAGATATAGCCAGTTGGTTGAGCACACTGAACTTGAGTATTCCCAGCATCCCCAAAACCATCCACATCCGTGTCGACATACCATTCTGTGTCGGGGTTTAATGACGCATCACCATCGTCACAGTCGTCACCCAGTTTAGCATTTGCTGGATCGTCCCAACCATTGGCGTCGATTGTACACTCTACAAAACCATCCCCATCATCGTCTACTTCATCCGATGGAAGTGTACCACCACACGTATTGACTTGACCATCGCACAGTTCTGATGCACTCGGGTACACTGTCCCATCACCATCATTACAATCTGTCGCAACATTGGAAAATCCAGCTTCACCAACACATGTCAAGTCACTCGATAAACCAGTCTCTCCTTGATTGTTGCCAAAACCATCCAAATCCTGATCGACATAACAGGCTTCTAAGGCATCGCAGTTTTGATCGACCCCATCGTTGACCCCTTCTGGAAGGGTCGCATCCAAATAAATGTCTGGGTCGACATCGTTACAGTCGTCACCGCCATACCCTTGTGCATCTTGACCATCCTCATCTTGATCGTAATCACTCAAAAAGTCACAGTTTTGATCAATGCCATCATAATGGGTCTCGGTCGGATTCCCAGGGTATATCTGATTGGGTGTCAGACCGACGTCTACAAAGTCCGGATCTAGGACAGAATCGACACAATCTTCTCCCGAGGTGCCGTCGCGTCGAAGATAGAATCGAGAGTCAAACCCATCTCCATCTTGGTCAAAGTCTGAATCGTCAATGCAGTCTTGCGCCACGCCATCGTACCATCGATCCACGGCTGTCGGATGGACCTCACCTGCCGACAACGCAGCAAATCCATTGATGGTTGCAAACTCTGTGGGTGTTGACTCCGGGTCATCCCAGCAATCATCCAACGTCGCTGGAATTTGTACAGAGGTGTCCACCTCATTTTGCGCAAAGGGATACTCTACAGACCAAAACCCATCCCCATCGCGATCGCCATCTCCATCTGCCGAATTGCAGTTGTCATCAACCCCATTAAAATAGATCTCTTCTGCATCATTGGGAAAAATGGTGGCATCTACATCATTGCAGTCCAAATCAGAAGTTTCCACAATATCCGCACAGGCATCGGTCAGCACCTCAAACCCATCGCCATCTTGATCACAGTCTGAATTTCCCGCACAATCTGCATCGACGCCATCATAGTACACGTCTTCTGCTTCAGGATGTACGTCAGCAGCCTCAAAGTTGCCTGTTGGATCAGAGAAGTCTTGAGCAGGATCGTCCCAGCAGTCTCCACTGGGTAGAATGTTGTCACTCCCAGAAAACAAGGTCGAAAAACCAGCATACTCAGTGGGTACAAACCCGTCGCCGTCTTGATCGAAGTCATCCAGCCCATCACAGTTGGCATCCACCCCATCGTACGGAAAATCCTCTGCCTCTGGAAACACAACCGCACCGGTGATTGTCGCCCCACCAAGTACAGCATCGAGGGTTCGTTCCTCTACAGAGTCCCAGCAATCTCCCCCCGGAAGCATACCAGACCCTTCAACTTGTAATGTTACAAGCCCAGCATACTCAGTGGGTACAAACCCGTCGCCGTCTTGGTCGAAATCATCCAACCCATCACAGTTGGCGTCAATTCCATCGTACGGCAAATCCTCGGCACCAACATAAATATCCGCTGCTGTCACTCCATGATCCAATGCTCCTTCAGGTGGTATTGGATCGCTTGCAAAGTCCCAACAGTCTCCGTCGACGAAACTGCGTCCATCCCCATCTTTGTCTACCGCTTCCCAGTTGCTAAAGCACCCTGTCGCCAACAACACAACCAACCACGTTTGCATCACCTTCTCCAAATCATCTTACACTTAGATACAGTATAGTCAATTGGGGCTGGATAACGATAGAACTCTTACTCATCGTTTACCGAATCGTTGTTGATCTGAACTCAATCCAGTGCCTCGCGGTCAAAAATCTTTCGCTCAAATAGGAAGGTACCAAAGGGGAAAAACGAAGACAGTCCACCCACCACATATTGCATCCATGACCAACCGAGTTTCCGAAACGTAAAGGTCAGCGAAAGCACATACAAGATGACAAAGACCCCATGGGTCCAGCCAATCATTCCAGTGCCACCGTCCAAATTGATACCCATCAGTTTTTTTGCCGGTATATACAACAGAAACAATACCAAGACCGTCAATCCCTCGACCCACGCCATCCATTTGAAGCCCTTAATGACCTCTAATTCTACACCATCCGCTGTTTCTTCTAGATGATCCGCGTTCAACCTCATCGTCATCAACGCCCCAAAGAGAACAGCAACAGCGCTCACAAGTCCAAGTGTCGCACCATCACCCGTACGAACCACCATGCTCGACATGGACAACGCAAACCCTATCCAAATCATTGCATTGTACAGTTTGCCCTTCTGACTTGAAAAGGTCCGCAGAAAGGTACCGACCATCGATAGCAGTCCAAAGAGCATCGCATTGGAAATCCAAGTGGCACCCATGCTATACCCACGATGCTTCATCATCAACCAACCCGACATCCACGTCAGCGCAAAGCCAAAAACCGCAAACCCATAAAGTCCTTTCAAACGATCGGTCTGTTTTGATTGAACCGATACACGATAGAGACCCATTCCCCACAGCAACAACCCAATCCATTTCAACAATCGCCACAGCAAATACCATTCCATAGCCACCTCCACTGCCGACCATTTATCCGATCGTTCGATCGACCGCATGTGCGAAATGCTGATCATTGAGTGAAATGCTACACAACCCCTACCAGCTTTGTTGAACCGATGCCTGTATCGAGCCTTCTTCATCAACCCAAATGTACAAGGTCATCGATCGACAGCACACCCCGCAGTCAAAATCCATATGCCCAAGATCATCCGGTGCAATGGCTAGGGTTTGAATTTCAAAACAGTGGGGACACGATATGGTTAATGACAACATGGGCTACACTCCAGGACAAGAGAGTAACCCATAGCCCAATGGAGACTGAAACCCAGTCTAAGGCCCCTCAACCAGAAATCCCCCTCAACCAGACCGAATTATTGCAGTAAATCTGATCGTCTCAGCAATGCATCGGGATCTGGATCTCGACCCATAAAATTGCGAAACAACTTATCTGGTGCGTCGGTGTTTCCTTTGGACAAGATGGTATTTCGATACTCTCGGCCCACTGTTGGATTGAAGATGCCTTCTTGCTTAAATCTCGAGAAGGCATCTGCATCCAAGACTTCAGCCCATTTGTAGGAATAATAGCCTGAGGCATAGGCAACCGGTCCAGAGAACAAGTGCCCAAACTGTGCCACATTGGTCGGTGAGGAAACCGCATACGGTGTGTGGTACGCGTCCAGCAACGGCTCCAGAAACGCATCGATGTCCGTTGTGTTCCAATCTACATCGGCAAGGTGCAGACTCAAATCCATCTTGCCAAAAGACAGCTGACGCATCTGCCCAGATCCAGCCCGGAAATTGCGTTTTTTGTTCATCTTGGTCAACAAGTCGTCAGAAATGACTTCACCGGTCTCCGCATGCTTTGCAAATCGCTGCAGCAGTTCTTTCTCCCAGCACCAGTTTTCCATAATTTGAGACGGCAATTCAACAAAGTCCCACGCAACATTGGTTCCATGCAAACTGGGTACCTCTGCCTTGCCAAGCATGTGATGCAGCAAGTGACCCATTTCGTGAAAGACGGTCTCGACTTCTCGATGCAGCAGCTGTGCCGACCGTCCTTCCATTGGTGGTGTAAAGTTTCCGCAGATGAGTCCAATGTGTCCTTGGAAGCCTTTGTCTGATGTATGGGTATACAGCGGGTTCATCCAAGCACCACCCCGTTTTCCTTCACGAGGAAATAAATCCGCATAGAATACGCCGATGTACGAACCATCTTCATCTTCAATCTCATACACACGGACATCATCGTGCCAGATTTGATATTCAGAGTCGGATGTTGTCCCCGTCAAATCATTCGACACGCGGGTAATCGAAATGCCAAACAGCTCCTTGGCCAATTCAAAGAACCCACCCATAACGGCGTCCACGGTGAAGTACGGACGCAACTCTTCATCGCTGATGGCACAGGTCTCTTGTTGCAGTTTCTCAGCATAGTAGGCACCTTCCCATGGATTGAGTCGACCGACCTCGCCACCGGTCAACCGGGATTTGTACGCCTCAAGTTCAGCGACTTCCTGATCGCAAAATGGTTTGGTCTTGGCGAATAGATCTTCCACAAACCCGAGTGCACTCGAACCACTCTTCGCCATGCGTGTATTGAGAACCAGATCTGAAAACTGCTCGAAGCCCAGTAAGGTTGCCTTGGCTTTACGGAGCATCAGAATTTCTTTGATGATTGGAAGATTGTTGTATTCTTCTGAGCGACCAACTGCCGACATGGCTTCTTGCATCTCTTTGCGTAACGCGTCATCATCTGCATATCGCATCACTGGGATGTAAGATGGATAATCCAAGGTAAAGCGCCACGCATTCTCCAATCCCTTTGCAGATGCGGCTGCACGTGCACCTTGAACAGCGGACTCTGGAAGCCCATGCAAGC
Organism: uncultured Myxococcota bacterium; assembly: GCA_965661045.1. GTDB lineage: Bacteria > Myxococcota_A > UBA796 > UBA796 > UBA796 > CAJWHX01. The sequence continues at coordinate 8,661 of CBFICN010000110.1, forward strand.
GTGTCTCATCTTCGATGATCAACTCATACCGCTGTTTGTCATCGAGAACATTGTTTGAAAACTTCTGGGTGGTCTCGGCCAACTTTCGGTTCAACTCTACGAGACGATTCTTATCTTCATCAGACAACAACGCACCATTGAGACGAAACGACATCTCTGTTTCTTCAACGTGGCGAAGCTGTTCGGCAGTCAACCCACTTCTGTCTGCTGTCGCTGCTTGAAACACTGCCCACAAACCCTCGTCAATGAACAATGAACTGGAAAAGTTGCTAATCTGTGGCTGAAGCTCTTGAATGGCCGTTCTGAGTTCTGGAGTGTTGCACACAGAGTTCAAATGCTGAACCAGATTCCACGCTCGAAATACACGTTCGGTGATCTCATCCAATGCCAAGACGGTATTTTGATACGATGGCTCAGATTCCTTCAACGTCTCAATTTTGGTTCGAGCGTCTGAAATTAAAAATGGAATATCGCGCTTTGCAGTCTCGGGGGTAATGGTGGACCATTCGATTGGACGTTCTATGGTGAGCAGTGATGACATGAGATCCTCGTGTGTGTGTGAATAGATAACTTTGTTCACCACACGCAGATTGTCAAGCCAACTTTTGACCACACAGTTGGGTTTATCGAAATTTTATGGATTGGTCTCCACAGCAGGAACACCATACTCAGCAGCCATATCTGGTTCCGAAGCCGGCTCTTCAACAGCGCTGTCATCTACAGACGTGTCTTTATCTTCCTCACCACACCCCACAGATCCCAAACCAAGCAGTAAGCCCAATGCTATAGCACTGGATTTAGAGATCTGTGGCTTTCCACTGTCTAACTGTGCTTCATCACAGTGAAGGCAAGAGCGATGGGTCATTAGGATGTGGTGCCCACAAGCGGTACAAGGTCTCATTTGATTCTCCAGATTGACTATAGAGTCAGTTTAGCAGAAAAAACAAAAAACCCAGTCTGTTGACTGGGTTTTGTAAACCAAACTAAAGTATACAGTTTATTTCAAGACGGGTGTCTCAGCGCTTTGAATGCCCTTCTGACCCAAATACTGACGACGAACCTCATCGAAGCGAAGCATGGCTTCTTGATGTTCGAACTCCATCGCCTCTTGTGTTTGAGCTGCTGAAATCATTTGCTCTTGGATTTGCTTGGCCAGATCAATGAAGTCCACTCGGATGCATCCAAGTACAAAGATCTTCTCCGGATTGATTGGATCTGGATGGTAGTAGGTAGACAAGTAGCGAAGACCAACAATCTGAGTCTCTTGGTAGTTCTGGTTGATCACCTTCAAACTGGTTCCACCGACTTCTTTACCGGCAACATCCCGAAAGATTTGATTGGAACGCTCCTGTAAGAGGCCAACTTCTGCTTGAACCTGTTCGGCAACGCGATTCTTGACTTGAATTTCAGCGTCTGAGCGGGCTGCATCAATGTTTCCGGAGCTAAGCCCCATAGTAGATTGTGCAGAAGCGCAGATTGAGTTTCCAGGATCGAATCCTTTGGTGTAGGGATTGGTAATCCAATCGGGATAGCCCTTGCGTTCTTTTTCTGCGAGCTGCTCCGTATCTACGGGTTTAAATGTTTTGGCTTTGTTTTTACCACAAGCGGTAAGGCCGAATCCGAGTGTTGCAAGTAACAGCAATGATCTCATGGTGTCTCCGATGGTGTAAGGATGGGTGTTGGTGAGTATGACTACTCGATTACCCTATTAACGCATCTGCACATACACTTATTCAAATACACCTGCAGATTTTTTGCGGTTCTGTAAATCTTGACATCAAATCAAAACTCATTGTTAAAATACCACAAGAATCAATCCTATTCCGTATTTTTTCAAAAGCATCGAATAAAAAAGGGCATAAAGTCGTTATGTATAAAAGAATGATTCAGGAAAAAACATGACGCGCTTTACAGTCAGCATTGCTTTCAGTCTCTTTGCATTTCCACAAAACAATGCAGAAGCGAAGAAACGAAAAGACACTCAACCTTGTTGGGTGACCCAACCATGCGATCCATATAATCAAAGTGAATTTCTAATCGGCGTCGGAAGTGGAAGCACGATAGAAGAGGCCGACACTGCTGCCTTCGGAGCCCTCTCCAGACAATTTGAGGTCACCATCTCACAACGACAAACGTCGCTCAAAGACACTGCCCAAACCAGTCGGGCCACAGAACAAATTTCAAGCAGCAGTCACCAAAGATTACAAACCAAAACAGAAGTCACCTCGACCACAACGCTTGAGCACGTAGAAATTGTTCAACACTGGTCTCGCAAAAGCACCAAAAAGCAATCGGGACTCACCTATTCTTTGGCAACGATCAAACGTGCGGACTGGCTTACGCAGATCGATCTAGAACGAAACGAATTGAGCCTTCAAATGTCCAAGTTGCGTAGAAACATGAAAGAAAAGGAGTCTCTGTATGAGCAGATTGATCAGTACAAAGCCTTGTCTGCATTGGCAGAACGAGATGTGGCATTGTATGACGTACGACAAGTTGTAGACTATGAGCAACGTTCAATGCCGCCCTCTTTGAATATGGAAAAACTAAATCTAGAGTTTAAGCAAGAGAGGAGTAGATTGACCATTTTGGTGACACCAGATAGCCCTCATCGCGCACTCATACAGCAGTCTCTTGCTCCTTTGGGTCTCCCCATTGTTGGCACAACCAGTCCAAACAGTGAAATTAGGGTTCAATGTACAGGAGATCAAACGGTCTCCCCACCGGATATGTACCAATTCATCAATGCCCAAACAACTCTTACTTGCTCGATCTACAACCTCGACACGTTGTTAAAACAACAAACGTTTACAGGAAACGCTGCATCGAGATCATCGGATAAAGCTGTCCAACAGTCGGAACAAGCGTTGGGAAAAGAACTCGACTTACTTTCTGAAACGATTGATGCTCTATGGTCTCTGTAGTAAAAGCAATGCGAAAGGCTTTGGTGGTGGGTGTGTTGCTTTGCATCCACACTGGCTGTTTGTCCAATCGACACATCCGACAAGCATCATCCATCTCGACACCCGATGCACAAAACCTTCCTCGTTTATTGAGCAGTCCCCATCGCTACGTTCGTTTAACAACACTGCAACAATTAAATTCAATTCCTACCTCTAAGCTGATACTGCCACCAAAAGAACATCAACAGGCTTTGCTCGACCTTTTAGATGATGAAGGAGAGTGGTGCCCCATCCGAGCACAAGCAGCACTGACGATTGGAAAATTACACATCCCAAACGGCACAACGGGCATCCTTGAAGCACTCAACTCTTGTGATGATGAGAGTCGCTATTGGATGCTTCAAGGCTTGAAATATCTTGCTAAAACTGATCCTATCGCACTGGGAGCAGTTCAATCTCTCAGCAATGACCCCGACATCTTTATTCGAACCGATGCTCTACGATGGCTGGTGGACAAATGAGTCTATCATGGCTATTCATTGGACTTTGGGGCTGTGTGTCGATTCACCAAGTCGGATCTTTGGCCGATTATGACTCCGAATCTGAACGGCGTAGAAAGGCGCGTAGAGCCATCGAAGTCGCACTCCATGAAGGGTGGATAGATGACACACCACACCGAGCCTTGGCAATACAGAACTTGGGATTGATGCGCGAAAACAGTCCCGAAGTCATAGCCGGCTTGACAGAACTCTCCTTCCACCCAAACCCCACCTTACGCAGACAAGCCATTTGGGCCTTGGGTGAAATCGCTCGAGAATTACCCTGGGATGATGAAGCCAAATCCTTGGTACGCAATTTGACCAAAGCCCTTCTGAAATCCCCCAGTAAACTGGATGCCGAGTACAGCATTGACGCACTATTGAAACTATACATCGCGCACGTTCACACCATTGATGAAGATCTCGCACTGCTAAGGCAGTTGCAAGACTACCTCTCTGGTACAACGGACCCGCCTTCTAATTTCTATGTACTGGAACAAGAAATTCAGTCACTGCCTGTACTGTTGACCCTGATGGGAGAACACTTGGCCGGTCAGAACACACAGTATTCGTCCTCAGACC
>CBFICN010000111.1:0-12501 GCA_965661045.1 uncultured Myxococcota bacterium
TAGTGACATTCAAGATTCTGACGAAGCGTATGAGAGCGCAGTGTACTTCTGTACACAAACGAGCATCCTCAAAATTCGACCTTGAATCTTGCCATCAATCTTCTTTTCGTCGAAGGCCGAGTGCCAAAACCCCCACCAATATAGACGCCGCAGCATCTGGGGAAACGGTTGCACATCCGAACCCACCATTTTCTCCGGCCAGATCCATCGCAGACTTGAGGGCGGTATCAGTAACAGCACTGTCTCCAGCTGTATCACCAGAGTCACCTGTTTCACCAGTCTCAGTGTCCGCAGGTTCTTCTTCGGCAGTGTCGAGCGGTTCGCCTGTGTCCCCCGTGTCGGTTGCGGAATCGGTGGTCATGTATGAAGTGATAATTTCAGGACTGTCCTGTTGCGCATCTTCTTCAGAAGATAAACCAACCAAACCCAGTACCCACGCAAAAGCCATTGACAACAAACGCATACGAAACTCCTAATCCATTCACAAATCTGTGTCGGAATGTTATGCGTACAGTGTATCGATTTCAGACTGTGGGATCAAGTGTGGTCAAACAGAAGAAAAGACAAGCAATTTGAATAAACCACAAAATCGGACCGTTAAGAAGGACAGACCAAAACCACAGGAGAAACCATGCACTTGTTATTGACACTCTGGATGCTCATCGTCCCCTCTATGGCTGCCAATCCAAATACTGCGCACCCACACAATGGTGTAGCCACCAAGTTTACCAACCCCAAGAAAGCCACACTGTCTGCATCTGAAAAAATGACCTTATCGCAGGGAAAAGCAGTACTCAAACAGGTACAAGAAGGAAACGGTGGCCGTGGCGTCGCCATTTTTGACGTCAATGCTTCCGAACAAGACGTCTGGAGCGTGATCACATCGTTTAAGAATTACACATCCTACATTGATGAACTGGCGAAGTGTGAGCGCTATGCGACCAAGGGCAATGAGATATTGGTAGATTTTGTGATTTCTTCATGGGGATTTGACGTTCAGTACTACGTAAAGCACGATTACCAGCCAACCAAAGGGTACATGACCTGGACCTTGGATTACACGAGAGAAAGCGATTTGGATGACTCAACGGGATACTGGCTCGTGTACCCTTCCCCATTGGATCCCAACAAGACCCGCGTTGAATATTCCGTCGACTTGCGGATCAAAGGCTGGGTTCCTGGATTCATTCAAACGATGCTGGCAGAAACCGGTGTGGAGAATGCCACCAAATGGGTAAAGCGAGAAGCCGAAAAACGATAACCGTACACCCGATCTGGTCACCCTAGAGGATTCAGTTGTGGCGAAGGGCTGCATTGAATCCTCTCTTTCTTTGTCCCAACCGTAGGACTAAATGCCCCTAGAGGACTGGATACGGAACAACGGATTCACTTCCCAAGCTTCGACAGCGCCCACACCATCTGCATTGAAGTCCACAACTCTGTGGGTAGTCCAAGCAACATCGACAACAGACGCCGAATCGAGACCGTTCCGGTGTGATGGTACAATCCCGTAACGTAACAATGTACCAAACCACGCGGGGCCCACTTTACCAAGGTATCGGCTTGTGGATATGGCACAACAAAGTCGTCTCTCCCGTGTGATACATCCAACGGTACGGTGAGATGGCGCAACAAAGGTTCTGGATCCAACCATGAAACCGCCTGGGGTGGGTGTACCAACCCATCCAAAAACTTGTGCACCCGTTCTTGGCCGCCTGAACGCACTGCACAAGCTTCAAAAAATCGTTGGGCGAACACCTCTTCGTCGACCTGTTGACCACAGTCTATTTCCAGATTTTGGACAATTCGCTCGGCAATTATTTTCGTGTCGGTGGGATGTTCAACGGCTGGCTTTTCCCAACTGAGAGAGACATACTCGAACAATCCCTCGATAAGCACGTCTCTGACTGAGGTGGGCAGTTCTAGAGCATCAGTGATAAAACTGGGAAAGCAAGACAACAGATTCATGTAAACAACAGGCAAAGACAACGGGTCCACCGCAAGCTGAACCGGTGGTTCCACTGTTTGTATCTGTCCTGTCATCGCAAAACGCAATGCTTCTTTCCAGTCCGCAAAACCACCAAATAGATGCACCCTGGATACACGGGATTCGAACGTGGGATGGTTGGCAAGATGCAATCCCGCAATCGAAGACGCTGAAATACAAAAAACACCAAACTGTGAGAACCCTTCTTGGCAACAAAGGGAGTAGAAATGTTCGCCGGCTGTCGTCGTCTCATCCAAAAGTTTGGGCTCCATCATCGAGCGCATCATCGTTGGAAGTTCGGGAATTCCAACCAAAACACCCGCACTGGCTAAGACTCTACAAAAACGATCCAAACGGGCATCGTCTATCCCATCAGGGTGCAAACCGGGCAATACCATGACGGCCTTCGAGTACCGACGTGGTCTGTAGACACGGAAACGAAACGAAATCGAGCAATCTTGGTGTTGAATATTGTTTGGTGCACGCGTTTGATCACACCATGGACCCAACCACCACAGCAATGTCAACCAATCCACCATTGAACTTCTACCGTCCTTTCGTTCGACCACACCATTGTCGTCCTACACACCCAAATAGTATGTGTGGTCTTCCATACCACCGTTGCAACACACCATTGGGAAAACTTGCCGACAATGTCCCAAAAGATTACCGTACCATGCCTAACATCAACGACGGTTTTTGCCATGCCCTTTCGTGGAAAACACAGCCTCATCATTTTGCCAACGTACAATGAACGTCGAAACATTGAATCCATCGCAGCTGCAGTCTTTGAACACTTGCCAGATGCGCACATCTTGGTTGTGGATGACAACAGCCCTGACGGTACAGGCCGACTCGTACAGGCAATGTCCAACTCTGAACCGCGATTGCACGTTCTACACCGTACGTCGAACAAGGGGTTGGGGCCCTCTTACATAGACGGTTTTCGTTGGGCGCTGGAACGCTCTTACGGGAGCATCTTTGAAATGGATGCCGACTTCAGTCATCAACCCCAGTATCTACCAAAGTTTCTCAATGCCCTTCTCGATGCAGACATTGTATTGGGCTGTCGATACATGCCGGGTGGAGGTGTAGAAGGATGGGCTAGACATCGGCAGTGGCTCAGTAAATTTGGAAACTTCTACGCAAAGAGAATGCTGAACCTTGAGTACAGAGATTTAACGGGTGGCTTCAAGTGCTTTCGGCGTTCTGCGTTGGAAAGACTGGATCTCGATGCCATTCAGTCCAATGGATACAGTTTTCAATTCGAGGTTACCCACCATGCACACCAGCGTGGGCTGCGCATCAAAGAAATCCCCATTGTGTTCATAGAACGAGAACACGGCGTCTCCAAAATGAACCTTGAAATCTGTGTGGAGGCGGTACAGGGCATTTGGAAACTTAGACGCTAAAGAACAATGCCTTTTTAATTACCAAGACCAGCACCATTCGAAATCATTGAGACTGAAATCTTGCTGTGTCAATAGAATAAGACTCGACACCATCTTATACAGTGCGTTACATTGTTGTCACCAAACTTCAGGGTCCAATGCACACAATTTCGGTTCAATCTCTTTGTAAATTTTACGGCAATTCATCAAAGACATCACAGGCTGCTGTCCGTGATCTAAGTTTTGACGTATCCAAAGGACAGGTCGTCGGATTCTTGGGACCAAACGGCGCTGGAAAATCAACCACACTCAAGATTCTGACCGGTTATCTAGCCCCCTCTTCAGGTGCTGCTTTCATCAACGGCACCAATGTTTTAGAAAACCCCATTCAAGCCCAGCAGCAAATTGGGTATCTACCCGAAAATGCACCATTGTATCCAGACATGACGGTGTATGAGTACCTACAGTACATCGCCAACATACGGGGCATGGGACGGTCTGAACAGTTGCGTGCCATCGAGCACATAAGTCGTCAGTGTCAAATCACAGAACGCTGGAAACAAGCCATCGGAGAACTGTCCAAAGGTTTTCGACAACGCGTCGGTTTGGCACAAGCGTTAATTCATGATCCGCCAATCGTGATTCTCGATGAACCCACCACCGGTTTGGACCCCAATCAGATTGTTGAAATGAGACACCTCATTCGCGAGATTGGACGCACCAAGACCGTCATCTTGAGTACACACATTCTTTCTGAAGTCCAAGTGACCTGCGATCGCGTATTGATCATCGACAAAGGGAGCCTCGTTGCCGATGGAACGGTAGAGGAAATTATTGCACAATCTCAGGCGCAACTGCATTGGAAACTCATTTTAGAACAAGACAAAGTACACATGGATGCCAACGATCTCGCACAAAAATTTATGCAAATACAAGGTGTAGAGCACTGTAAGAAACTGACAAACTTGCCCAATGGTGAATTGGGATACTCTCTCACTTGCACCGCTGACATCCGTCGTTCCGTATTTAATTGTGTCATCGAGCATGGGTTGGTGCTGCTGGAACTCAGTCCCTTCAAAGACGATCTGGAATCGGTGTTCAGTCGCTTGACCGAGGGTAGCTAGATGGCTTTCATCATCGGAACTGCTGGGCACATTGATCACGGAAAGACGTCTTTGATTCGAGCTTTGACTGGGGTGGACTTGGATAGTGCGCCAGAAGAACAAGAACGTGGCATTACCATCTCTTTGGGATTTACGAGTTTGGACGTTGGGGAAGAATCTATCTCGTTCATTGATGTACCCGGCCATGAGCGCTTAATTCGAACAATGATTGCTGGGGCAACCAGTTTGGATGCTGTGTTGCTGTGTGTATCGGCTACGGATTCTGTCATGCCCCAAACGATTGAGCATGTCAACATTCTACAATTGCTGGGTGTTCAGCGCGGTCTCATCGCAATAACAATGTGTGACTTGGCTGACGAAGAGGACATCGAACTCATTACGGAAGAACTCTACGAATTGGTTGAGGGTACATTTTTGGACGGTGCGCCAATTATACAAACGGCTGTTGGCACATCCCCCATTGGGTTGGAAACACTGACACAACGCATTGCAGAGATGATTTTTCTCCCCCGGCCCCAACCAACACCGCAACCGTTTCGCTTACCGGTCGATCGAGTGTTTTCTCAAAAGGGTTTTGGGACTGTCGTTACCGGAACTGCACGGGGTGCGTCCATCGAGATTGGATCTACAGTCTCTATACTGCCTGAAAATATCGAGGCCAAGATTCGGAACATTCAATTTCATGGCTCATCTGTAGAGAAAACCGAAGCCGGTCGGATTGCCTTAAACCTCTCTGGAGTGTCTGTGGATGACCTATCTAGAGGCTCCGTCATCGTTGTCCCAAACTCGTTACCAATCACACAGATTATCGACATCGAGTATCAACACCTCGCGAACACCACCCCATTAAGCAATGGATCACGGGTCAGGGTGTTGTTTGGCTCCAGTGAAGCTCTCGGTAAAGTCTATCGCATTGACTCCACTCAGGACTTTGAAGGTGGGGATACGGGCTTGCTACAGATCAGACTCGACAGCCCACACATTCTGTGCAAAGGAGACCGCTGTATCATCCGACGAGAATCTCCATTGGAAACATTGGGTGGTGGCGTTGTTCTCGACCCATACGCCGTCAAAGTACGAAAGCGCAATCAGCAACGCCACTGTACATGGCTTCAACGCTCCAAAGACAATCCCTTGGCACTCATTGAGCGGGTTGGACGTACAGGACGCTCACTACACGAATGTGCGCTCTTGGGAAGTACTGATCACGTCGAGTTGGGTTCACGGGGCTATGCACCAGCGGTTGTGGATGAACTATCTGGGTTGCTCGTCGGTGCGGTACAAGATTGGCATCAGCGTCATTCGTTGAAAAAGGGTGCAACCAAAATGGAACTGCAGCAGTTCTTTCCATTTTTAGACAAAACTGCTTTGGAAGACTTAAGTAAACGAACCATTGCCCAAAGGTTGTTGTTGGAAGAAAGTGGTCGATTGCACCACCCCGATTTTTCAGTCACGCTCACACCTGAACAAGAACGAACAATTGACAACTTGTTACAGGTACTCCATTCAAAGGGACTTCAAGGCAGTCCCATCAATGACTGGACAGACATCCCCAAGTCGCTGTTGCACTATGCCCTCGAAGCGGCTTTGGTGGTAAGAATTGCAAACACGCTTGTGGCGCCCCAACACATCAACCATTTGATTGGGCAATTGCGGACACATTTTGAACTCAATACAACATTGAACACGACTGAATTTAAAGAGATGACCCAGTTATCGCGCAAATTTTCCATACCTTTGCTAGAATGGATGGATGAAAATCAAAAAACCCGCCGACAAAGTGACCTCCGCGTCCCAGGTGGGATGTTGTCAAAGGATGTATAAATGACCCCTCGCACATTTCATGCACTTGTTTTTCACAGTGGTCTACTCACCATTGGTTCTTGGATCTTCGCTGCACCCACTTTTGCTCAAGAGGTAGAAGAGACAACTGAGCCAGAACAGGTCGAAGCGGCTGCTCCCGTTGTACAAACATCAATCAAAGTCACCGCTCCCGTCGCAGCCGAAGTGTTCATCGACAATCAACCAGCTGGACAAACCCCGTTGGAAGTGGCCATCGATCCTGGAAAACATACCGTTCGCGTAGCCGCAGATGGTTTTGACCCATTTGTTCGTCGAGTAACAGCCATTGACGGACAAACCGCCACATTGAATGCCGATTTGTTCGAAGGTGGTGGAACGGTTGAGTTTCAAGCTTCCGTTAGTCCTGCCACCCTCATTTTGGACGACGGTGAAATGATTCTGCCAATTCGACTCAACGAACTGTCTGAAGGCGATCACTCTTGGGAGATTCGTGCCACAGGATACGAAACAGTGACTGGTCAGTTCACATTGGCAAAGGGCAAAAATGTCTTTATTTACAAAACACTTGAATCCTCAATGGGTAAAGTCCTCATTGAAAGCAACCCCAGTGATGCTACAGTATACTTAAATGGTGAAGATGTTGGTCTGACACCGATCGCAATGGAAAATGTCGATGCCGGTGTACACAGCGTCATGATCTATAAAAAGAGATATGCCAAAGCATTTAGAACGATGGACAACACTCTCGGAAATAAAGGCATCGTCAAGGCGTCGATGAGCAAAATGGGTGCAAAGGTCAACATTAAGACCAAAAATAAAGATGCCAAAGTCTACATTGAAGATCACTTGGTGGGCACTGGAAAGAATGTGCGCGTTGGGTTGGTCGAAAAAGGCAACTACAATGTGCGGATTGTTTCTGAAAACCACAAACCCTTGCAATCGGACATCCATGTCCCGCCGTCTGGCAGGGTCAAGTTCGTTGCTTCACTGGTAGAGTCGAATGAGTCAGGAATGCCAAGTCTGGTAAAGAAAGGCGCTCGAAAATCCATCAACTGGACTCTTTGGGGCAGTGTAGCCATCGGTTCTGCAGCCGTTGCCGGAGGCACTGTTTTATTCATTCAGTCTCAAGAAACTGAGCCTGCTCCATCTGGAGATGCTGTTATCTCGTTGCCATAACCGCCACTTTTATCGAAATTGAATTCACATTGAGTTGTACACCACAGTAGGAACCATCATGTCGAAAACCATGCGCAGTCTTTCCTTTCTCCTTCCAAGTATTTTGCTTGCCTGTACCCCCACAGCAGAGCCAAAAACCGCAATCTTCTTGACGTTGAACACAGATGGCGAGTTTACGCTTCAAGACTATGCTGACTATGCCTTTGTTGTTGTGGACCCCGTAGAAGGTGGATTCCTTACGAGCGAAGGGGTGGAGCCCAACGCCGGTGAGTTCTCCACAGGTTTCGGCGTCGAAACAGAATTCGGCAATTTCAATGAAGACGACGACGAGTTTGAAATGCGTGTACGAATGGATCTCAGCAAGTTTGATGCTGAACCTGTATTGGAAATTGGATTCAGTGCGCAAAACGGTGGCCCCTTTAACTTCAGTGGATACACCATGGACGGATCGATCCAATACATGGAAGCGCCTTTGTATGGACCTGTTGGATTTGTACAAGATCAAATAGCGTTGGGAGAGTTGACATTTTCTTTGTTGGATGCCCCGTTGCACGGTTGCAACAACGGCAGCGATGACGACTCGGATGGATGGACCGACGGAGACGACCCCGACTGTTCAGACGATGGCATCTCCGAAAATGGATATGGAGACACAGAGTGCAATGACGGAATCGACAACAACGAAGATGGGGTCATGGATGCGTTGGACGAAAATTGCGACGATGCTTTCGACAACACAGAGATGACTGGTTGTGAAGATGGTGACGACAACGACGGTGATGGATGGATTGACTTTGAAGATCCAGACTGTGAAACTGGACTCATTGAAGTCGGATTTGGAACTGCTGAATGCAATGACGGCGTGGACAACGATGGCGATGGACTAATTGATTCAGAGGATGATCAATGCGATATTGCAATTCACATCAAAGAAGCAGCACCGCCTTGTGAAAACGAAGACGACGACGATGGCGACGGATGGGTCGATGGCGATGATGTTGAATGTCAAATGAACTTAGAGAACACCACGTCTTCAATCTTTCGTTGCAATGACGGCTTAGACAATGACGGTGATGGACTGGTCGACTCCAACGACCCTTCTTGTGGAGATGGTTCGGACGATACAGAATCCAATGCCTGTGAAGATGGCTTTGACAACGATGCCGACGGGTGGACTGACGAAGAAGATCTCGCCTGTACCGACCCGTTGGTCGAAAGTGAAGGCGGTGTTGAAGGCAGCACGCAATGTTCTGACGGAACGGACAACGATGCCGATGGTCTGGTCGACTCCGAAGATCCTGAGTGCCTCACTGCAGCGGTCAACAGTGAAGCCTCCCCTTGTGTAGACGGTGCAGACAACGACAACGATGGCTGGTTCGACTCTGAAGATCCAGACTGCGCAACCGTCTTTGATGAGGTGGGTGTTGTGCCTGATGGTCCCGCTTGCAACAATGGACTCGATGATGATGGAGACGGTGCCGTTGACGCCATCGACGGTGGATGTGCATCGGCTGCCGACAACGATGAAGGCGACAGTTGCGCAGACGGGTTGGACAATGATGCCGACGGATGGATTGACATCGATGACCCAGACTGTACAGGCATCGGTGACGAACAAGGCTTTGGCTCACAATTGTGCAATGACGGCATTGACAACGATGGCGATGGATACATTGACGGTATGGACTCGGCTTGTGGAACTGCCCGTGCAACGACCGAACTCGACGATTGTGAAGATGGATTGGACAACGATGCCGATGGATGGGTGGACTACGCAGATCCCGATTGCCAAACCTCAGATGATGAAGTCGGCGGATTTGATTCTTCGTACGAATGCAACGACGGGTCTGACAATGAAGCGCAACCAGACAACCTCATTGATGCCGATGATCCACACTGTACGAGCGCAACAGACGATTTGGAGCAAAACACTGCCTGTGACAACGGCACAGATGACGATGGCGATGGATGGATCGACCTAGACGATCCGGGCTGTACAAACGGCACTGACAACAACGAAGGTCCCGTGGCATCGGCCTATGTATGCAACGACGGGTCTGACAACGATGGCGATGGCCTGGTAGACGCTGAAGATCCCGCGTGTGAAGATGGCTATGGCTCCGATGAAGTTGATCCGGTCACTGGGTGCAACGACGGTACCGACAACGACAACGATGGTTGGACCGATGAAGAAGATCCAGATTGTGCCACCGGCACAGTCGAAGTGGGCTTTGGCGACACCGATTGCAACGATGACGTTGACAATGACAACGACGGAAAATTGGACTTTGAAGATGAAGACTGCTCTGATGCACTCGATACTCGAGAACAAGCCTCAAGCTCTTACTGTACAGATGGCGCCGACAACGATGGTGATGGATGGATCGACAATGAAGACCTAGACTGTATGACGGGCGATGAGGAAGTCGGTTTCTCGATTACGGCCTGCAACGATGGGGTTGACAATGACGGTGATGGAGAGATTGACGGAGAAGACTTTGGATGCATTTCGTCACTGGACAACAACGAAAGTGCTGGTCAATGCGAAGATGGTGAGGACAACGATGCCGATGGATGGGTAGACTCAGCCGACCCTGCCTGTGTTGGTGGTGGAAACTTGGAAAATGACGGCTATTCAGGTACAGAGTGCAACGATGGAATCGACAACGATGGTTCTTTGTTGATTGACTTCACCGATCCTTCTTGTGCCTCTGCCTTTGACACCGTAGAAGACGCCAACGCACCACTATGCGCAAATGGAATTGACGACGATGGCGACGGATGGGTCGATGGCGATGATGTTGAATGTCAAATGAACATCGATGAAAGTGGCTTCAGCAGTTTCCTTTGCAACGACGGTGTCGACAACGATGGCGATGGCTTTGACGATGCAGACGATCCAGACTGTTCTGTGGGCTGGGATGAAGACGAAGCCGACGCCGTAGACAGTTGCTCAGACAACGAGGACAACGATGGCGATGGCTGGATCGACGGAACCGACGCGGATTGTACGATCTATGGAGAGGAAGTTGGCTACAGCACGCTGTTCTGCAACGATGGGCTTGACAATGATGGCGATGGGGCCGTCGACGCAAACGACATGGGCTGTGACGATGGATTCGACTTTAGAGAAGACGATCTGACCGCGAGTTGCAACAATGGGTTGGACGATGATGGCGACGGATGGTTGGATGTCCAAGACCCTGACTGCTTCATCAACGGCGATGAAAACAGCACGGCGATTTTCTCCTCTCTCTGTGCCGACGGCATTGACAACGATGGCGATGGGGCAACGGACTCTTTAGATTTAGATTGTGCGTCGGCATATGACAACTCAGAGGACAGCGCCATCGGCTCTTGTTCTGACAACATCGACAACGATGGCGATGGGTGGATTGACGCAGATGACATTGACTGTACTGTCCTGGGTCAACAAGAACAAAATGTTCACCCAATCGAATGCTCTGACGGGATCGACAACAACGGGAATGGGTCTATTGACGGTGCCGACGCCGGCTGTGTCAACGGCTGGGACAACAATGAGTTTGCCCTCTCTCCAGTATGTTTGGATGGAGTAGACAACGATGGCGATGGATGGATCGATGAAGAAGACACGGACTGTATTGAAACATCCGCCGAAAGTGGACCGGACTTATTTCAATGCTCTGACTTTGTAGACAACAATGGCGATGGGGATATCGACGGAGACGATGCCTTCTGTTTGAGCGCCTACGACAATGATGAATCTGATGGTCTAACCTACAACTGTACCGATGGTATAGACAACGACTCGGATGGGTGGATCGACGACGCGGACCCCGATTGCGACTGGAGCACGGAAGAAATTGGCGAAGAAATCCGATTTATCTGCAACAACTTGCAAGATGACGATGGGGATGGACTGATTGACTCGGATGATCCGGGCTGTGAAACTGCATTCCTGTCTGACGAAACCCACACTCCAGAATGCGCAGACGGTATCGACAACGACGGTGACGGATGGTCCGATCTGGAAGATCCAATTTGCTCCAGTGCCAATACCCTCTTTGAGGTAGATGGTGCAGGTGGTACGTACCAATGCAACGATGGCGTCGACAATGACACTGACGGTACGGTGGATGCCGCCGATTTGGGATGCGACAATGGCTATGATGACGACGAACAAGATCCCATCACTGAATGCAATGATGGCGTTGACAACGACTCGGATGGGTGGACCGATCTGGATGACCCAGTCTGTACCTCCATCGCTGTCGCCAATGAAGACGACGGGTACGTGCCAAATGGCTCACAGTGCAACGACGGTATCGACAACGACACCGACGGTACGGTCGACAGCAACGACCCACAATGTTTGAGTGCCTCGGATACCTCGGAAGCCTTTTAACAGTGCAGAACGTAAGTTCCTTCTCAAGTTAGGATTGGGTCCACCGAGGCCACCATGTAGGAACTGGTACTGGTGAAACTTGCCAGTTCTTGGATTGGATGCCACAGTGGTGCAGCGCAAAGTCACTGAGAAAACCTCGTGGGGTAGCCCCTCCACCATAGAGGCGATCTCCCACCAACGCCAGCCCTGCCATCGCTGCATGTAGGCGTATCTGATGCATCACGCCAGTTCTCATTTTTGCTTCCCAAAGAAAAAGGGTTTCTCCACTCGATGATGGACCCGATCGCAGCAACTGAAAATGGGTATGTGCTGGATACCATTTTCCTCGGTGGGGTGTGTTGTTCCCACGTTGAACAACCATTTTGCGCTTGTTTTTGGGGTGGTGGGCAATGGCAAACGATACTGTATGTCTCGTCCAAGATACTTTTTTGGCTGTCAAAAATAGATAGCGTTTGTTCAACCGTTTCTCAGCAAAGTCTGCCCTCAAGTGCTGAAGTTGCTCGACGCTTTTTGCAATCAAGAGTTGCCCCGATGTTGGCACGTCCAAGCGATGAGCAATCCCCCCTTCAAACCCTACTGGCCACTGCCCTTGCTGCTCTGGAAACTGTGCAAAAAGTGCTTGCAACACACACT
>CBFICN010000112.1:0-12384 GCA_965661045.1 uncultured Myxococcota bacterium
TCATGAAGCGAGACCAGTATGCGGAGAAGGGCTGCCAAAGATCTTTGCGGTATTTGAGGTTCTTTTCAAGGATCTGGTGTGGCCACAAACCAAACTCTCGTTTGGGTGGTGGGTCTGGAACCAAGTCTTCCCACCAGTGTTCTAGGGATTCTCGTTCTTCCAAACACCCCAGCAACAACGCGGACATCGCCATGGTATCAGGAATTCCTTGCTGTTCTGTATCAGCCAATTGGATGCCGGCGATACCTTGAAGAGAAGGTGGGAGGGCCGCATCTGAGTGCAATACAGGATGACTCTGGGTCCAGAGGGTCTCCATGTGGTCGAGGACGTCAGGCCAGTGTTCCATTGGCAAACGGCGTTGTTGTTCCAGATATTCCCCGAACAGTCCGTCACCGGGATTCAACCAGCCTTCTTCATCCCGCAACAGCAGATGTGGTTGGTGCAGCAGGTGAAACATCCACTCGTCCATGCCAGAGTAGGGGTGTTCGACCAATTGCCATCGACCGTCTCCCACTAGACTGTCGTCCAACTTGGCTTGGTGCTGCCATCGGCTGGAAGGGTAGTGTCCATCCCCAGCAAAGATGGGTGTGTTGGCAGACAGTGTGTTGACCAGCGGTGAAAGTAGGTGCGACCAATTGAGAATGCTGGTGAGTTCCGAGCGCGCACAGGTGGTCCAAAACCGGTTGGTGGCTTGCAAGCCTCGATACAAATAGGGTTCTTGGAGTTTGCGCAACAACGAGAAATAATGGAATTTGTGGGTCAACACTTCTGGTGTCAGGGCTGTGTGGGGTTGCCCCCCGTAGGCCAATATGTGTTTTTTCCACTTTTCGGCTGCCGGTTTGAGGCGCTCTATGGCTTCAGACAGTCGTTCGTGTAGTTGGTGCAGCGTATCGCAGGGGTGGACTTGTACTTCAATAATCCCTCGTCCTACGGTGACCGAGTATGAATAGTCTCTGCCGTGAAGGGCAGATTGCATCCCGTTGGCTTCTCGATGGGCTTCAAACCCATCCCCTTTCAAAAATGGCCACAACATTCCACTGTCACTGGCTTTTCCATCCATTCCACAGATTGGAAACTGCGCACGTACACCAAATTGTCTGGGTGCAGTGAGAGAGATGGGGTACTGATCAAACAAGATGTCGGTTAGGGACTCTACCAATGGTCGATCGGCAATGTAGACCTCTTCTGGTGTGTCGCTCTTTGAGGCTTCATCAGTCGATGTGGCTTCATCGGAGGCGGTTGGGTTGGACATGGTGATCAGTGTCCCAGAACAGCGGGTTCCTCTCCCCATTCAATCGTGGCAAAGTGTGTGTACGTGTCCTCGCCACTGATCGTTTTGGTGTCTTCATAGGCCAACTCTCCACCAACGTAGATCCGTACGGTGACTTCATTGGCAGCGGTATAGACCGACGAAGGGAAATCGTGAACATAAACTTGGAAAGTGCCGTCGGCTGGCTCATAGATGTTGATGTTCTCGGGTCCAGTACCGGGAATGTCGTCGATGTCCAAACTGGGGTCATCATCGCTGTTGCCGATTTGTCCCCAATCCAACCAACCACCACCAACGCAGTTCATGTAATAGCAGTCATTGTTGCTTTCGAGTCCACCACCGGGTGCGAGCAAGTGCAAATCCATGTCGTCACCGGGAAACTGCCAAAACAGTTCAATCCACAGGGACTCAGCGGGGATGGCATCAATCGACGTGACGCAAGGGTCTGAAGCCCGTCCAAACTCATTGTAGACTGTCAACTGTGCTGTGTAGGTACCGGCTACGTCTGGTCGGAAGTTGTATCGGTTTGCAGTTCCGCTGGGCATGGTTGCAGTGGCACCGCTGGGCGCGTCAATCATCACCCAGTTGTATTCGTTGATCACGGCTCCAGAAGGGTCATAGGAGTCTTCGCCCAT
This sequence comes from uncultured Myxococcota bacterium, assembly GCA_965661045.1. Lineage (GTDB taxonomy): Bacteria > Myxococcota_A > UBA796 > UBA796 > UBA796 > CAJWHX01. The sequence continues at coordinate 1,906 of CBFICN010000112.1, forward strand.
CCAGTTGGTGGTCTCTCGCAAAGGGGCAATTTCGGTCGGGTCAGCGTAGCAAACAGCAATCGGTTTGTCGGAAGAACCACCAATCAACTGTGCTTGTGCAGTTCCAGCGGGGGTGTCCGATTCTACCCAGAACGAGCCAGAGTGTTCACCCATCGTGAGGGGAGTGTAATTCAAGTCCACCCACTGCTCTTCTCCTGGTTCGAGCACAAACGGTACACTTGGTGGGTTCAATGCACCAAAGTCTGCCCCAACGACCAACGTTTCTGTCACCGTTAAGTCTGCCAACCCTTCGTTTCGTAAGGTTACCCCACTCTCCACAGTGGCTCCAGGTTCTACCCAGCCAAAATCAACCAAGGGTGGGTCCAAGACCAACAGTGGATACGCGCCTTGTCCCATCAGTGGCACAAGGGTTTCTTCGATGTCTGCGGTGGAGTCACTGCTCTCAATCGTGATCCATCCGGCATCTTCTACAAAAACGGGGGTATAGTCCACCCAAAATTCAGCTTCGTCTCCCGCGGCCAACCACCCCAAGGGTGCTGCGCTGGCGGCTGTGAATCCAGCACCTTCCAAAGACAGAGACACAATCTCAATGGCTTCGTTGCCCTCGTTGCGTAGGGTGACCACTTCTGAGACCACGTCCATTGGCTGTACAACGCCAAAATCTATTTCCAAAGGGTCCACGACCAACATGGGCTGTCCATCGTCGGGTTGTTTCACTTCCGCAAGCTCGCTTTCAACACAGCTCAATGTCAACAGTGGCAACAAAGCCATTAAAGAAGAAATTCGGTTCATGTGTGTGTCTCCTGTAGAACCCAGTGTAAATAGGCAGCGTGTACCAAATCGGGGCGCAAACTGACAATCTTGGGCACTTCATAAGGGTGAATACTCTCTAGAAATTTCATGGCAGCAGTAGACTTTTCGGCTTTGGTCTCCATCAAGATGACGGACTCTGGGTCGCGACAAATCTCCCCCTTCCAGCGATAGATGGATTGAACACCCGGCAAAATATTTCCACAGGCAACCCATCGCTCAGCGACCATCTGTTCGACGATCTCGGCGGCTTTGTCGGGTGGTGCTGTGGTGAATAATATGCGCATGGTGCTCTGGAATTGTGAAGAGTGTTCAAAGATGGTCTACAGTTGTTTTGCAAAAAGCATTCCATACTTCTTACAAACCATTCTGTTTTAGGATAGCCGAAAAATACACTGTCTCCCATCTGTTCAACGTCAATTTGACGCAGTGTTCACCAAGATGATGCACAGTGTTCTTTAGATTGCTCTTTTTTGCGTTACAGACACCATACTGTTTAGGAGCATGTCATGTCGGAACTTCCGAGAACTCTTGTCATTACTGGTGGAACTTCGGGGCTGGGCTTGGAAGTGGTCAAACTCTTTGTAGACAAAGGGTATCACGTCTGGTTGTTGAGCCATTCTCAAAGCCGCATCGACGATGCGATCCAAGGCGTCCTGCGATCCAATCCAGATGGCGTTGTTCACGGTGTTGAAGTGGACTTGGGATCACTGGACTCGGTTCGTCAAGCGGTGGCACAGATGAAGAGCCGCATTTCTGTTGTGGATGTGTTGCTGTGCAATGCGGCCGTTTGGGATGCTGAACCTCTGTCAACTGTGGATGGTGTGGAGCACATGTTTGCGGTCAATCACCTTGGACATTTTGTGCTGGTGCATGAACTGTTGCCGTTTGTGCCTTCTCATGGTCACATCGGGGTGGTTTCCTGTGGGGATTCAAGTGCCAGGCGTCGACTGGGGATTCCACCTGCCCAGTATACAACCGGATCAGATTTGGCAAAACCCATCACAGGCAACGAGTACTCTCTACAGGCTCAACGGTACAGCGATTCGAAGCTGTGCAATCGATTGTTCGTTGAGCAACTGTCAGTGTGGTTGCAGTCTACACACCGGAGCAGCGTATACAATCCAATTTGGGTTTGGAGTATCGACCCGGGTGTTGTCCCCGGAACGTCCTTGCTTCGTCACCAGTCCTGGACCACTCGGGTATTGATGGGAACTCTACACCGTGTATTTGGTCGATGGCTATTGGGTGTGACCACTGCCTCTCAAGCAGCCCAGCAAATCTGGTCCATCGTCGAAGTTGAACTTGACGTCGATACAGCAACTCTTTCAGCCAGGCATTTTCGGAACGGCCAATCCACTTCACTGTTGGATGCATCCATGCAAGAAGCCAGAGAAGATGTGTGGAAGACATCTGTTGAATTGAGTGGACTGAGCCTCTAATTATGCTTGCACTTACACTTGATCGGCAACCTTTTTGGATTTCAACTGTCCGCAGCCCGCATCGATGTCAATCCCTCGACGGACTCGGATGGTGGCTGGAATCCCACCGCGCTCCAGTATGTCAATGAAGGCTTGAATGCGGACAGGGTCTGAAGGTGCACCATCGTATCCAGCCGTTGGGTTGAGTGGAATGACGTTGACGTGGCACATCAATCCCTGGAGCAAGTCTCGCAACCTTGAAGCTTCTTCCGGCGTGTCATTTTGTCCGTTGATCAACGCGTACTCAAAGGTGACTCGACGATTGGTTGTGTCTACAAACTCACGACAGGCAGACATCAATTCTTCGATGGGGTATTTTCGATTGATTGGCATGATGGCGGTGCGCTCGTCATCCAACGTGCTGTGCAAACTGATGGCAAGTTTGACTTGTAGACCTTCTTTGGCGAAGGCGCGGATCTTGGGTGCCAGTCCAACGGTGGAAACAGTAATCTTCCGTGCGCCAATTCCCAGTCTGTCTTTCAGTAAATGAATGGCTTCAATGACGGCGTTGTAATTGTGGAACGGCTCTCCCATGCCCATGAGCACAATGTTGCTCAGCCGTTCTCCTCTTTGCTGGAGTTCTTGAGAGAACCTCTGGGCTTGTTCAAAAATTTCTTCGGCGCTGAGGTGTCTGGCAAACCCCATTTGACCTGTGGCACAGAATTTACATCCCATTGCGCATCCGGCTTGAGACGAAATACAGGCAGTTCTTCGTCCATCACGATAGGGCATTAAGACCGACTCCACCAGTTTGTTGTCGTGTAGGCGATAGAGCCGTTTGCAGGTACCGTCTTTGGACACTTGTTCCATGTCCACACTGAGGGTGCCAAAGCAAAAACGAGATTGTAAACTTTCACGCAGGGCTTTGGGCAGATTGGTCATGGAATCGAAATCCTGCACGCCTTTTTCATAAACCCATTGCACCACTTGTTTGGCTCTAAACTTTGGTTGACCCATAGCCAGCAGGCGACTTTCGAGTTCAACATCGGTCAGTTCATAGAGGTTGATCATCTTAGGCTCTCCGTCTGGCCAGTCCCAACAATCCGAGCAAGCCAATCCATGCCATGTCTACGCTGTTCGTGGTGGCGCATCCAGCTTTCAGTTCATCGTCATCGCCAAATCCTGGAGACAGTTCGTTGTCTTCACCGGTATTGTCTGGTGATCCAGGCTCACTGCTGGGTTCGCTTCCGGGTTCACCGCTGGGTTCTGCGGAGGGCTCAGAGACGATGCCATCGGCCGCCCCAATGTTGTACTCATAATCAAAGGTTTCCGAGTATACTCTGTTTGGGTCCCACGAGTCGGTCCATACACCAATGCTCAAATAGTGTTCGTCGCCGCTTTGGATACCGGTCAACGTGACCTCTCCGTTGACGCCTGAGAACGTTAGCGGAAAATGAGACACACTGCCGCCTCGAACGCGCGTGACGGTTCCACCATAGAATGCGGTGCTTCCTGCCGAGCCGGTTGCTTCACCACGAACAGCAAAGGTCACCGCGCTGTCCGACAGGTTTCGAGCGATGATGGTATTGTGCCCAAAGCGTTGAGGTTTGGTACTGGAAGGACCCGATTTCCAACCGTTTGTTCCACCTTGTGTGACGGTCGCCGCGTACCGATTTTGGCTTTCTGGGTATCCTGAGTAATAACTCAGATATTCTTCATAGGTGTTTCCGTACTGATAATCCATTACGGTCATCCGGGCGATGTGGTTGAGCCACGCCTCTTCGATCGTCGTGCCAAAGGGCTGCAAGTACGTATTGAGTACTTCCATTGGATCGTCCAGTGAAGATTGGTCTTGCCACGATGAACGAATGAGTGTGGCATCGCCCTCGACTTCTGTCAGGTGCAATGGGAAAATGAAAGCGCCATACTGGTGATATTCTTGCAGGAGTCCTTGATCGGGGTAATCAAAGAAATTGACTGGGTAGTGGGGGAAAAAGGTGTATCCCACTAGGAAGTATGCCATGTCTTCGCTGCCTGGATAGACTTCTCCTTCAATCCAGTTGGCTGTTGCTTCCCAGTACCATGCACCGGGTCCATACGTATCGTAATCGTAGCGATTGGTACGCCCTTGAACAGCGTGAAAGAACTCATGGGCAATGGTTGAATCCAAATAGTATTCATCGGTCAAGGTTTGCTTGGCGATGACGATCATGGGGTAGCCTTGGTTGTCTCCAGTAAAATAGCCTGCGGCACCATATCCATCGGGGGTGCCGTTGCCAGAGTCGCCAATGTACACGTTGAATAAGTAGGAGTCGGTTGAAGACGGAGCGTCGTAGCCCAGTTGGTTGACTTCTTGACTCCAAGCGTACTCAAAAGAGTCCAGTACGTCTTGGGCTTGTGTTTGAGAGACGCCATTGCCCCAGCGAACAATGAAATTGTCACTCGACAAGGAATTGCAATTGGGGCATACGCTGTCTCGTGCTGACTTGTTGGAATTTGGCGGCAGTACAGGAATGTCATCATTGGAGAGCAGGGGAGGCGCGAGTCTCAGTTGCTCAAGGGTGGCACATTTGTGTGCTGGCGGAGTGGGTAGTGCGTCAACATTGGACAACAACAACAAGAGAGACAACATGATAGGCTCCAAGCAAAGGGTCTATCATACTGTAACATGTCAGAGAATGAAACTGAAAGGGGAGATGGTTGTGGTGATGCGATTTTGACAGTCGTCAATGTCCAAGCAGCATACCAATCAGTCCAACCATTGCACCGAGCACAAACCCCCAGCCTGAACCGTTTACTTTAATCCAGTCCAGTCGTGTTTTGGTGTTGCGTCGGATCATCTCGACAAAGTTGTCTTCTCCCATGTTGTCGAATTGTTCTTGGAGAAGTCGAATGGATGTTTGTTCGATGTCCTCGGCTTTGTCTTTGAGCGCACCACTCACGGTTTCGATGATTTGTTGGGTGCCGTTTTGAGCCAATATTTGTTCAGGATTCAGCAGTTCCATGCGGAGGTCCCAGAGTCTGTCTGTCACCATGTCGAGTACGGGCCGTTCCACGATCCGAATTGCCTCATTGACGATGTCGATCCGTAATTGTGGGTCTAAATCTTCCCAGGCTCGAACAAAGACAAGCCAGTAAGACACGATATCTGCCAACAAGTCATGTTGTTCTGTGGTGCTTTCGATTGGTGGCGTTTCTACTTTGTCTGCAATTGCCAGCAATGTACTTTTGAGTGTTTCTTCAGTTAGCAAAGGGTCAAAAGTGTCTTCCAAAGACGTACTCTTTACCTTGTGTGCGATCGCCGGGGAGAAACCAATGATGGCTTGCGTAACGAGGTTGTGGCCCATTCTGGCAAAAAATGATTTGTCGGTGACATCCGCATCTGGATCCAGTGAACTCCAGTGTGTGTACAGTTTTTCTAGCAAATGTCTGACGGCTGCAGGTTCCGATGGGACACCCACATCGTGAAGTGTGATGTCGGAAGCCAATTGTCGAAGTTTTTCGACCAACTGTTTGTTGTCCTGTTCTTGGTTGGCAACATCGCGCAAGAGTTCAACCGCACCTTGGCGAAACAGATCGGTGTTGATTTGGTGGCGAGTGGTGAATTGTTTGGCAGTTCCTTGAAATCGATAATTGATGAGCCATCGCGCTAGATGAGGACGCAATTGAGCCTCCCAAAGCGTTGAAACAAAGGTGGCAATGTGTTTCTTGGAGGGCACAAACTCTTCGAGCGCTGTCACAAATTGTTGTTGCTTGTCCGGTTCTGACAACAATCCTTCCAAATTGGAAAGATCTTCGACTTGTTTTTTGACTTGAACCATGTCTTGAATGACAATTCGGGTGGTGTTGTCACGCAAAGAAGGGAAGTGTTCGCGAGCGGCAGAATAGACACTTTTGACGGCGATGAAGTCACAAATACCACCCACCAAGGCCCCTTCAAAGCCGTGTCTCAATATGGTTAGTCCTTGGGCCATTTGGCTAGACAGTTCCGAATGCCCCAATACCCAACTGACCCCCAAGAAGCCAAGAATACTGGTACCAATGATCACGCTGGCAATGCGCTCTGGGTTGATATTCATACACCCTCCATACAATACTGCTCCTAAGTAACATACTCAGGTATGTCATTACAGCACGGAGTTCCTTAGGTGTGGCTGTGTTCTTGCTCCCACCAAACCATTGCAAACAGGGCCATACCCACCAAGACCATCAAAGAGAAACTGGTGTTGTGTGTGTGGACGTGTGCAGTGTGTGTGGACGCTTGTCCTGCATGGACAAAGTGAATCAACAAATAGGCAGCCACAGAGGCCACAAAACCACCAATGCGCCATCCCCGCAAGTCAAGCGTTGTGCACTCTTTGTGATCGTGGTCGTCATGGGCGTGGAGTTGACCGTGCAACAATACGTGTGCCAAGCCACCCCCAGCCAAAGACTGCAGGATAGACAGCGACTCTAAGTGTACCGTCTGTACGGAGAAGTAACCAAGAATAGATGCGGCGATCATCACGCTCAGCAATATCCATTTGCTCGATTTGCTCCTAGTTTTTCCAGCGATCGCCAGACCTTCAGGGAACCGATGAGCGACGATTGCAATCGCCAACAGGGTACCGTCTCGTTGGGTTCCCAATGCCACTCCATCTACCAAGGCGTGCAATCCAAACACCAAAGAGAGCAGACCAATGGAAAGCCATTCTTTTTTTGCATTTGAAAAATAATCGATGCCGGTGATCAGCAAAAAGCCCAATCCAAACCACAGCCAACTTAAGTACCCAATGTGTTCCCGTGAATGGGGGAGAATCTCTACAAAGAGCAACAGCCCAATGAATCCGGTCACGAAGCCGTGCAGAGTAGAGTTCCACGTTGGGTTTTGTTCTAAGTGGTTGCTGAGTAATACGCCAAATGCCAGTGCAACGATGGAAATCGATAACCAAATCATAACAACAATTTAATGCAAATTGTCTGTAATTGCAAGTGGATTGCAACAACGGAGGTCTTCAATGGGTAAAGAGCCAAATGCTATCCGAATCTGAATTGCCAAGTCGTGTGTCTCTAAAAGGCTTCTTATCCATCAACGCTTTTATGACACACATCACAGTTTCTGTGACAACACCACTTTTCCTTGCACACTTCACTTCATCAATCCATCTGTTTTGCTTACATTATTTGGAGATCCCATGAACACACACGCGAACCAATTTGACTTTCAATCACAGTCCATTCGAACATTTCAGTCTCATCGAGCTCGGTCTTGCAAAGGGCAACTCAAAAAATCGATGTGCGTCTTCGGCAAGCCAGAATTGGGGGCTGGGTTCTTTAATTGGACACACGATAGTCAAGAAGATCTCTTTGTCTACACCAGTCTGTTTAAAAAAGGCTTGGGTGCGTGTCATCTGGGCTTTGGGTTGGAAGTGGAGGCCGAAGGTTCAGAAGAGCCGGTTTGGAAAGAAGACATCAATCTCTTTTTGGATGTCTATTCAAAGGACGACTTTTGGAGTGAAGACATTCATCCACCAAAAGAATGGAAGTGTATGACGGCACTGAAAATGAACACCACTTCGGCCCGGTGTGGTGGCAGAGAAACTCAAGAGATTAACAAATTGCTTCAAACACTGAACGTTTCCAATCAATCCATTCTCATTCAAAGTGTTTATCGTTTGAGTTGGTATCAGCCCAAACGTGGTCCAGCACCAGATTCTTTATTCTTTGATCCAGAGATGGCAGCTTCTTTTGTTCCCCGTCATCGCCCTGCACCCGCTCGACGCATTGAGCACATCTTGTTGGTCTACAGTGAGGGTCCTTTGGGGTCCTTTGTCAAAACACTGATTGCACAAGCCATTTTGGGAACCATTCCAGGGAAGCCGAATTGGCACACCATCCACGGTCGAGAACATCAAACCCTCTCCCCCAAAGAAGTCTTTGCCCATCGTCAATGTCGAAAAACCAGTTTGCGCTTGGATGCTATGGAATTTAAACGGATGTTGACCGGCAACTTGTTGCAACCACCAGACAAGGGGCACCTGTTCTGCCCCCCTTTTTGATAGACAGTACTTTTGTTCATTTTTATGGGAATGTTCTAGGGTCGAGATATCGTTGACAAGGGTACTCTCACAACGGTATTCTATAACCATGATGTTTTTGTTTTCTTTGTTGAATCTGAGTTTGGCTTTGCCTGCGGTTGCTGCTGATACAATTCAAAGCAACCTCAAAGCCTTTAATCAGTCCGCCCATTTTTCTTTGCCCACGCTTACTGCTGAGCAACTCACTCAGCTCCAAAACGGGGAAGTGGTGACCATTCTTGATGACTCAGCGGGAGCGGATGCACCTCGTCGAGCTGTTGGATTGATGCTGTCCGAAGTCTCCCAGCGAGACCTGTGGCTGGCTTGCCAAGATCCACATGCTGTACTGCAGTCCTCCACCAAAGAGCTCAAAACAAAGGTCAATGCCGATCATTCCGCGCATTGGTATGGTTTCTTCGATCTGCCCTGGCCCTTTTCTGATCGACACTGGATGGTCAAGTCTTGGAATGTTCAAGGTGTCGCCAAGGCCAGCAATAACAAACACTGGGAGCACCCTTGGGATCTTATCCCCGATGGTGCAACCCAAATTCGACCGTTCATCGAAACTGGCAAACTGTCTGGGGTGACCATGGACATGGTAGAAGATGCGATCTATACCCCCGTTAGCAGAGGGGCATGGGTGGTTATGGAGATTCAAAGTGATGTGCGACTGGTTGCCTATCACGCGACGACGGTTGTGGGCGGCAGTATACCGGAAGATGCAGCCGTTCGCTACACCGTGACGACCCTCTCAGACATGCTCAAAGGGATGGAAAAGCGGGCAATTGAATGGGTGCCAACACATTATGTCGCTGGTCATGTCGGCGTATTGGGTGGGGATAATCAGGCAATACCCTTTAACTAAAAGTTGATTTGCGGTCTTGGATTTCAAGACTTTCCTTGTCTAAAAAAGTTCGGATACGGAAGTATACCTCACTTTTATATCCTTCGGAGATTCTTGAAATTCAAGATCCACTCTCAACTTTGAAAATGGGCTGGAACGTTAGATTTGCGGTCTTGAGTTTTTAGTATTGTTTGGTGACTTAAGTGCTTGCTGGTATGTCGGCAGTCGGGTTGATGTAACAGTTTGTTTGATGACTGGGGTGCTTGCTGATATGTCGGCAGTTGCGTGGATTTAGTAGTTTGTTTCTGTAACTTGGGTGTTTGCTATTGTATCGATAGTTGGGTTGGATTTAGCAGTTGACTTTGTAGCGAACCGTTCTATCCTTCGGAGATTTTTGCCTCTTTAGATTCACTCTCAACTTTGAAGTTGGGCTGGTTTGCGTGTTGGGACTATCAGACAGGCAAAACAGCCCTCGAAAATCACGATGGTGTAGGATATTGGTACACAGTCAGACACCTACGGTACCGCGATAGCGTTGCAGCGGATGTGTATGGGTTCTGGATCGGGGTTCCTATACCGATGGCTGTTCTGGTGTTTTTCTGGTGTGCGTAGCGGCGGGTGTGTACGGTTCCGGATCGAGTGTTTTTGTATTAAGGATCGATTTAGTGTCGTACTCCGATCCGGAGTGTGATGTCTACACGTTACAGGAAATGTGTGGACCGTGTACGGGAAATGTAGGGACCGTGACCCGTAAAATCTTCGAAACCGAGACTCTTGTGCCGATCGTCTATCCATGTTGTGCAGACCAATGATCAGACGATGATTGATTCACCATCTGACCGTCGATCTTCAACAAAAGAGCAACCGTCAATCCGAATTGCCATCCAAGTCGGTTTTGAGACTGGTGACCTGCTCGATGGATAAGCCAGTTCCCGTTGCGACTTGTTCAATGCTCAAACCAAGCTGGAGAAAGTTTCTCGCCGTTTCCATGGCTTTTTGGTGTTGTCCTTTCGCAAGTCCTTGTTCTATACCTTGTTCGATGCCTTGTTCGATGCCTTGTTCGATGCCTTGTTCTAGACCTTGCTGAATACCTTCCCGTTTTCCGTCATTGTGGGCGGTCCACAATTTAGAGTATTCTTCGGTTTCGGCGTACTGAGCGATGTCCACCAGCACTTTTTCGTCTGGTGAGAGTTGTTCGAATTCGGCGAGTGTCATCGCGTCGATCATCGCCTTGGTCAGTTTGGTGTTGGAGTCTATCATCGATTCAACCCCTGTTTCAGTTGTTCGATGATGTCGACAGTAAAACCTGTAGCAATGGAGATTGTTTCGATTGCTACACCTTGTTCAA
>CBFICN010000113.1:0-12343 GCA_965661045.1 uncultured Myxococcota bacterium
AGTGTTGTAACTTTTCAAACCCGTTTTCAAAGACCTTGTTTCCATCGGCGTCAAACTCAGACATCATCTCGGTGTTGCTGTCTATTTTGCCATTTCCGTTGAGATCCCAAACGAGAAAACCATCACCGGTACCTTTGATCCACTCTGTTTCTTCTTCCTTGCGGCTTTCTCCCTTTGGACCCCAGCAGTAGGTGTTGCCACTCCAATAGCCGACCTTGTCCCCTTTGGCATTGTAGATGATGGCGGAGCTGCCCTTGCTTCGATTTTCTCTCCAACGGCCGTTGCTGGCGATGTTCTCTCTGGAGCCGTTGTCGTAGATTACGAAACCGCCGGGAACGGCTGGACAACGACCATTGCCAGGTCTGAAGTCGCTGGACCGAAACTCCCACTTTTCTGGAGATTCTCGCGTCGGATCAATGTCAAACAGCACCGTTGAACCATCCATTTTCCCATTTCCCAACTGTGTTCCATCGGTGGTGTCCAGTTTGCCATCGCGGTTGAGGTCAAAGACCAAAGGATCCGATCGACGACGTCGCTGAACGAGTTGTGACCCTGCAGCACTGGTCTGTTGATCTTGGTTGTCAAAGAATACTTCCCAAACTTTCAACTCTTCGGTGGGGATATTGAGGAAAAAGTCTCGAGACTCAACATCTCGCTGGCCATTGTGTTCGCCGATGGCAGTGAACTTGATTTTGTCCCCATGTTTTAAACCACCTTCACGAGCAGCCTCTATGAAAGAAAAGGGGACGGTCAAGTTGGCACCTTTCTGGGCGATTTTTGTCTCTTGATTGAAACCGTTTGGGGCTTCCCATTTTGTTGTCCACGAAACGTCTCTGCTGTTTGAACTCTGAACCAAGACAGACGTCTGGTCGGTTGGCTCTACAACGTAATCTGGAGAGAAAAGGGATTCAATGATTGGCGCATTTCCACCTGAACTGGTGGGCTGCTTCGATGATTTTTTGGCAGGTTTCTTAAACTGTTGACTGGACATACAATTTCCTCATCCGAATTATACCATCAGTTTAACACAAGAAAATGGGTTGGGAGAACCTTGTTGATTACCCCCCCAGTTCAGCGCCACCACAAAAGGTTGTGCCATTTTCAGCACGTTTACTGTCTTCCAAGATTGGATATGACCAAGCGTCTTCACGAAGACTTTCGATTTCAAAGGCACCTTTGACCAAGACTTGAGAGTTGGACTCGACGGCGGTGAACAAGATTTGGAAATCGCCAGAAACACTGCCACCTTCAACCACTTCTGAGTCTTTGCTCAGGCGTACCCAAGATGAATGGACTTCACCCCAGCCATCCAAGCCGGCTGCAGAGGGATTGATTGGGCGCCATTGGTTGCCTTCGACTTTGTGGGTGAAGGCTGGTTCGCCATCGATACTTGCACCCGTTGCCAGAACACGCTCATCTTGCCAAATACCTGCTTGATCAACCAACGCAGAAACAGAAGCATCGTAGCCTGCGTAATCGACATCGTTGCGGTCTTCGACAAACATAAAGTCGTCTCCACCACCATCTTCATCGTAATTACCATAGGCTTCTGGAATCGAATTGAACTCTTCTGCAGAAAACTTGGCATGCCCAAATCCAGAAGACATATCGGTTGTTAAGAACCAATAGTCATCGGTATCGCTTGGATTGAGTTGGTATGCTCCAGCGTTCAGATAGTAGATGTTGTAATCGCCTTCATCTGCAGACCAACGATCGACCCAGTCAGAGCCGTCTAGGTACTCAACTTTGGGATTGCCTTCGGTGTCCGTTGTACACAGAGTGGGTCGGAAGTACGGATCGATTGAAAATGCAAATCGGAAATCCTCACCGTCGGGGAGGGAGTGGTGTACCGTCAACTGCAAGTCGCCTTCACCGTTGATGAGGGCTTCTGTACGCCAAGGTTCTACGGGTTGACTGAGAAGGTAATAACCGTCATTTTGAATGAATTTATGGCTCTCAAAGGTGACGTCATCAATGGCGCCACAATCGTCGCCACTGGTGTAGTCGAAGCCTTCTTGTTCACGAACATAGCCCTTGTCTCCACGGCTTCGACCAGAGCATTCATACATCGACACAGTCAAGTTTTCATCGTAAGAAGATTCTGATAGATCTTCTAAAAATGGCAATGATTCATCAATGAACACCTTGGATGAGTTTGCGGCCAGCCAAGAAAACCAGTGTCCATCTGTGATGGTGGCGTCTTGTGGGTTGCATCCTGTAAACAATAACAAAGCAATCATGGGAGTGTCCTCAATCGAGAGTTCAATGTGTCAATGTGTTCTATACTATCGCAAAAGAGAGTGCTTGTACACTGAAAATTTATCACCCGCCTGTACGATCGTCAGATGTGAGTAGCGTTCCGGTGCTTGAAGCGTGAATGACTTCTAAGAGTCCATCCCCGTTTACATCCAGTATTGTGGCATTTCCTTCAACGGATTTATCCATCCAGATTCCTTGTACAGCACTCCAATCAAAACCAGTTGCATGATAGACCCAAGCCCACCCATCCGATTGAGTGATGACCAACTCTTCTGTGTTGTTGCCGTCGATGTCGATTGTGCTCAAGACGCCTTGGACTGTCATTTGAATGTCTTCATTGGCTAAATCAGAGACAGTGATGCCTTGGGAGTTTGATACGATGAGTTCATCATTGCTGTCGTTGTCCAAGTCGGCGAATCGAACTTGACAATCTGTTTCCGTACAGCCGCGCACAGTATGCGTTTGTCCATTTTCAACTGCACCAATATCGGCATCTTCCCATTCGTTCGCATCACCAGCACCAATACTGACAAAAGTTTGTTGGAGAACAATGTACGAAGACGTCCCACCCCACAGTAAAAAGTGGTTGAGTCCATCGATGAGGGTACATTCAAAATAATCCTGCTCAACGTCGGCACGTCTTTTGGTTGAGATGGCATCGTTGTTGAGCTGTAATTGACGGATTTGTTTTGCAGTGCCGGTATCACTGATTAAAAAGTAATCCCCATTGCAGATTCCAAAATCACTTATCTCTGTATTTCCCAGCCCGAAGTCAGCAACGACACTCAAAGCGGTGAAGTCATCTCCATACCGCCAAACTTGAAGTCGCTTTTCGCCACCGGCTTCCACAATAAAACCCACTTCAATGTCGTCATCGGCGTCAACATTGCCCACAGCCCAAAGATTGTCGAAGATTGAAATGCCGGATTCCTCTTTCCAGCGAACGCGTTCTGGCGTCCATTTGCCTTCTTCTCCAGACGTTCCTTTGATTCGAATGGGGTTTGTACTGAAAACGTTGATGTCCGCCCATCCATCTTGGTTAAAGTCCCGAACTTGCAAAGGACCCTGAGTGGATATGGTATTGAGGTTTCGGACTGCAAACGCGCCAGTTTCTTCAACCAAGTACGTGAGGTGTAAAAATTCGTCACTCAACGAGAGAACGTCCATGGAGCCATTTTGATCCACGTCGTATGTTGTTCCGTAATAAGGCCGGTAGTTTTGTGAGTATTTGGTGATGGTTTCGCCAATGGTGAAGAACACCAAATCTTGCGTACTGCTTCCTTCGCCATCGTAAATCAACGTGTCCTGATTGCCATCCCCATTTAAATCCACTGGTTTTCCCAACGTGGCACCGGGCAAAGAGACAAATGATGCCGGATCGATCACCGATGGAAAACCACCGATCCATCCTTCAATACTGTAAGAAAATCGGCGAACAACGCCTTCGTCATCAATGAGTGTGACGTCGGCAAATTGGTCATTGTTTTCGTCTCCGGCGACCATTGAAGTGCTGGCATACCCTTGAAATAGAAGCGGACGAGCCGTAAATCCCCAAGAGCCATCACCGTCTAAGACACTGACCAAGGTTTCCTCGCCGCTCGAACTAGCAACCGCGACATCGCCGTGTGCATCATCGTTCAAGTGGTTTATGGTGGCACTGATAACGCTATGGTTTGCATACTCTTCACTGATGAGCCACGAATTGAGTAAGGCAAAACCACCGTATGGTCGACCTCTTAAAAGATACACTTCTGTACTGGTAAACACAACGGCATCCAATACGCCATCTCCATCGATGTGCCCACTGTCCATCCCCAATACTGGACCATTTGTTGAGCCTGTAAACTGTGGCAGTGCACCGCTTCGTTCAGAGAGCCACCACAGTTCATTGTCGTAGGCGTATAGAGCACCATCTGTTGCCGGTGTGACACTGTAGGCCAAAGCGTCTGGATTGTTTGGCGTGATGGCCCATGCTTCATACCCAACGATGGATGGAAGAGATTCTTGTTGTACACCTTGTACTGGAACACTTTGGCCATTCCACGAAGCCGTACCAAAGGTATCCGTGGTAGAGTCTACCTCTAGAATGGCTATACCAAAAGCATCACTGGTGACGTCAACGGTGTCGCCCTCAATAGTGAATTGAATGGTTTGATTGGGTAGGGCAAATCCGTTCTCATCCGTCACTGTGGCCATCAGGTTGCCATTGGCGTTATTGGGGAGTCCATACAATTGTGATGCCTCTCCCACAGACCCTTCGGTCAAGTGTGTAGGCTTTTGTACAACCGGTTCAGCACAACCAAATAGTAAAGACAGCAGGGGAAGAATGGAATGCATTGTAAACTCTTCGATATAGTAAGGTGAATCTCAGTTAGTATAGCCGATTCTTGACCGACGTGCTTTCGATAGACCCCAGTACAGTAGACAGCTAAATAATACAGGAGATCCACTGCATGTTGCGTGTTGTTGCTCTATCGGCGACGGCAGTCGTACTTTTCCATACTCACTGAAGGTACTTGTTTCCAACAGTTGGTTGTCTGGAATCGATCGGTGAATCAGTTGTTGGGTCAACTCATAATTGGAGAGGGTTGGGTGCGCATTTTTGTACAACGCCAAGGCACCAGTGACAGCCGGTGTTGAGGCTGAGGTTCCAAAGAAGTTTTTGCTACCGTAGCTCAATGTAGAAACCCCATTTGGTCCAACGACTTCCGGCTTTGCGATAGGCGTATTGAGCGCTCCAACTGAGGAAAAGGATTCGAGGCTTTGGTTTGTATAGTCATCTGCTCGAACAGCACCGACCGTTAAGACAGAAGGGTGCATGCCGGGATCTACGATGGAGTTGTCTATCTGTGTCTGATAAACATAGCCACCTCGAGCCATAATATCGATTTGGGGTTGTCCATATCCAAGGTTTTCAATGGTTAAGAAGGTCCACTGTTCGGTATCAATATTCGCCACGATGCTTTCAGAAGGGTGACAATTGTCAGTGTAGGGGCTTTGTTGGCGCAAACTTTTGGCCAGTAGTTCACCCGAGCGACTCCACAAGTAGGCATTGACATCATTCCATCCACATTGTTGAAAGTCATCCCACACGATTTGTACAGATCGTCGACCAGGTGTCCAATAAATCGGTAAACCACGAGCGTCTTCGAAATCGTGTTGTCGATCTAGGTTTTCATCTACGAAAGTGGTTCGATGGTGCCCTCGAGCATAATTTCCAGCCGATGTGACCATCACCACATCGTTGGCTCTTAATTTGTTCATGAGAGAAGAAATGGGACCTGTTCCATCATAGAAACTTTCATTGAAGAAAGACAGCGACATCGAGACAAAATCCATATCGGCTCGGATTGCCCAATCGACAGCATTTTCTAAGGATGTGAGACCCAAGACGCGTACCAAATGCAATTCGGCTTCCGGTGCGATGTCGCGAATGACTTCGGCACACGCAATGCCATGTACACCGCGCTCAAATCCAAATCGAGGATGGCTTGAGTCCAGCGGCAGTTCGCAGGAGGGGTGTGCGAAGCAGTCATGGGTTGATACGGTGCCCAGTTCGCCATTGGCCCAGTCTGCGCCCAACCACTCTACGTCGAACACCGCAATCTTGACCGATTGTCCCTGAACGTTTGCCGCATGCCAAGGTTCGACATTCAGTGCGTCTAACATTGCTTGAGGATCAACTATATTGTCGCTCTCACCGAAGGGCGTATCCACAACGGCCCAATTGACGAGTCTCCAAGGTTGATCCAGCGGTGGTGACTCTACGACCGATCCGTAGGCCGACGTTGCAACGGCATTCGAATAGTCGGGTACGTCGACTCGATACAGGGTTGGATAATCGACAAACGGGTCGGGAAACATAAGGGCTATTGAGGTTGAGGGGTGAATAAATGTGCGTTGGGTGGCTTCGTACACCATCCAATGCGCCAACAGGTTACGGGGTCGATTGTGAGTTCATATGAATTGTAGCTGGTTCTAAGCATAATCGAATTTGGATAGTGTTTTTGTGCCAGTTGTTCTTGCTCGGCTGTCGTTTGAAATGTTGCATATAGATCCCACGCTCCAAACAGATGCAAGATTTCATGGGCAATACAACTGGCACAATTTGGAGTGTTTGAGTCGAATGCTTGATATAGAGCAGCACCTTCAACATTGAACCGACTATCCAATCCATGCTCTTGTGTGATGGCGTAACTGGCTCCATCCCGTTTTAATAAAATCAACACGGCAAACTGATCGCTGTTGTATCGATCTTGCCAAGCCTCAGTAGATGGATGCCCCAACTGGTGGGACAAGTTTTGTACAAGGTCGACAGACTCGTATCCACTTCTGTTTCCTTCTGGCAGTGTTTCGAAATGGATATCCTGCCATCGACCAACGGTTGAGTGACTGAATCTAAGTCTAGACTCTGTCTCTTTATATATAGAATGCTGAATCTTGAGCCATCGTTCAGCACTTTTTATGAGACGCTTCATTTCCCACTGTTCTTTCCATGACCATTCACTGTCAGTATCCGACACAAAGGCGATTACAAAATGGGTATGACCGGTCAGTTCTCTTGCAGAACCCACGTTCTTGGTCTCTCCTGCCAATGTGGTTGTCATCAACCAGGCCGTGAGGACAAACCAAACCATCAGAAAAGAGAGAAGGGGGTGAACTAAGCGGGATCGCTGGGTTTATTGGCGGCGGCATTTCGTTCGAGCATCTTGGCTCGATATTCCGCTCTTTTCTCTAGGATTCGAGCTTCTTCACGTTCATAGACTTCAATATTTCGCGCGATCAACTCTTCAGGGTCATGGCCCCTTGCAGTCAGTTCTCGACGAATGATCTCATCCATGATTTTGCCTTTGTCATCCAAGAATTGTTCTACTCGATCGGGTGGGTAGGTGGTGTGCCAGTCAAATAGGATGTCCAGCGTATGTTGAAACCCAATGGCACAAATGGGCTGAAATCCTTGGTGAGAACGTCTTTTTCCCCAGCCCGGTTCAATGTTGTGTTCCTTCATGATTTTGCGCTCTTCATTTTTGTTGATGCCCAGATCGAGTAGAGGCGCGTTGTATCGAATGCCGTAGCGTTTATAAAAGGCGATGTTCATATCTCGCGTAATCGGCATGGACATCGCAGCATACTCTCCACCGACACTGGAGCAAATAAAGGCGTTGGTGATGTTGTGTTCGAGGTTGTAAATGATGGTGTGCGTTGCCATAGACTGTTGACAGCCCAAACAGCAAACCCAATGGCCCTTGTATTTGAGGATGTCTTTGAACAGACGCTTGAACCCCACCTCATTCCAAGTCTCAGTAAGGTTGATGAGGTGGTGGTGGACTCTATCACCAAGTACCCCACGCAAATCTTCGTTGTGCTTTCGGGACCATTCGTTGAAAAATGTGCCGTAATTGTGCATGTATGTATGAAGGTGAACCCCACCGGGTATCATTTTGCCCATCATGAGTGCGACTGCGCAACTGTCCAATCCACCTGAATAGAGAACGCTAAAACTTTCTAGGCATTTGTATTCTTCAAGGGTCAAAGGCATGCGACACTCCCACTTCTATAATCTCATTCTATCACATCTTGTCCTTTCGTATCACAGCGACAAGGCTTGGGCAGTGAAAAACTGTTTTTCCGTTATGGAGTAGAACAAGGGACTGGTGACACCCACCCTGTCGAATTTGGTTCAATGCTCAAAAATATTGGGGTTGTACAGTAGGTCTGTAAGTCGAGGTAATGCCGTGACAGGTTTTCCAATGTGGTACTCCAATGCGTTTCGACGGTGCAATGTTCATTGCCTTCTCTCACCTTGTTCAGTTTGCCTTCTGCCATCGAAAAAACAGTGGTTGAGGTAGGCGGTGGTGACAAAATCCAATGGTGCATCGGGAATGCGAGGTGCTTGCCAAATGGAGGATACCAATGTGTCGTTGTTGCCGTGGTCACAAAAGCAATGTGGGATATTCCACGTCGAAATATTGGACCGAGATGGGGCTGAATATCTTGAAGGGTGTTGTCGGTAGCCACTTCCAAGGCGGCAAACGCTCGTCGTTCGGTCATCCAGTTGGGCTTTGCTTCTCGATGACACCACCAGCCGGCTTTCGGAAGTTCTGTACTGCCTTGTGCGTCCAAAGTTTGTTCAAAATTGGTGGACATAGGGGTGGCCAATGGCAATAAGGTGCCGATGTTCAAAGTTGAATCGGGTACTTGGATACTGGGAGATCCAACCGGAGAGTACCACAACAGTACACTGACGAAGGGGGCGGTGAGCCACAGGGACAAAATCCCCAAGAATACAGATGTCAATTTTAGGTGTGGTATCCGTAAGGCTCTGGTCGACAAGTCTTTGAACAGTACAACCAAGCCAGCAACCCTAAGAAATTCAATCGAAATCAACCAAGTGGAAACGACATTCCAATCTTGGGTGTTAATATTGTATAAGATTTCAGCGAGTCCAATTTCTGATAGACCGTTGGCCATTGCTACACTACCGAGGACGAACGCCATTCGTTTGTGAATGAACCAAGCCGCGATGGCACCACCCAGCAACAGACTCCAGCCGTGGTGCTGACTTTGCCACATCAGTTTTAACAAATGCACAATGCCTTCACTTGGGGAGAGATAGTGTGTATCCAAATGCAAAATGGCTCGTTGCCAAGTGATCATTCCAACTGCGGGAATCCAGAGTAAGAAAGAGACATACCATCGGTTTAACCCCTTTACGACCAGTAAATGAGTCCAGTATACAATCCAAGGCAAACTGATTGGGTACATCCAATGAGCACCCCAGTTGTGTGGAAACCACAGTGGTAGACTGCTGGCAATCGCCACCCACAGAGATTGTTTGTCAAAAAACGAAGGTTTGTCGTGGGACAACCTCAGCACTCCGACTGGTAGTAACAGTCACATTCGCATTCGTACTCATCTGACAACGCGCCCATTTCACTTTCACAAGTTTCCAAGGCGTTGTACACTTCGCCATTGATGCCAAAGGCCTGTTCGATGTTTTCATATGTATCGCAGACGTTTTCACTGAAAGAACGATCGATGCTTTCTCCTGTACCATCAACATTGTAGGCGATTTGCGTACAGGTACATTTGTAGTTGAGTTTGGTGTCTGCACAGCCCGTAAACAGTGTGCTCATTGCGCACAGTAGGAGTGCGACCAGTCCCAATCGAATCGCTGAGTGTGTGTTCATTGTGTACCTCATAAATGTCAACAGTCCCATTGTATCTTAATTGTCTGGTGGGACGGTAACTTTTTTCCACTCTCCAAATCCACCTTTGGCTTTGAAATCTTTGTGCACCCAGATATTGAGCCAAGACCCTTCAATGGGAATTGATATCGGTCGGTACTCTTTAGAAAAACTTTCTGGGAATCCGTTTTCAACCGTTTGCATTTTCTTTGTTGGTTGAAAAAATCCATCTTCTGGAAGGTAGAGGTCTGGGTGTTGAGAAAATACGTAGGTGGGATTGGTCTTTTCGTGACCGGCCATGCCAGAGCCAAAGTGACTAGCAGGTGTTTTGGCAATGGTTCGATTGGTCAAGCCCCACATGTCAATGGTGTCTCTTTGCGCATAAAATGGAACAACACCGATAGAGTGCATGGCCAAGACTGTGTTGGGTGGGGTGTACTGTGCCAACCAATCTCCAACGACCTTGCGGGCAATCAAGTTGTCCCTGCGAATTTGAGCCCAGGTTTCAGCCTTCACGAACAATGTACTGCGTCCCCCTACACTGATGACAAGTGCGCACACAATTCCTGCTGGTACCATTTTTTGAGGCAAGTGACGCATACTGGTAGTGAGCAACGCAACAAAAATTCCAGCAAGGGGCAAAATGAATCGACTGGTCGGTTTGAAATCACCACCAATCGAGATGACATACAGCAAGTAGGGCACTGCGATCCACAGTAGCAATCTGCTATGGGGCGACTTCCGAACAACGATGGATGCCAGTGCTCCCAGCCACACTACGGGGTGATGTTGGGCGTGTAGCCAGCAGTATTGTAGACCTCTCATTCCAGCCCATCCTCCAACCTTGGCATAAAAAGTGTTGGGCAACGGGTCTCCAAAATACCACATCCGAAGTCCTGTCAGGGTTCCGATTAGTACAGCCATCCACCCCAAAGGGAGGAGACTGCGTTTCCAATTGTTGTCCATACACCACAATCCAGTGTAGATCAGTCCAACAAACAGAGGGGCTTCAGGCCGTGTCAAACACAGGAGACCAGAATAAAAGAGACTCCATCTATGGTCTGTGTTGTTTTGACGTTCTTCTATCGCTACGGCGATGGTCAGAGGCAGCAGTCCAGCATAGAAGACAGACTCCAATCCTTGCACGGCTTCCAATACCATCGATGGATCCAGTGAGACCAGAAACGCACCAAGCCAAAGAGCCTTTTGGGATGCTCCGAGGGTTTGTAAAAGGCGGTGCGTGGCATACACAAGCAGTACAATACTTGCATACCCAAACAGCAGAGACCAATGAACGGGATCTCCGTCCATCAAAAATACCAACCCAAAAATTGCGGTCCACAACGGGTTGGAAAACCCTTCGACATACTCATTTGGATTGAATACCCAGCCCAGTCCGTTGGCCCAATTTTCAGCATACCGAAATGAAATGAATGCGTCGTCTTGGGTGCACACACCAAAGTGCAAAGCCATCATGAGGGCGAGGGCACTCGGCAGAATCCACGACCACGGAGATGAGGGGCGTACTGGTACTGAGTCAGGGGACGTCATGGATAGACTTGCCCCAACACGAGACGTGGATCGGGATAGAGTTGACACGCCCGTTCACGATCTGTCAATGACACAACACCCGGCATGTCGTGGGTTTTGGGCTTCACGTTGGCCAGTTGTATGTGCAGGTGCGGGTTCCAGCCGCCATTGTCAATTTTTGTACCCACCCACCCAAGAACATCTCCCCGCTCAAAGTGTTGACCGATTTGATGAATCTGGACGGAGGCCTTGGATAAGTGTCCCCACAGCACCCAAAAGGAGGTTCCTTGGTGGTTGTGATGCTCGGTCACGATGACATGACCATAATCAAAGGGTGCTGGGTTGAATCCTTGATGAACGATTACGCCCGCGTCAAATGCGTATACGGGGGTTTCAGCAGGACAGCCGATATCGATACCCATATGTACAGTGCGGGCGTTGCTTTCAAACATGTCTCCCTTGTACATGCCCGGACGATGTTCGTTGTATTTGCCAACTCCATACGCACACAGTAGAACTCGATCTGCATCGTATCCAGTACTGAAATCGTACAGTTCAATCTGCTCCGGAAGATGAATGACAGGGTGATACATTGGATGTGGCTTTGGTGTGATCAGCAACAGTGACCTCTCATTGTTGTGGTTGTGGAGAAGTAGACTTTGTTGGGCCATCACTGTCCAATCGCCAAATTGTGGCATCGTCAATGGTCAACCCAGCCCCCAAGTCAGCTTGCAAGACTTCGAGCAGTTGCTGGTATACCGAGGGGTCAATTTCTTTGTGCAGTACGATCCATCCATACCCAAGAGAAGAGAGCGTTCTTGGATCATTGGATCCCGGAGAGCGATTGTGCAGTCCAAGTCGTTGATGTTCATCGGGCCGTCGAGCACACAAGGCAGCCAATCGTCGAAAAGCGGGGTGATTCAACAAAGAAGCCGTACTGGCTCTGACATCCGGCGCATAAGGGATTCCTTTGCCGTGGTAACTCTGCCAGTACAAGTATCGAGACGCTTTCATTGTGCTTCCAGAGTCGGTTGGCAAATCCAAGACGCCAACAGTGCGTGGGTCTTGTTCCACCAACTCATATACTGCAGGAACAGTGGTATTTGCAGTGGCAATGGGAAAACCAGCGCCAGAGATGAGTAGACCATCGACTGCGATCAATACACCAATCGTTCGAATTCGATCTAGCCAATATGGTGTCGTCAATGACACGGCCGCGAGTCCACCAACAATACTCAACAGAGGAACACCCAGTCGAAGAGGGTGCGTCACTGCCAATCCAGAAGCCAACTGTTGCAACCCAAACCAAGGCAATCGCAAGCGGGCACCGTTGGTCATGACCCAACCATCTCCCCAATACAAATAGG
>CBFICN010000114.1:0-12252 GCA_965661045.1 uncultured Myxococcota bacterium
GGTCTGCCCAGCAAATCACCGAAGCCTTTTGGATCGCTCGTCAGTTTGGGTTGGAGCCACCCCAGTTTGAGCAACCACAATACCACATGTTTCATCGTCAACGCTTTGAGCAAGAATATCACCCGATGTATCAAGCACCTTACCGAATGGGAACAACCATTTGGTCTCCATTGAAGTCCGGTATATTGACTGGGAAATACAACGATGGAATTCCAGAAGATTCAAGGTTGACCCAACCGGGCTATGAATTTCTTCGCAAGGAACTTGAAGCCTGCAAAGAGAACGGCACCCTAGACAAAGTGCGAGAACTAACCGAGTTTGCACAGTCAGAATTGGGTTGTTCCATGACTCAGTTGGCACTGGCTTGGTGTCTAAAAAACCCCAATGTCACCACCATTCTTCTCGGTGCTACCAAAGCCAGTCAACTTGAAGAAAACCTTGGCGCATTGGAAGTAGCCAAGCGGATGACCCCTGAACACATGGCAACCATTTCGGGTGTACTTGGAAATACTCCAGAAGTTTATTCCGGATTTGGTGGCGGTGGTTGGCAACGTCGCTTGGATACACTCTAAGTAATTCAGTCCTTTTTGTTCTGATCTTTGGCGCGCTTCAAGGCTTCTTGGAGGGCGCTTTTCTTTTCCGTCTTGGGGGCAGGTGATTTTGGGTCTATGCTGGCGTCACGTTCAGAGATCTCGGATTTTATGTTGCCCGATTGCGCAGAGGATTCTGTATGAATTGTAGTGGAGGGTGCTGTACTCTTTGGTAGAACGCCTGTGGGACGAGTGTCTTCCACTGACTCTGTTGTACGCTGGAATCTTTGGATAAGGTGTTGAATCCATCGCAATTTTCGTTCTGAAATCTCACAGAGTAGCAAGAGCAGTGTCAACCATTGCCAGAGCCACTCCAAAGAGCGTTGTTGGCTGTGAAAATCGTGGGTTTCCACAATGTTTGCAATGCTGGGGTTGAATATACCACCGGTTCGAGTGGCCAATTCCATCATTGTTTCTTTGTTGTTGTGGGTATCTTGGCTGCCATATTCCATGGTTGTGACTTGTGAGATGGGTGGCAGGGTGATTGAACTTGTTTCAGAATCCAGTTGAGCGATGAATACCCCTGTCCCTTTTGGCGTGTAGTTTGCCTGATACAAATCGTCCCCTGTTTGAACGAGGTCGATGAATTCCACACTGCCGTCACTGGACAATATTCGAAGAGAGGACGGTGGGTTCTTGGTTTCGATGGTGATTGTTTTGTTCTCTCCGGTGCCACTGACCCCAGCATAGGAGACACCTTCTGCTTCCGTTTGAGAAATTCCGGATACGACTGTGTTTATAAACTGACTGAATCCTGACCATTGTAAAATCTGCTGTCCGTTCGGACCCCCGATGTCTCCTAAGTAAGCGACGCTTTGTCCCAAACCATATCGACCAAAAGTCAATAGGGGCGTTGGCTCAGCATCACCCGTTTGCAGTCCCAATTGGCTGTTCAGTTTGGAATATCCAATGTTGTAAGCTTCAATTTTTGGGAAGTCGTTCAATGCGATTCCGCCCAATGGGGTTAAGCCCAAGACCGATTGTGTTGTGGTCATTTCCTCCACGTAACCCGATTTTGAAGCCAACATGGTGTCCATGGCAAACAGTTTCGGTAGTTCTTTTGGGTGTTGAGCAAAATATAAAGACCCTCCACCGTCTCGAGCGACCTGAGCCAAAAATCCCGCGTCGGAATCGGTAGGAGAACCCAATGCAATGACAGAAAGGGTGATGTTTTGCTTTCTGAGTTCCGCGACAGTTTGAAGTGTGCTGTTGTTGTCTACGGCATCTGCAGCATCGGCGAACAATACACCGTGGCGATTCTTTTGTGGAGCATCTTTGAGTTGGTAAAGCATTGAATTTAGGGCTGTGGATACATAGATTCCCCCTCCGTCAGAAGAGATCCCCAACACTTTGCTTGTCAACTCGCTAGGAGAGTCGACTGTCTGCATTGGAATGATGGTGTGGTTTTCTGTATCCACTGCCGCGACATATACGGAGTCTATCTGGGTCAACAGGCTCAGTGCAGCCGCCGTACCTTGATTGGCCAAATCCATTTTTGTGAGGTTGGGCCCAACAGAGACCCCCATAGAACCGGATCTATCCAAGGCAATCGCCAGAGCCATTCCCATTTTCCGACTTTCGCTTCGAATCTCTAATTCAACGGGAATAACAGACTCAAGTGGACTGTGCAGATAGCCGCCCACGCCAAAGGACTGAGCACCACCAACCATCCAGAGCCCAAGCCCCGTATGTTCTACGGCATTGGATAAATTTTCCAATTCGACTTCTTGAAATTGTGTGGCGGGGACATTGTGTAGAATCACCGCTTGAAATTGGGACAAGGTTGCAGGAGACAATTCGACAGTGCCTGGGTGTGCACTGTGGACCAGTAGACCTGCACTCTGCAGTATTGGCTTGAGTACAGAGTCGCCAAGGCTAAGCAACAACACTCTCTTTCGACCTTTGGTCAGTACACCGATTTCGGCTTGGTTGTTCTGAGGAGTGCTGTCTCCTGCGACTGAAACATCTATTTTATAGGTGTGCACTCCACCACTTTGGGGAATGTCTGTAAAGTGAATCGAATTCCTGCCTTTTTGGAGTTGCTTTTGCCCTTGTGCGATGGCAGTGTTGTCCTTGTATAAGGTGATCGTTGCCGCTTGCTGGCTGGGAGATTCGACAAAGGCTGTAATATTGGCTTGTTCGCCTTCATTGATTAAAGATGGGGCAGAGACGTCCGAAATGCGAATGTCAGATTTGGCACGTTTTGTTTTCCAATACGGAAAGATGGGCACCGTTTGAATCAATGCCTGTGTTCCAACTGTGTTTAGTGAACCATCGGTATTGGCCCCATCGGACAGCAGGACAATTTTCCCATGGGGCTTGTTCTTCAACAGTTGCAACGCTTTTTGAAGACCGGACTCCAAGTTGGATTGTGCGGTTTGCTCGAGAGCGTTGAAACCTTGAAAGGATGTTTGGTTCAGTGGTTTGTCCAAGCTGGCACTTTGTGCAACACTCAATACAGCCAGGTTGTCACTGGGCCCCAATGACGTTTCCAATTCTTGGATGGTTTCTGTGGCGACTGCATCGACCTTACTGGGCATGGAGTCTGAACGGTCCACCACCACTACAATATTTTGCTGGATGGTGGGTACTGTACAACTGGGGTTGACCAATCCCAATATCAACACCGTGGCAATTCCCAGACGAAGTGACTTCACAATGGTAGAGTGTGGGGTATATACCCAAAGTGCCCAAAGCAATGGGATAGCGAGTAAGAACAGCCAAGGATACTGAAAAATCATGATGTGGCCTTCCAATTCCATGCGGTCAACCCAATCAGCAGCAACCAAATCCAAACTTGCCAGTGTGAAGCCGGTTGCTCAATTGTTTCAGGTGTTGTCTGACTTTTTTGCACACTGTAGACCTGGTCAGCAAGCAGCGTTTCATTTTTTCTCAGTAAGTTGACGGTTGTATTGTGCAGGAGGGACCCAGATGGCGTGATGAATTCGTATACCCCAATTTGGTCGGCTGTGATGGCCAGCGTTCCATTTTGAACAGTGATGTTCTCTTCCTTGGATTCTGCACCATCGATGTGTCGCACAGTCCAAGTTCCATTTTCCAAGCCCGTACCTTGTATGGATTCTCCTAGGTGGGCTTGATTGGATTTGAATCCTTGTTGAAGTTCAAGTCTTGTTTGTACAATATTGGACAACAAAATGGGCCAACTGGGGCTGCGCAAGAATCCACTGTTGGTACCCAAGTTGAAGTGTAGGATTCTCTTTTGACCACTGGGGTCTCTTTCTTCGGTGAGCAACGGAATGCCATCTGCATCCATCAAGACTTGTCCACGCAGTCTGCGATCGATGTCGTACTCCCATAGAATATTGCTTGCGTCGACACCTTCCAACAGAGGATGGTCATTGTGTGTAAAGATGTGTCGTGTCCAGTTCGAGTTTTTGACAGGAGCAAAGTGCAGTCGCCAAGTGGAGGGACCACCACCCAGATCTCGATTCGTGAACAGCAGGTCTGCTTTCATTGGGGTTTCTTCAATCGGGTTGGGTATGAGGGTGAAAATTGGAGCACTTCCTCCATTACTATATAGCCCCAGTGCAGTTGCCATTGTATTGTCCATGGTGCGTGCGACAGACAAGGACCGTTCAGCATCGCTACGTAGGTGTACAGTATTGTCTGCCTGCAAGGAATCAGCGGATGTGCTTTGTATGGACACTGTGAGGTGATCTGGTTTTTGGCTCATGGGTATGCTCAATACAATATTTGTAGTTGGCGCGATTGTACTGATCGGGTTTTCGATGTCGATTGGTATTTTGGTTTCTGCCTCAGAGAGTTCATGCACTCGGATGGTGATTTCATGTGTTTGGGTACTGGCATTTGTAATTTCCAGTTCAAGGATGTTTTGTTTCCATTGTGCTTGAGTAATCCCAATATTGTCCGGTTTCTGCGCCAATGTATGCCATTCAAGTTGCTGTTGAGATTTTGTGGGCTGATCGGTCCAAACCTCAACTGTTCCAATGGATACGGTCTGTGCCAATGAAATGGCGGCTTGGAGTCCGGCTGTAGAATCATTGAGTTGCAAGGACTTAATTGTGTTTCTGGTTGTTTGTTTGTCTTGATATTGTCCGAGTAAACGAGCTGTAGAACCTGCAGTGATGATCGTAAACCTGTCTTGTGATGTGGCTTCGGTGACCCGTTCGAGTAGTTTCTGCTGTAGATCTGTGGTGCTCATCGAGATTGATGTATCCACCACCAGTGTATGGTGGAATCCGGAGTTGTCACATCCACTGGGTTGAATGAGCAGCATGCACAGCAACAATGCGCTGAAGAGTTCCAGCCAAAATGAGAGGGTTAGCACAAAGCGTGTTTTCCTCAAGCCACTTTTGGGTCGATGTGTGTATTGTGGCCACAGATAGAATGATGATACTGGTTTGATGGGTGGTTTTTTGTGAAACTTGTGTAGCCAATAAATCAAAGGCAGAGAAAACAGTGCGATGAGTGCCATTGGATTCAGCAATTTGGTTCTCCTGAAAGAATGACCTTCTGCAAACATTCTAAATCGGTTATTAGACAAGCATTTACAGTAGTATCACATTTGTATTGGAGCCGTAATGTCCTTAAAAGATCAAGCACTGGAATATCATCGTTCAGGAAGGCCTGGCAAAATTGAAGTTGTTCCCACCAAATCGTTGACTTCCCAACACGATCTGTCCCTTGCTTACTCTCCGGGGGTTGCAGAGCCTTGTCGAGAAATCGCCAAGCATCCAGAAACCGCGTATGAGTATACCTCCAAGGGCAACTTGGTTGCGGTAGTCTCCAATGGTACAGCAGTTCTGGGACTTGGTGATATTGGGGCGCTTGCCGGTAAGCCGGTTATGGAAGGGAAAGCGAACCTTTTCAAGCGCTTTGCTGACATCGACGTCTTTGACATTGAACTAGACGCCAAAGATCCAGATGATGTCATCAAAGCCGTTCGAGCCATTGCACCGACATTTGGTGGGATTAACTTAGAAGACATCAAGGCACCTGAATGCTTTTACATTGAGCGTTCACTGCAAGATTTGAAAATTCCGGTGTTTCATGATGATCAACATGGAACGGCCATCATTGGTTCCGCAGCACTCTTAAATGCCTGTGAGGTTACCCAGCGTTCATTAGAAGATATCAAAGTCGTCTTTACCGGTGCTGGTGCAGCCGCCGTAGCGACCGCAAACATGTTGGTGTCCTTGGGGGTTCAAGTATCCAACATTTATATGTTTGATATTCATGGATTAATTTATAAAGGTCGTTCAGAAGACATGTTCCCTGAGAAGGAAGTGTTTGCGCAACCCAAGAATTCTCACACCCTTAAAGAAGCCCTTGTGGGGGCAGATGTGTTCATCGGTCTCAGCGTCGGAAACCTTTTGAAGCCGGATATGGTCAAGAGTATGGCGGACAAACCGATCATTTTTGCTTTGGCCAACCCAGTACCTGAAATTTCTTATGAAGATGCGAAGAAAGCTGTGCCAGACGCAATCATTGCAACTGGACGTTCGGATTTCCCCAATCAAGTGAACAACGTTCTTGGGTTTCCATTTGTATTTCGTGGAGCGTTGGACTGTCGTGCCACAAAAGTCACCACCGAAATGAAGATGGCGGCGGTCTACGCACTTGCCAGACTGGCCAAAGAAGATGTACCGGAAGAAGTGCGTTTGGCTTATGATGATCACGGATTAAACTTTGGACCGGATTATTTGATTCCCAAACCCTTTGACCCACGTGTGTTGATGTGGGTAGCACCGGCTGTTGCCAAAGCTGCCATGGAAAGTGGGGTTGCGCAGAAGCCCATTCAAGACTTTGCAGCTTATCAAAGTGCGTTGGCACAACTGATGGAAAAGGCCAAGATCGTCATTCAGCCTTTGGTGGAACGAGCCCGAAGAAACAAGCGACGCATTGTGTTTCCCGATGGTGAAAACGACAAAATTCTTCGTGCAGTGGAGCGTATTGTTGAAGAACGTGTCTGTACACCGATCATCATTGGGAATCCAGACAGAGTTGAAGCCAAACGCATCAGCATGAACTTGGGTTTGGAAGGTGTGGAGGTCGTTGATCCTGTTGAATGTTCTGAGGATGCAGGATTGGTCGATGCCTATTGGAAACTTAGACAACGCAAGGGAATGACTCAAGAGGGAGCCCGGCGTGCGATGCTGGATGAAACAGTGGTCGGCTCAATGATGGTCAAACTTGGACGAGCAGACGGGTTGCTGGGTGGAATCGCGACTCCGTATGCCGATACCATTCGACCTGCAGTGGAGGTGTTGGGACTGGATGCAGAGGTGAAGGTTATTTCGGGTACCTATGTGATGGTGTCGAAGGGGCGACGTTTCTTCTTTGGGGATTGCACTGTCAACATCAACCCAACTGCAGAAGACTTGGCTCAAATTGCCATCAACACGGCCAACGTTGCACGAACATTTGGATACGAGCCTAGAGTGGCGATGTTGTCCTTTTCGGACTTTGGGACCCATCGTGACAATGAAGAGGTTCGTCGAATTCGCAAGGCCATCTCCATTGTAAAAGCCCAAGAACCCGATCTGCAGATTGATGGAGAAATGCAAGCCGACACGGCTATCTCTGAGCATTTTGCCAAAGAATATCCATTTTCCAGTATTGCCGGTACGGCGAATGTGCTGGTTTTTCCCAATCTTGTGAGCGGAAACATTTCTTACAAACTCCTTTCTGAAGTGGGCGGGGTGACAACCATTGGACCAGTGTTGACGGGTGTGAGTCAACCCGTCAATGCGATAGCAATGGGGGCTTCCGAAACCGAGGTGTTCAACATGGCTGTGATCACTGTGAATCAAGTATTGGATGCAGAAAACAAACAAGGGGCGCGTGGATGAGTTCACTGCGTACTTTTCTGGGATATCCCGAGCCCGATGGTGGTGTACCGTTTGCCCTTTGGTTTCCATTGCAGAACGATGCCATCTTGATAGCTGGTGTACTCATTCGAGGACAGCAGGGGGTTGCTGATTTAGAGTCTGAACGCATTGATTTGGTCAGTGAAAGTGAACTGGTTGCCCACATGAACAGTTACGGGCTTCAGGCGACCAAAACCGAGGAAACCATCTGGTGGATGGCGCATTGTTTTGAGAAAATGCAAGTGACTCCCTTTGAAGAATGGGAGATTGTTGAGCTTTTGTGTCCCGCACCAACGCAACCAAGCTTTACTTTGACGGGTGAGGGGGTGTACAATCCTGCTTTGGCTCATCAAACAACCGATATTGTGCACCCTGAAACGGGAGTGTTCTTTCCCTTGCCAGAAGCAGTGTTGGAAGATGGCGTCAAAGGCATTTCTGTTGTGGTGCAAAACGATCAAGAAATTCAGCAATCTTTGTTGGATGCAGTCGTGGAATCTTGCGCAGATATGGCGATGGATGATTCTGTATACCCTGGTCTTCGCCTCAATTGGGAACTGGCACTGATGGGGTTGTCATTGGTGTATGACGGATTGGAGCAGGTGGTGCCCCGAGATGTTGCAGAACACAACCGTCGAGCGATTGTAAAGAGTGCATCCGGGTCTCAGATACCGTTCGTTCGAGTGTGGACCATGCAACAGTTGGTCAATTCGGTTGCAGTGGCTCAGTTGATGGCTCGTGAACCGAAACCCAAAAGTTCATAATCCGCTGCGTTCTTTTTCGAGACGAATTGGGATTAGTAGGTAATGTATCGATTGCCACTGAACAAGTACATGGCGTAGAGGGCGTGTGCGGAGTCCCCGATGATGTCTCTGTACAGTTGTTGGTCATTGGCTTTGATGTTGTACAGACTTTGGTACGCACCTTCTTGTTGGAGTGCGCGAATCGTCAACACCAGTTGGTCCATGGCCCCTTGCATCAATCGAATTTGAGTATCATTTGGCTTGTACAATCCCAAGATGGAAAACTTTTGGGCATTTTCCAAAAAATGTCCCACAAACTTGAGTCGTTGAACAAGCAGTCGAACTTTGTGTTCGGGCTGTGCCTTCATGATGTCGTCGTAGATTTTGAGCTCTTTGGGGAATCGAAAGAACAGAAGATCAATTTGGGTATTGAGTTCTTTCTGTGTCATTTCATTTCCAAACCCACGTGCCGTTGCATAGCCAGCCGCTTGTAGAAGGTGGGCACCACCGCAAGTGTATTTAAATATACCCGTACGATCTTTTCGAAAGGTCGCTCCAGCCGCCATTGCTTTTTTGAGCGGGAGCGTTTCCTGTCCAAGTACGGCAAACAAAAACTGTGTCAAAAAATCTGCAGAACCGGTCAGTCCACCAACTGACGACCAAGTTTGATTGGGGTGGACCAATGACGTAATGGCTTGGACAGACCACGGCATATCATTGGGCGAGAGGTAGGATGAATCGTTTGTTTGAGGGTTGAGGTATGCCCGTAAAATAGAAGCCTTATAGTAGTCTGCGACTGTAAACTCGCTTCCTTTGACCATAATCTTGCGGTCGGGTTGTACCCCTGTCTCAATCAAGACTTTCATCATTAAGTCTTTGTGTGGTTCAACGGGGATTGTTTTTTGTGGACTGGTGTGCTCTCGAGGGAAAGCAGGGTAGGGAGTCCCATTGATGTTGTCAATTTCTGCGTACTCAAAAATGGCATCAATTAAGGGCTTGCCACTGATTGTCTTTTCTGTGGCTCCAAGTGCCATGAGGACGTGACTCATCGCCCACGGGTCATCCCCTTGAATGGCGTATTGTTCGAGCATATTTTTGACGACTTTGGCCATTTCTTGTTGCGTTTTGTTCAACGGACTGATGAAAATGTCTCGATTGCTCCGTTTGGGCAGGGTGATGGTAAAATTGTCAATGTTGTCGATGGTCAATGGTTTGGGTTTGACATCGGTTCGAATATCAAGTTGATTGACTGGATCCTTGGGACCGATGATCTTGGCTGGTTGTTCAGCTTCTGGGGCTACTTCGGGTATTTCTGGGTCTTGAGAACAAGCCCACAATAGAGAAAGAGCAATCATCATGATGGAGTCCAGTGGTTATTGAGTTTCTTTGGCGGCATCTTCCAAGTCAATTGTGCGTTGACGGATGTCGACCATTTCGATTTGATCATCAGAGGTGATGTACAGGATGTCTTCAATGACGGCAATTCTGGGGTACCGAATTGCTCGATCGATTGCGTGTATAGAGAAATCCACTTTTCCCGGACGTTTAAATTTATAGGCCATTCCACGGTCGGTCAAAATCCACAGTTTGTTGTTTTCATCCAGGGTCATGTCCAAAGACTCAAAGCCTTCACCCAAGACTTTGGAATCCATAATCACACGATCCCGAAAACCATCAAAGGTGTACGCCACAACCGTATCCCCAAAAGCCATTAAGATTTTGTCATTGGGCAACACTTCCACCGCATTTGGTGTACCGTCGGGAATCTCCCATCGATGCAGTTCTTCGGCATCCCGATTGAAGCAGATGCCTTCATCTTGCAAGATGGTACAAATGTAATCGCGTTTTGGTAAGTGTGCGATGTAGGCCGTTCCACCGAGTCCACCTTCTGGCGCATAGCTTGGGGACGCAGTCCAAGAAATCAAGGCACGTCCTTCTGAGTCAAATAGTTGAACCCGACCATTGGCATCGAGGGTTGCAAAGCCATCAACTTCTTTTTCTGGAAGAAGGGTGACGTCCACAGGGTTTGTAAACTGGCCTGACTTCCGTCCAGGCTCTGATCCAGATGCATAATAGGGACGGTTTTGTGAATACCAAGCGTTGGTGATGCCAGCTTTTGGACTTCCCCATTGTCGAATGGAGCGTCCATCAGGATTAAACAGTTGAATGCGATTGTTTCCAGTGTCGGCGACGTAGATGTCCCCAAAGCGATTGACCTCCAACGGCAGTGGTTCACCAAAACTTTGCAACTCTCCCACAGACCAACCAGACTCTCCCCAAAATCGAACATTTCGGTTTGGCCCACCGATGAGATCACCATATGCCAAGAGATATTCCGCATCCGCTTGGATGAGGCGTCGTTCTTTTCCCCAACTTCGTAG
Organism: uncultured Myxococcota bacterium; assembly: GCA_965661045.1. Lineage (GTDB taxonomy): Bacteria > Myxococcota_A > UBA796 > UBA796 > UBA796 > CAJWHX01. Next base: position 10,563 of record CBFICN010000114.1, read on the forward strand.
GGCTGCGAGTTCCAAATAGGGAACGCCATTGGGGTTCTTGAGTTTGCGAAGAGCTTTTTGAGCCGTTGGGTCAGAGGGCAACGCTTGAATGCGAAATCCATCTGGTACATAGGCTTTGACTTTTTGTTGGTAGAGAGGAGATCCGTCTGCAGCCGCTTGTCCAATCTTTTCAAAAGATTCTTTGTCTCCAAATTCTGCACTCTTACAACTGTTGTAGGCTACATTGAGTTCTTCTATAAACTTATCTGTGCGTCGTTGTCCATCCTTCGAGTCAATCCACTGTTGCATTCGTTTGCTTTGCATTTGGTCTGGGAAATTGACTGCAATTTCAGCAATGGCCATATCAGAATAGACAAGCCCTTCAAAGACCTCGTCCACCACAATTTCGATTTTGCGTCCCTTTGTTTCAACATCGACGTCAAATCGACGCATGGTGTCGGTCAATCGGACTGGTTCTCCAACTTGCTCTCCATCGACCAGTATACGAATTAGTTTTGGTCGTGCGTACTGTTTGAATGACCTAGAGCCGTTGGACAAATTGCCGGGCCAAATCGATAGCGTTTTTATGTCTAAGGGTGTGTGTAGATTCAGGGTGTACTGCTCTGAAGCGCCATGACCGGATGCACCTTCCATCCAGGCTGTTTTGAGCTGACCATCCACAGCCAATGAGGTGGGGGCGTCTTTTTTGTAGCTGCTTGCAGAGGTTCCTGCAAAGGCGCTTGCGATGAGCAAATAGGGAATCATAAACACTCCTGAAGGGTACTATGGTCTCAATGGAAAGGTCTCTCTCGTATTTCCTATTCCCTGTGTATCTTTTTATCGCCCCTTTCTCAACTCTACAGTTCTGTTCCAGTGTGCGATGAAATTTTCCCACTGTGTCTTGAAGTATACAGTATGGTAGAACCTTCGAATCGTCGTTGGGTGAAGACTTGACTTTTTGTTTATTGACCCATTTTCTGTCAAGGACGTTGACTATCCTTTTCGAATCAACGTATAACTTTGATGCTTTTCTCGTCTTTGTGGCGACTGATGATAATATCCGGGTGTGGGAAGCCCATTGTGCATTTCGGAGAACTCACTCCAAGGGTTGGAGAAACTCAACGCTGAGAAACATGGCACACCCTCTGGCACATGTGGGGTGTGTTCTAGCCGCATAACTCCACTGACAAAAGTGCGGAATGGGTCTTGAAACCACCCTCCAAAATGTCGAGTGTCCAAATTTGTATGGCCGTCGCATTCTGATTTGGAGACTCCGTACAGCAGAAATTTCCACGCTCGTTCAGAAAGCTGCAGTCTTTGATTGCTCACGATTGACAATACCAGTGGCGTATCACTGTTGCTTTGTTGCTGACGATAGCGTTCGGCCGATGCACCGAGCATTTGTTCGACCGTATTGTGCATTTGTCTACCGATAACTGGTGGGGTAGTATGAGAGACTGTGGGTGCATCAGCATTTTGTTTGGTGCCCACAACACAAAAGTCGATGTGTGTGTAACCATCTTTGTAATAGCCACTTCGTCGTCGTTTTGTAGATAGAGATGCCCTATTTTTTAGCCATTTGCGGACAGTATTCATTACTTGATGTATATCTGTTTTAGGACTCAGCGGACGCCTGAGGGTGACAGCAAGTTGAAATGGAGATTCAATTTGGTTTAACTGTGTCCTTAAATTGTTCAATAAGTTCTTTTCT
>CBFICN010000115.1:0-11859 GCA_965661045.1 uncultured Myxococcota bacterium
ATTTTAACAAACCCTACAAAGCAGAAGTGGGGTCCACCAAGCTTGTCTTGGGTGAAAATCGTCGACCGGTAGCCCCCCATGCCAAAGTTCCCGAACTCAAACCGAGGATTGGCGAAGACAAACCAAAAGTCCCACAAGCTTTTCGTCCCCAAGGAATACCGTCTGCGCCCACCAGGGACAACAGTCGTCGACCGGAACCCCCGAAGTCAAAACTGACACCCAAGCCCAACCAAAAACCGGAGTTCGGAGGAGGGTCCAATCACGCTGTTACCAAACTTCCTGTTCGACCGGATTTGGCACAATCGAGTGAGGGCACCAATAAAACTGGTGAGAAAGCAGCCGCTCAACCAATTCAACGAAGCATTTCAAGACCTCAACGTCCCAAGTCCAATGCCTCTGTGAGCAAGACCGGAAGGATGAGAATGCGACGCTCCGTCATTACCAATCAGCGGCCGGTTGTGAAACACATTGCCCCTCAGCCTTCTCAAAAACCTGAGAACCCCGTGTCCAATTCACCAGCGTCACAAAACCCCGTAGACCGTTCGCCAAGTGCGGCGTCTGGAAGTGGAGGACTGGACGACCTGTTTGGCTTTGGCAGTCAAGAAGGGAGGATGAAAATACCAAGGTCCACACCTTCAAAGGCATCTTCACAGCAGGCAACTCCGAAGTCTCCAACGAAGTCAGTCCCACAGGCATCTCAAAGCAACAAGCCGTCAAAAGAGCCCGTGAAACGAGAACTGCCAAAAGTTGCCCCACCCAAGCCCCCAGTGAATCGTTCTCCGAGTGCGGCGTCTGGAAGTGGAGGACTGGACGACCTATTTGGCTTTGGCAGTCAAGAGGGAAGAATGAAGATTCCCAGAAAGTCGAGCGCAAAGAGCAACGCCAAGCCAAAACCCATCTTTGACAAGAATCCCGTGCAGAAGCCGACCGATGGCAAAAAGTAGTTCTGTCGGTTGACGAGGTGTAGAAAAACAATTATATTTCACAAAGTTTGTGGCTCAGTAGCTCAGCAGGTTAGAGCGTAGGATTCATAACCCTAAGGTCGGCAGTTCAAGTCTGCCCTGAGCCACTTTTGTATTTTCAGTTGACTCTGTTCAAGAACTACCCAGTTCAAAAGTTTCCCACACATCGTTGTGGGTTTTGTTGTTTTAGAACCTTGCTGTGGAATTCCTGCAGGATGACCGTTTAGCCTTTTCGTTCAATGGTTCCATTGGCATGAATTGCGAATCGACTTTCCAGTCCATGTGCGGGATCTCGTCCGACCCATGGCCAACCGCCGAACTGGGTTCGCTGATAGTCTTGGTAGGCTTGTTCAAGTTCTTTGCGTGTGTTCATGACGAAGGGACCATACTTTGCAATGGGTTCACCGATTGGTCGACCTTGTAGCATAAGGATTTCGGCTTCTTGACTTCCATTTTCTAGTTTTATCTCTACTGTGGGGTCGACCTGGATGCCGTGCTTGACGGTACAGAGCGTACCGTTGATTGATAGATTGGTGCCCCTAAAGAAATAGAGCATGCGGTTGCTTCCAGACTTTGCCGGTGGAAGAGTCAGATTTGCATCCGCCTGCATCCGGATGCTCCAGATGGCGATGTCGGCTTCGGATCTGGATGCCCATGAGTTTGGTGGTGGGGATGGTGCAGTAGCGTCATTGAAAGAGCCGGCGACTACTTGGACAGAGGAATAGAGACCAACGTCATCGACAACATCTACAATTTCAATGCTGTCTTCCCAAAACATTGTAAAGTAGGGATCAACCATTTTGTCCTGTGCGGGTAGATTGAGCCAGATTTGAAAGAGTTCAGTGGGGTTGTCAGAGTCTGTGTGGACCAATGGAAACATCTCTGAATGCACAATGCCTTTGCCGGCGGTCATCCACTGAACGTCACCTTGTCCAAACCTGGCCTTTGCCCCCAAGGAATCCGAGTGGTCAATGAAGCCTTGTCGTCCAATTGTGATCGTTTCAAACCCACGATGTGGATGTGAGGGAAATCCAGGAATGGATGAACCATGGTACATGGACCAACCGTCTTTCCCAGAAAAGTCACTGCCAACATTTCGACCGACAAGAGATTCTGAAATGCCCAATTGTCCATTGCCGTTGGGATACTTGTCAAGGTGGTGTACACAGAAAAGAAAGGGGTCAAGTGTGACCCACTGCATTTGGAGGGGAGTACGTTGAATAATGGTCATGGAGGTCTCCATCGAGTTGGTATGCTGACGATAATGTACACCAATTTTTGGTTGAAACCATATATCACGAGAATGTCTGTAATTGGATTTTGTTATGTTTGAGACCATGGTTACACTGATAAAGCACTGTGTGGAGTCACTATGAAAAATTTGTTGTTGTCGTTGATGTTTGTTGGGTGTTCCGAATACAATATTGGGACGGAGCCAACCAAGTCGAATGGCGTTGATCCTTATGATACAGCAAGTGATACGCCCTCAGAAGACAGTGCCGAGTCCGAACTTGTGGATACAGGTTCGGATACGTCTGGTGGCATCAATGAAACCGGAAACAATTCCAGTGACCCAAGTACTGAACCCAGTACAGAGCCTGTGGAAGACGGTTTGCTTGAGCCTGAGCTGGAAACCGATGTCGGGTACAACCCAGAGGTGGGGTTGTCATCGAGCCTTGGCAATGTGGTGACAATACTGATGGCGTTGTCTGATCAATGGATTCCAGAAGAAACGGCGAAGCAATTGCTCATCAATTCTGTAGATTTTGTCACCGAAGTTCCATCGCCCAATGTGTTGGTGATTCGAGATGACAATACCAATGGAGAAGATGAAGACGACCCCCTCAACATCACCCAGTGGCTACAAGATGCAGGGTATACTGTCACCTTCATGCAAGAACCCACCAATGGGATCAGTCAAGCCGATCTCGCTGGGTTTCATGTGGTCATCTTTTCCAATCCTGGATATCCACCCGATGATGACAGCACGATTGATGCTCTGTATTCATTTTCTCGACAAGGGTATGGCGTGATTTTGCAAGGGGATGACATGACCCGGACCTCCAACCCCAATATGGAGGCGATGACTCGACTGATTGGGGTCGACAATGGTGGCAGTTACTATGGAGTGAATATCGACAACAACAATGGCGATGCGTATTCTGTTCGATTGGTTCCATACAATGTGTTGAACACCAACATTGTCCTCTCAGATTTTCCCTATGGCAATGACATTGACACAACCACGCTGGCGTCGAGCAGTATATATGTTGCGGCCTGGGCGACCGTCGCCGGTTCAGGACATCCCGAAAAGCCCGTCATCACTGCGTATTCACCAGCTCAAACCGTTTTTCAATAAACCGTTGTATGCTTCTGTGGGTTTGATATACTGATGGTACATGTTCCATCATTCAAGTTTAAAGGAGAGGCTATGCGCAACATCGTTTATACATCCATTCTCGGACTGACACTGATCGCTTGTGGTGAAAAGGCAGAAGACACTGCCGGTGAAGAGACTACTGAGGAAACAACCGAAGAGACCACTGAGGAAACCGAAGAAGAAACCGGCGAACCAGATTTGGCCAACGGGCAAGCGGTTCATGACGCAATGTGCATGGGCTGTCATGCGAACAACCCTGACATGGCCGAAAACAGTCCTTCGTTGAGCGACAGTGAACTGGAGTCGGTGATTCAAAATGGCAGTGGATCAATGCCCGGGCAAGGATTGAGTGACACCGATCTTCAAGACGTCATTGCGTATTTGCGAGCGACCTACGGAGGCTAAGTCCGACTGTTTCAAGGAGAGTCAAGTATCAATGTTGGGCTTTTCTTTATACATTGTTCAATCTAGATTCATGCTGAATCCTGTCATTGAATCCAATCGTCAATAAACCCAGTCGCGAAAGGCTCTAGTTCTAAGCCCAACGTGCGCTGGGTTTGTTCGTTGAAGGTGACCCGTGGAATTTCGGGCACGAAGGTCATGCCTCCATAATCCGTGCGATCAGCATAAATCTCGTATACCAACGTTGCGGCTTGCTGACCGACGCCGTAGCGGTCAGGGGTGACGCTGAACAGCGCGCCCGCTTGGGTCAACAAATCGGAATTGGTGAGTACTGGCAGTCGATTCCGATTGGCCATCATGATCAAACTGTGGAAATTTTCGGGTGTAATGAAAGAGGGGTCTGGCATTAACCAGATTGCATCCACTTTTTTGTGCAGCAGACTCATTTCTTTTCGGAGTTCAGAATTGGAGTTGAGGCGAATGAACTCAATTTCGAAGCCCATAGACTCGGCAATTAGAGAAGCATCAGATGGACCTTCAACGGCACTGGCATCGGTGATGAACACACCCAGTTTTTTTACTTTGGGCAAAAACACTCGAACCTGCGCCAAAGTGACTTCGGCAGAGGGTTGACCTGAGATGCCCGTGACTTTATCACCATAGATTCCGTATTTGATGGGGTCGTGAACCATCGCATACACGCAGGGGATATAAGACAGTTGTTGAATGCTGGTGTAGGCGGCTTTGGCTCCAATTGCAAAGATGGCGGGTGGGGGGTCGGACGCCAAGTCCTGGGCAATCTTCATTGCTTTGGCTTTGTTCCCTTCAATGTGGAAGACCTGAGCGCTGCCCTTGTAACTGTCCACGAAGGCTTGGGCCGTTTCTTGATATTCTGGCAGAGAGTCGCTGACCAAGACAACAGCGGCTTCACGTGCAAATGCGGACAAACAAAGAGTGTATAACAGTGACAGCATAGGAATCCTTTAAAGTCGATGAACCTGTACAGTGAGAATTGGATCTCCTGACTCCACGGTAATGGTTTGAAAGACAGAAGTGTTGGTGGTGGGATCGCGGACTTCGAGTTTGACTTCTCCAAGTGGCAAAGTCACACTTTTCTTGGCACCTGTTTTGGTGATTTCCACATTGCGGTGAAAGACGGGGAGTCCACGTGTGCCAGATTCTACGCCAACCATCAAATACAACGTGTGGGTCTGTACTTTGTTCGTGACGGTCGCTTTGTTGACCTCTTTGGCTACCACGTCTTTTGTCACAGGTTCGATGACCTTTTCATTGTCAGCGCCTTTGTCTTTGACTGTAGAAGACGTTTGTGCAGTCTTCAGCGACTTGGTGCTGTTGGTAGACTCAGTAGACTTGGTGTTGCGTGGGTGCTTTACGCTCACTTCCTTTTGAGCACGGCCACTTGTCGACCGTTTCTGTTGGGTGCTGGTTTTGGCTTGGTTGGAAGGCTTTTGTTCATCTGAATGGGCTGGTTTCGTGGCTTGCTTGGATGAATCGTCCTTCGGTACGGTTTCTTTGGTGGCTGTGACGGTTTTCTTGGTTGGAAGGATGCGTTGGGTGGGGGACGGTTGTGGTGTGTCTGACGTTGATCCAAAATAGACAATGCCGCCAAACCCGAGAGCAAACAGCAAGATGCCCCCACCAATTAGCGGTCCGTAAGAAGTGTTCGACGGACTTTGGCCTGTTTCAGTTGTTGTTTCGAGTGCTTTGGGAGGTTGTTGCAATGTTCCAATGCTCGGAGTTAGCTCCTCCACATATTGTACTGGCTCTATGGTGTTGATGATGCCACTGTTCATGGTGGCATTGCTTTTGTAATGGGAGAGTCGTGTTGCGATGGTGTCCACCTTCTGGGGCATGTTGACCCGCAAAAAGTTTGCCAACTCTCCGGTGCTTGCCATGCCGCCAACGCTCATACTGGCTTGCTGAATCGCCATGGCCATTTGACCTGCGCTGGTGTAGCGCTTCGTGGGCTCTTTCTCTGTCACCATATTGAAGATGGCCTGGAGCATCTCAGGTCGTGGATGATCCGGCGCTTTTGGCAACTCGGGGATGTCAACAGACATGAGTTTGTGCATGATTTGAATTTCGTTTAAGCCTTGAAAGGGGCGTTGACCGGCGATCATTTCAAAGAGCATCAATCCAACGGCAAACAAATCCGCTCGCCCGTCGATCTTGCCAATGGTTGGATCGATTTGTTCGGGTGCCATGTAGGCAAACTTTCCTTTAATGGTGTGCCCAACTGTCTTGTCCATGCGGTTGTCTGCCTTGGCAACCCCAAAGTCAATGAGTTTGACTTCTCCGCGAATACTGAGCATGACATTTCGAGGATTGACATCTCGGTGAACAATGTTCAAGGATTGTCCAAATGTGTCGACGCGATGGTGTGCATAGTCCAGGGCTTGAAGCACATCGTAGAGGATTTTTAAGGTGATGCGAATGGGAATGCCTTTGCCTTGTGCTGCCAGTCCTCGCTGTAACTCTCGCAGATCCAATCCTGGTACATACTCCATGACCATGAAAAACTCGTCTTCAAACTGGCCAAAATTGTACACCTGAGCAATGTTGGCATGTTGCAACTCTGCCGAGATACGAGCTTCGTCTTGAAACATTCGAATGTAAGAGTCATCGGACTCACTCAGGTGTGTATGGATTCGTTTGATGACGACGAACCGCACGTACTGTGCATCTGAAACCGTCGTCTGCGCCAAATCTATGGCGGACATCCCACCTTTGCCGATTGACTCGAGCAACGTGTACCCACTGTATTCGCGAGGGTATTGTTGTTGGGTACTTGGATCCATAGTTATATCATAGCCGATTTCATATTTTTTGCCGATCTCGGCGATCCAAAAATGTGGAACGATTCTACGAAACAATCAATACTCTGAAATCCGGAAATCAAAGCTTGCTTTTGTGTCCAAATGTGTCATGACAGCGATGGCAAAAGGCTCAAATTCTGTGGGACGATTGGCATCCAACTGCTGTAAGGTTTTGTGATCCCATTCAAATGAATAACAAATCACATACTCATAGTTGTTTATGTATTGAGTGTTGAGTCGGTCAAAGAAATTTGCCGGTTCAATACACCCATAGCCTGTACCACCAGGGAGGGTGTTCTGTTGAACATAGTAGCCAAACGGATCAAAATTGTCATCGGCGACGCCAACGGTTGGATAGAATTCACCCTCATCGTTGCCTTGTACAAATTGACCAACGCGAATATCTCCAGAGTCCGTATAGTCTCGTGGATTGTACTCCAATGGGTTTTCATAAAACACCAGTTTATCCAATAAGGTATAGACACTTTGTTTGTCTTCAAAGATGGTTTGCAGTGTTTCATAGACATAGGTGTAAAACCAATGGCGAAAGTATGGTGTGAAATCGGTCGGCAGTTGGGCGCCACAGGTGGAACAGAAGTTGGCATCTGGCAAGTTGGTGTGGTCACACCGTACAGGCAACGTTGGGATAAAATTGGTGAGTGTGTGATTGTTAGACATTCTTGTCTCCAAGGTAGTGGGTTGTGTTTTTATTTGATAACTTATTGAAGACCTCCTTATAAACGTCTTGTATCCACCACAATAAAATTGGGTGCCTTTTATGGTTTCATTGTTGTTTTCTCTCATTTTAGCGTCGCACTCTCAAGAAACGTCTTTGGTTCTATCTCCAGAAGAAGTGCAAAATCTAGACTTGATTCTGGAAACGGCCCATGGATCTATTGATGCCAACAACGCCACCGATGCCCAGACGCCGTTTGAAATCTATGTAGAGGTGGATGGTGAACTGGTGACGTTGGAAGCCTACCAAGCAAGTGTGCCACCCGTTCCGGAAAAATATCCCCACTGGCAAGAAACGAACACACCCAACTTTCCATTGCGAATCGGGGTAGATCATCCAGGAGAAGGAGTGGGTGCCCTCAGTGGCAAGTCGGTGTACCTCAGCCAGTGTCACGGTTGGATATATTTTGAAAGTTTGGGTCGTTTTTCGACTCAGCGGGGGAATCTGTTCAACACCACCGAAGACTTTCACAATCCGGAAGGAATGAATCAATATCTGGTTCAATATTTGGAAAACATGGGTGCCCAAGTCTTTACTGCCAAAGAACGCGATTTAAACCCCAACATCGACATCGCCGACAATGATGGTGCGGGCTACACCGAAAGTGGAAATGGGTTTGAAACGGGTGCGCTGGGCTTTGCCGACAATTCTCCGTGGGTATACGGTGAGAACCCATTTGATGCTGGGACGACAAGGCGTTTTCCTGCCAATTCAGGTTCCAAAGCCACTTGGATTCCCAACGTTCCTGAAGATGGCTATTACAATGTGTATGTGAGTTGGGATTCTGATTCTGGAAACGACGCCAATGCCCATTATCGAATTACCCACAACGGAGGGGTGATTGATCGGTATTTTGATCAGCGTGTACACGGGTCCACTTGGCAATATGTGGAAAATCTTTGGTTGGAACAGGGGGTCAATTCCTTAACGGTTGAATTGATTGGGGACTCTGCTTCTGCTGGAACATGGCTCAGTGCGGATGCAGTGCGCATCGGTGGTGGAACTGGAGACGTTCAGCGCTATGGCACCCAAACGAATCGTCCTCGATGGGAAGAATCTGCGGTCTTGTATACCCAGTACAACGGCGCGCCCAGTAGCATCTACGATCCGTATGGTGATGGCAATGGTTCTGATCCCTCTGCCCGTTCACGATGGGCTGCGTGGGAACATCCAAGCGGTGAAGATGCGGTGTATTTGTCTTGGCACTCCAATGCTGGTGGCGGAACCGGTACGGATACTTTCTATGATGAGAGCGGGCCGGTGGCGGGATCTGCAACTTTGGCGTCCTTTGTCCACAATCGTGTTGTAGATGGAATTCGGGACTTTCACGATTCCAATTGGGCCAATCGAGGGGTCAAGACGGCCAACTTTGCTGAAGTCAACAGTACTTACAACAACGAGATGCCCTCGATATTGATTGAATTGGGCTTTCACGATTCATCTTATGACACGCAGTTCTTATTGGATCCAATCTTTCGCCAAGATGCCGCTCGTGCGATGGCGTTTGGAATTGCAGAGTATTTTGCGGATAAGGATGGCAGAACAGTGTTGTTGCCACCGGAACCACCAACCGGTATTCAAACCAGCGTAGCCAGCAACGGTATCGTAGTGGAGTGGGAGCAGGGGGATTACGGTGGTTCATTGGGCGATCGCTCCGCGGATTATGTGCTCTATACGTCTTCAGATGGGCGTTCTTGGGACAATGGTGTGGTGGTTCAAGGAACGCAAACCACTGTGCCCTTTTCCAATGCCGTCCAATTTTTTCGTGTTGCCGCAAGAAACAGTGGGGGACTGTCTTTCCCTTCGGAAACCATTGGTGCTTTTGTACCCAATTCCAATACACCCCCTGTGTTGATCGTTTCAGCATTTGATCGCTTGCAACGCTCCAGTCTTTTCTGGGCAGATGCAGGTCCGATAGGGGATGTCTTGCGAATGAATTTGCGCAACATGAACGGTTTTGATTCAACTGTTGGGTATGCTGAAGCATTGGGCAATCTTGGTTACCCATTTGTCACTGTGAGCAATGAGTCTTTGGAAGACATGTCGCCGGTTTCCGAGACAGTCATCATCTGGGTGTCTGGCGAAGAGTCGACTTTCGATGACACATTTTCTTCAAGCGAACAGCAGTTTGTTCGACAATCGTTGTCACAAAACAGTTGGATTTTGGCATCGGGTTCTGAAATTCTTTGGGATTTGGACGCACAAGGTTCTGGAGACGATCAAGCCTTTGCCCAAGATGTGTTTGCTTCTGCGCTGGGTGATGACGATGCCGATGTGTATCAGGCCTACGGGCAAGATATCTTGGCTGGGGTGGATCTTAATTTCTCTTTTGCGAGAGGGGCACAGTACAACGTAGAATATCCAGACGTACTGTCTTCAAACGCGACGGTGCTGGCAACGAACGAAGGAAATGTGTCTACACGCATCGCAGGCGTCTGGACTGAGCGAGCTGCTCTATATGGCTTTCCCTTGGAACTCTTGTGGGTGGATGGCGTACAGCAAGAAGTGTTGAATCGAATTTTGAACGTTTGGCTTGAAGACTATGACGTCAATCCTGCGGAGCCATCTGCTGAACCTTCCTCAGAACCGTCGACGGAGGCATCTTCAGAACCTTCTGGAGAGCCTTCTACTGAGGACACTGGCACCGAAAATACCGAAGATACCGAAGACACTGGAGTCAATATTGAACCCAAACGGGGGTGCACACACAGTGAGGAGCCCCTGTCCGGTATGGGATGGGTACTGTTGTCCTTGATCGCTTGGAGAAGAAAGTCCTATGGACGATGAGCGCAAACAAAAGCATGGGGTGACATTTCTTCTCAGCAGCATGGTCTTGACTGGGTTGCTTTATGTGGTGCCCTTTGGAAAAACGATTGCGTGGCCGTTGATTTTGCTCAGCACGTTGGCGCATGAAATGGGACATGGTTTGACAGCGGTTCTTGTGGGGGGCGATTTTCACAAGTTTTACTTACACGCGGACGCATCGGGTGTTGCGTACACGTCTACCCGTGGAAATCTGGCCAATGCCGCTGTTTCTGCAGGGGGCTTGGTGGGACCAGCGATCGTTGGGGCGCTGTTCTTTATGATGGCCCATCGTTCTCGCGCATTGTTTTTGCTGTTGGGGGTGGGGTTGTTGCTGGCTGAGGTCTTGGTGGTTCGAAATCTATTTGGACTTGCTTTTGTCGGTGGCGTCGCCGTATTATTTTTGTGGCTGAGCGTCGCCAAAAATGAAGGACTGCAACGTATAGCCGCTTATTTTGTCGGTATGCAATTGGCGCTTTCTGTATTTTCTAGAGGAGACTATCTGTTTACGCCAACGGCTGAAACCGCCTCAGGGTCTATGCCATCCGATGTGGCACACATGGCTCAGGCTTTGTTTCTGCCTTATTGGGTTTGGGGAGCACTGTGTGGGGCTTTTTCCATTCTGTGTTTGGTTGTGGGTATTCGTTCTGCCTTCCGAAACCTCAGACATTAGTTCGGGCGATGGTTTCAGTTTTGTATGCATCTTGGTATCCTTGCCACAATATCCATCCCAGCAGTAGAGCGCATCCCCACCAGCCGTTCCAACCAATCCACAACCAGTTGGGAAAGGGAACCGTTTGTTGAATCATCACCGCCCACAGTTCACTGATTGTCAACATGCCGACCACCAATGCCGTAAACCAGCTTCCACCAAAGATGTGGCGAATCTGGCAGAGTACGATGCCAATGAGCCAAGTGGAGAGTACTTGTTGGGCAAACAGAGAACCATTGTTTTGCCACCACCCCCAGTGCCACTGTGGTTCCAACAGCCACATCGGAAGTTGCCACATCGTCCAGTAGGTGGACAGCCTCATCCATTCTTTGACTGTTGAATCTTTGCCAACAATCCAGCCGCGCCAGACCATTTCTTGTGGTAAGCAGAACAGCCACAACAGCCACGGTGCCAAGAAACTTGCCGCAAACGTGTACTTGGCCAACACCGTAAAGTCTGTCGGCATCCCGGGCATTGGCAGTGCTGTCATTTCAATTTGCTGTCCAATTTGTACCTCACTCCAATCTTTGAACCCTTGGAACGTCCAGTCTAATTGTAAGTCTCCGAGTAGAACTGACCAACCGATTAGTCCTATCAAACCGGCTTCGACGCTCAGTCCAAGCAGGAACCACCGTTTAATCTGTACCATTGATGGACGGTGAATTTTGGGACGGTGAAACCAGAAAAGCAACAAAAAGGGAAGCAAGTGGTTCAATACAGTAAACATCCAGCCGTCTGGTCGATAGAGACCCTGTGGGTGAGTGTGAAAGGGCAGAGACGTGAGGATTCCAATCAGTACACACAGCCTTACAAAACGACGCTGTTGGGTGTGTGTAATGTCAGTCGAAATTTTTTCCGCATTCACCGAATCAGAGTTGGCTGTAGACATTTGGACTCATTGCCAAGGTGGTGGACTCGTTGAAGACAATCCATTCATCATTTGGCAAAGAACGGTACACAATTGGATTTTGTAAATTGTGCAACACAACTTGATTGTGCACCAAACTTTCTTCCAGTGCAGCACTTGC
>CBFICN010000116.1:0-11857 GCA_965661045.1 uncultured Myxococcota bacterium
CGCAAATCAGACTTTAGAACACTTCCATCCAGCCCACTGTCGCCGTCCCCAGGAATGGATTGGTAGCACTGTCCAACGCGCCGACAGCACCAGAAGTCCCGTCGGTCGTAACACCAGAAGAACCATAGATGATCGTGCCTGCGTCGGTGACCGTGATTCCTGAAATGTAGGACCCAGTTGTAGAAATGGACGGATTGTCACTGGTGTCGGCTGCGCCATCACCATTGGTATCGAGACCAGAATTGCAATCGTCATACTGAAGACCGTACAGGCGTCCAGTTCCAGAGTTGCAGCGGTTTGCTGCTGGAGTCCACGTACTGAAGTACACCACACCAGCATAGGCTGTCGGATCGGAGGTCAACCCTTCGCCAATTCGAAGTGGGTACACACCATTGGAACCACAGTCGGTGATCGGACTGGCATTGAACGAGGTACAACTCATCGGCGCCGTGTCCTTCACTGCAAAGAAATAGCCTTTGTTGCTGCCAGTTCGATTGTACGGTGTTCCCGTGCCCCAATAAACCCCAAGTGATCCATCCGAGTGCCACGATGTGGTTGCCGAATAATAGACTTCAGGTCTAGACAACAGCCCACCGTCATCAACCGGGTCATAGAACTCTACCCAAGTGAAGTCTCCAGGGTCGGTTGGATCAAGACAGGCTTTGTACATCCAAGAAGAGCCAGGGTCCGTCACAGCAGACACACCAGACCCATTTTCAGATATCGGACGGTAAGCAGTCGTCACTGGGAAGTACAACGTATCCACATCACCATCTGAATCGACGTCCACCGCTGCAATTGCCGCTGAGATATACCCGTATTCATAATTGGAGTCGGAGTCGAGATTCAGTGTAGAACCATAGAGCGAGGTTTCCGGATGACCATTGTCCCCTCTCGGAGAACCGTTGTTTTGAGAATCTTGATACTCTTTGCTGGTGGTGCCGTAGTAATCATCCCCGATGGACCACATGTAGATGTTGGCTTCCGTAGCAGAGTAATAAGAAGCACCAATACCGTAAGGAACTGCCCGACCAGACCCCCAAAAAGCAACGTAATTGTCGACGGGATCGGAACTGTCAGATGAATCGTAGATATTACCAATCACGGGACGTGAGGTTGTATACCCAATGGCTGTTGAGTCGGCCTCATCGACTTGCTCCCAGAGAAACTTTGGTGCAGTCGGGTCTGTGATGTCCAAAGCCATCGTGACCGGACCACCCTTCCCTTGAGAGACAACCACCACTCGGCGCCATTCACAAGAAGACGGAACAGAAGTACAATCCTTTGCACCATCGCCGTCGGAATCAATCCACACATCTTCGACAACGGGTGTCCCATCGAACAAAAACGTCCGACCATAGAGAATCTGATCGATCAGTCGACCTGCCCAAGTCGCACTGTGTGTACGATACAACAAATAGCCTGGAATCCACGCCCAAAGTTCTTCCCCGATGACCGTACCCGGTTCAGAATCTTCCTCTAGGGCAAAAGCGTGTAGCATACCATCATTGGCGGGCGAGAGTACAATGTCTGGGTAACCGTTGGCATCCAACTCATCCAAGAACCTTCGATAGGTCGGATCGAGCGTGTACATATCGTCGTCTGTTTGTACAACCGCAGGGATGGCATTGGGAGAATCTCCCAATTTCCAAGAACCACGTGCACGATCCAAGTATGGATAGTTGGCGGTTGGCAAACCACGGGCAAAGTCGATCAACGCCTGTAAGTCCGCTGAGTTTACCGAACCATCTTCATTCAAGTCATACGTTGTATCAGACGTATCCAGAATCAAGTCTAAGGCGGTAGAGTTTCCACCAACAAACGTTGTAAAGCCTTTATCAAACCCTTGTCGACGATCAGAATTGGACTCTGTTGAAAGCAGTGAGGCACCATCTTCAAAGAATGTATAGATATCACGTTTCCCGAACCCGTCGCGATCTTCTTCATTGTATTCACTGGCGGTCACCGGACGAGACACAAGCAACGTCCCCCCGTCCCACAGAGCGCCACCGAACTCGGTTGGGCCATTGTACAATACTTGTCCATACGTAGAACTGGTTGGATCACTGTCAATCTCATACCCACGAACGTGCCCTTCTGCCAGTGGGTTCTCCCCATCCAACTCATAGTATGTATAGATGAGATAGTTCCCATCTGCGGACACAATCGGCGTCGAACGTGAGTACGTTCCAGACAATGCAGAAGAAATAATGCCCATTGCAGCCGTCAAGATATCAGAATAGTCACCATCGGTTGCGGTGTAAATTCCTGAGCCACCCTGAAGGTCTGAAGCATTGTAGTAGAGAGCATCGGCAATGGTATCGCTGTCTGTGTTGATCCCAATGGTGTGCACCAACACATTTTGGGTTCCAGTCAGTCCTGCGCGCGCATCAAACGTGTACGCATATAAAGCAGCCTGATCGTAATAGCATTGCTGATCAGTAGAGGAGTACGTCGTTGTCACCGCAGACGACGTACAACTCACATCGGTATTCAATGGAAACGGCACCGCCATGTCATACTGTGCAATGGTTGTTGGGTTTTCGTCATTGCTCGGACGATTCTGGGTAAACACAACAATGTGGGTGTCTTGACAAGAATACTGGATGGGGGCTTCATTCCAATCTTGGGTAAATCCATCACCATCATCGTCTGTACTGTCCGCCGTTGCGCCTGCCTGCAGATACATTGAATAGGTATTGGTAATCGTTTCAGCCAAATCTACTGTCGACGTCGCGTGGGGAGACAAGCCCGAAATCGCACTGGAAAATTCAGTGTACGGTGACCCAAGAGGGACGATTCGTTGAGACGCCCACTGAGCTGCTCGACTAGAATGGGTATCGGGTGAAGTTGTCACCAACCCGGAGCGTGCCCAGTCATAGTGCTGCACCATTGCATTGACAACCGCCATAACCGTGTCAAAACACGACGTGGTAGAAGACGAATTGCACGGTGAAGACATAGACGTTGAGCGGTCGACTACAAACATCACATTCGGCGGAACGGCTTCCGTCGTCGATAAAAACTCTTCGCCACCAGAAGTGGATACCGCCATCGCTGGTGAAACCAAAGAGAACCAAGAGAGTACCATTCCATTCAACATCCCATTCTCCTCATCTTACCTTGCATCCACCACGCATGACCATTCGAATCATCGTGGAGATGGTAGCCTTCGAAGCATTGGTATTGCTATAGCTGGTGTCTGTCATGGTAGCGACAGATTCCATTTCCCAATAATCCGAACGAAAGCCATTTTTCCCAAGTTCCGTTGAGTAACCCGGTGGTGGATTCCCACACCGCAAATATACTGCATCAACAGAATACACACCCAAATTGTGAACCCCACTGGCTGTATGGTAGGACAAACCACCAAACTTGGTTTCTGCCGTCGCCTTGGCAATGTACATGGCCGTATCTTCGATACCGTACTCATTGAAGCCCTCAGAGCTTGGCAACACTTTGTCCCGCATCAAATCCCGCGCCTGTTCTGTCCCTGCGTGAGAGGTGTGTACAACCACTGCGTGTTGACGGTTTCGATACGCAATTCGTTGATCGATTCCAGCAATGTTCATCGTTGAAGTTCCCATTACAGCGAGCAACGCAAGCAACACCAAAGCCACCAGCATAATGTATCCGCGGCGTTGATGAAAGGATCGTCTATGTGAAAGAAAAGGAGACTTCATTGTTATTTAGTGTGACAGAGTTTGTGGGGTTGAGCAAGAGTGAAGCAGTGCCTCAACACTGCAGTTTACAGCAAGATGTTAAAACAGTCGATGGTTTCGGACAGTGACCTCAGTGACCACGACATTTCGATAGTATCCATCTGTTGTGGTCGAAGCCGCGTTGTTGCCGAGCGCGGGACGGGTACTGTAAGACCATGTAAAACCTTGATAGTTTTCTTTGGGCGAGCGAAGAACCAACATAATGCGAACCATCCAAACATCGTCTGCACTACCAGTGGTCACTGAATTCCCCCAATTGCTGAAAACCGAACAGTCGGTGTCGTTGTCGCCACCATCCACACAATACTGAACTTGAAGGTCCTCGACATTGTCAACCAAAGGAACATCGTCGTTGTTTGGAAAGTTGCCATTCAAATCCATCATCAATACAGGGTGGTTGGGGGTTCCAGGTCCGATTGCGTTGTCGGTATCGTCGATGTAAAACGTCATAACTTGACCCTTTGAGCAACGAATCACCGGTGAAATATTAGAACTCGCTGGACAGGCGGCAGAGAAGTCTGACAGTGTCGCAGCCGAACTGTCCACGTTGATGGTACCAAAAGGTGTAGAGGTACTGGCATCGGAAGTAATTGCCCACAAGTAGGTATCATTGGTTCCAATGGCAGCGTAATCGTAGCACATCAACAAATCTCCAGACCGAAACTGCATCAGTTTGTCGAAATAATCTAGGTGATTTGGATTGAAGGTAATTGTAGATGTGGTACAACTTTCGACGGTTGAATAAGAAGTGTTCATCACCAGCGAAGGTTCCATGTACGCAACGGTGATCGCATCTGAACCATTGGTACCGTAAGCATCATAGGAAACGATTGTTTCTTGGACATTGCCATCGCTTGAACCTGCCCCCATTACGCCGACAATACTCCCTCTCGAGCCGAAGCCCGCCATACGGACGGAACGAGACAGTATCTCCAGTGCAAAACGGCCATTCTGGTGCATCTCCATTCGCATGTCTTGATTCATCAACTGCTGTGTTTGCACCGTAAAAATACCGTACATTCCCAGCACCACGAACGTCGCAAGCCCAACGGCCACTGCGAGCTCAATCATGGTGAAGGCTCGAGACTGGCGAATGCGCTTCTGTATGGACAGTACTGGTTTCATAGTTTAAGAATCCCGAAAACGAAAGGAGGAAATGGTGGTGCCGTGCCAGTTGTTGAAGGTACTATCAAGGTACTGACAGCGCACCATCATCTTCAACCATGTGGATGAGGTATCCATGACCTCAATGTCCCACGACACGTAGTAAGCCAATGGTCCAAACGCAAAGTTTGTTGTAGGGCCATTGCCAGAGGACCGAGCCGGTGGTTGTGCGCCACCATTTGGGTGCTCAAAATACGCCCACGGTGCTGTGCTGTCGACACCTGAATCCACCAACTGAGAGGGCGTTGAACTGCTTGTCCAGGGAAGCGCGTGCAGTTGCTCCATTCGAGCCTGTGCCAAATAGGTACAATCGGTCATTCGTTTGGCGTGCATATTGGATCGAACAGCTTGCGAATGCAACGACAGCATTACAACCAGTGCAAACCCCATGACAGCAGAGGCAACCATGACTTCAAGCAAGGTAAACCCTCGATTTCTCGGCATGCCCTGAACACGTTGAGTCAGTCTGCCTTGTCGTATTGATGAACCATATACTTTCATTGAACTGAACTCGTCGTAGATGTACCGATGGGGTTGAGGTTGTGAGGTTTGGGGACCCTTAACAAACGCACCATTCCAGCGCGACTGACTTGTACTTTCACAGCGTCAAAGACCCCTGCACGACTGGCGTCTTGATTGAAGAAATGAAATTCCATGTACCCATAGTCATTGAAATCAGAAGATGGATTGCGCAGCCAACCACGTGGAGAAAATACGATGGCGTCATTGTTGTTGCTCGTTAATGGCCCCGTCAATCGTCCCCAGTCTTGAAAACACACGTCCTTTCCAGAATGGGTACCATCTCGGAAGAAGCTTACAACAGCGTTACCTTGCTCGTCATCCACACCGTCTTCCATCGTATCTTCAGGCAGCAAATCCCACTGTGTAGAGCCCATCACTTGATCACCGACAGACTTTTCCCAAGCGCCACCCCACATGGTCGAATCTGTACAATCGCCCCCACTGTGGGCCAACAATTGAAACTTGGTTTCTCGATTGGTTTGTACAGCGATTTGACGCATGGATATTAGTTCTGAGCGAAAATGCTTGGCGATTCTCACCAGTCGAAACCGCGGCAAATGCTCTTGCATTGTACTCCACCCAATGCCCGCCAATGCTGTCAAAATGCCCAACGCCACAACAATTTCCACGGTGGTAAATGCGCGCCGACCTCGATTCAATGCGTGCAAGTTGGTATTCAAGAATGGTTGTCCACCACTTTTGAGATCCTTCCAAGACGTCAATGGCTCAGGGATATGACACATAAAAACGAGTACGTTTGCGATAAAGATGAAGATTCAGATACACTTAAATGTAACACATTTGAAGACAAATTTTTACATTTCGAGATAAATTCAGCAATACGACCGATAGATTCAGCATTATTGCGTGCTTACTTTTGAATCACCATAGGGCACTGCTCGGACAAGGTGGTGCGTCGACGTTCTAACTGCCGATGGATCATGCCTGAGTTGGGAACCTCTACCCCGGTTGACGTCGCCTCCGTCAACGATCGTTCTGCTTCTGTCACCCATTGTTGAATGGCTTCAATTTGTGAGCAGTCTTCCCCGGCTTGCGCGGACATCTCCAGCAACACACGAGCCCGTAAAATCCACAGCATGGCTCGGGTTCTACGTGGAACCGACAGTTGCAACGCAGTCTGCACCTCCCGCAATGCCAACTCTGCGTTTCCCGACTTCAACAAAGCTTCTCCGTAGGGAAGGCGGTATCGTCCCTCTTTGGGAAACCGTTGCACAACCAACCCCAACTGGCGGCTTGCCTTTGATATTTCTCCTTGAGAGAGTTTCCAAATGGCGTCGGTCACCAACACTTCGGGGTCATCATCGTCAATCTGCAAGGCCCTATCTAGCCAAATGCGCGCTTGCGCCCCATCGCCTTGAGACAAGATGACACTGGACTTTCCACGCAAACATTCCAAACTTTCGGGTTCTAAAGTCAGACAATGTGTAAACTGCGACAGCGCATCTTCTTTCTTCAACGCCAAATGATAGGTCCAACCCAGCCCCGCCAATGCTTCGACATTGCTAGAGTCATTCTCCAACACGCGTCTGTATAAACGCTCTGCGTTGGCAAGATCATGACCATCCAAAGAATCCTTCGCCTCTTGTAAACGATTGAGGTTACAGCCAGTAGACAGTCCAATCATCCATATCAAACACAAAAAACGCTTCATGCACATTACGTATCTCGTTCATGGCTTTCCGCCCTTTGAAAAAGCGGGCACAGAACAGCACACGGCCATCTTGGCAAAAGAAATGCTTCATCTTGGGCATGGTGTGACCATCATTTCAGCAACCAGACGTCCGGGGGGCTTGCACGGTTCTGTACACTCTGAAATGTGGAACGGTATCGAGGTGCACAGAATTGTGAACAATATTGTGACCATCCCGTTGAAAGATGGAGAACGAAGACCTGAAATCGAAGCACTCGTTCAAAGACTCATTCCCACCTCCACAAGCGTCCTACACATACAACACACGCAATTCCTATCTTCCAAAATCGATTTCGACGGTCCGACAATCTGGACCTTGCACGACGCTTGGGGGTGGTGTCCGTCCGGTGGAACGCGAATTCGCAATGGAACACCGTGTCATCAACCACCCGAAAGCGACTGTGTTCAATGCTACGCGAAATGGCAACCTGTACTGTCTTTACAGGGGCAACAACTTCTAAGATTGGGACGAGTGCTCAGTAAGTTTGGAAGAATTGGATCTGTGTTTGAGCCACACAATCTACATCGACACTGGCAAAAATTACCCCCCAAATTGCGCAATCGACTTACACGAAGTTCAAAAGTCAAGGTTGCTGAACCGATCGAGAACCTGACACACCGCAATCGTCAGTTCCAGAAATTGGCTGGTTGCTGTAGCACCGTTGTCTCTCCCTCTCGATACCTGGCTCATGAAGCTTCCTTGCAAGGCTGGCACAAATTGCAAGTAATTGAACATGGCATCCCCAAAACCCCTCAATGGGGACAACATGTTGGAGGCAAAGGCTTTGTGTTCATTGCGTCAATGGTCAAACACAAAGGACCACACATTGTCGAAGCAGCCTACCACAAAGCATTTCCAAATGCGGAAATACCGATTCAGTTTATTGGTTCAGGACCTGTACAGGTGAACCTCCCCCATCGATCAGCGGTTTCCAATTCCGAGGTATACACGACACTACAGACAGCAGACGCACTGGTCATGGGATCCATTTGGCATGAAAATTACCCCATGATCCTACTGGAAGCAAAAGCCGTAGGGTGTCCAGTCATCGCACCAAACTGTGGTGGCATACCAGAAATCATCAAAGATGGATTGGACGGCATCCTTTACGAAATGGGCAACGTTGAGGCTTTAGCCAAAGCAATGTCGACCGTGAAAAATAGACTCTGGAAAGTAGAAAAACCCAAGACCTCTCAAACAATGGCCACAGAATACGCGCAGTTATACAAAAGGATCATCGAAGAAAGCAAAGAGCATAGGGTACGGTAGACAGCAATGCACAAACCAACAATATTACTTGTAGCACACGGATTCCCATTGCAAACGATCGGCGGGGTTGGTCAAGTTGTTCAGCAATTGCTACAACATTTGCCGGACTTGGGATGGGATGTGCATTTGGTCGTACCAAAACGAAGTCGTTCTAGAATACTACGCCCAAAGATTGTTCAAACGGTTTACCCATGGGGAACGTTACACACAGTACTGCGATACAATCTTCGTTGGTCAACCAGTTGGATGGATCAACACACAAACGCTCTCTTACAAAAATTGGTCGAACAAATCCATCCACAACGCATTCACGTACATCACCTTAGTGGACTGCCAGTACAGTGGCTGATAACACAACAAAATTCTTTGTTGCACATCACACTGCACGACTATGCCTTACCGTGTGCGCGTGGACAACTTATCGATCGCAACCTGCAGGTGTGTGCTGGTCCATCCACACTCAACTGTACCGAATGTATAGAACCTTGGACACTGCTTGAACACAATCCCAAAGCCACCATTTTGACCAGATTGGACATCGTTTTTCAACTCTTACAAAAGGCAAATCGATTGGACGCTCCCTCGCACGATCTGATTGCGCGTTTCAAATCGATATACCCAATGATTGATGTCTCTCACTGCGCCTTACCGATCGCCGCAGCCAATCAGAAGCCATACACGTCGATGTCAAATAAGGATTCGATCCCCAAATATCTATTTGTCGGCAGTCTTCACCCCAGCAAAGGTCTTCACATAGCACTACAAGCCTTTGTCAAACTACAGTTCTCTGCTTATTTATCAATCGTTGGCTCCGAATCTCCGTCTGACGTTCACCCGCACTATGGAAAAATCTGGAAAGACTTTGCCACACAATATCCCAATATACACTGGCTTGGTTCAGTGCCACATGGGACTGTATTGACCTTAATGGATGAGCACGATGTGCTGATTTTACCATCGCTTTGGCCAGAGAACTCTCCCATTGTTGTTCGAGAGGCTTTACAGCGAGGCATGCGCATTGTGGTTGGTCGAGGTGGTTCAACGGAACTTTCTGATACAATCATACAAGCGAACCCTTTGAGTGTGTACACTGTTCATCAAGCGCTGATACAAGCGCTTAAAGATCCACATGTAGAGCCGCAGACGTTTCCCTCTCCCCGTTCTACAATTGCCTCTTGGATCGCGTCTATCTAACACCCGTAGATTCACTTACATGAATCCCCCATAGCAAAAACATCACAAAATGGTTAAAATCACCACACGAAATAGAAATATAGAGAACAAGGATTTCGCATGCCAAAGAAAGAAGCGTTTATCATTCCACACGGTCTGCAGTTTGAACAAAGTGACAAAGGCATTACCATTGAAAACCAAGGAGACATTGTTCTGAAGGGGTCTTTGGGAATGAAGATCCATCGACTGATTTCCACAGATGGGGACATTCACATTGAACAACCGATGGAAGCAAGCGAAATCATCGCACTCAACGGTCGCGTGTCTAGTGACTCAACACTCACAACATCCACCATTCAAGCAAAAGAACTAGAAATTGGCACTGACCTCACCGTTCATCGACGCATTCACGTATCCAAAAGTCTGCTGATCCATGGCAACGTTCAATGTCAGCGACTACAAAGTCTTGGCAACATAGAGGTTCAAGGGTCCGTTACTTGTGATGAACTGACCGCGGAAGGAAATACCAACATCACAGGAGACCTACACGCTCAAGTACTTTCCGCTCAAGGAGACCTCATTGTACATGGCGAAACAGTGTGTAAAGACTTTGATCACACTGGCCATGTGGCAACGCTGGGCGGGGTAAAAACACCTTCTTTGCATGCACCAAAGGCCACTGTAACAATCTCACGGGCTTTAGAATGTTCGGCTGTTCGTTGCAACAGTCTGCACGCCTCTGGACTGATCAAATCAAGCACCATTCAAGCAGAGAACCAAATCTCGATCACCGATGGAACCATACAGTCCGATGTTGTTCTGTGTCAACATTTTGAAACTGCAGATGAAGTCACTGGAAAAATCCTTGTTTTGGAAGCACCCTCTCAAAGTGGTGCGCACCGCATCAAAGGTTGCCTTGAACTGTCGGATTTTGCCGATCTTGTTCCAGACTTGGATGCATTTTTGGAAAGCAAAGGCTTGGAGCGTCAGGCTGGCAAAGTCTCTCTATCAACACCTCCGAAAACAGAGATGGTTGAAGAGTCGTCAGAATCTGAGTCTGACAGCATCGATGAAAGCACCAGTTTGCACGTCAATCTAAATGCCCTACAGCCCATGGAGTCTACCGCCGCCACCCCCGTACAGATGGTTGATGAGGACGAAGCCATTGCCCAAGCCGACGACGAGCTCAGTGTAGATATGAATACTGAGCCGGCTCGAATTGCGGTACCGATGATTGAGAGTGAATCAAGCAGCCCTGCCCAAACAACTGCCAGTGAAGGCATTGTGGAAAAAATAGAAACAGTCGAATCAATCAACATCGAACAAGAATCGATTTCAGTGGAACTGTCAGGCACAGAAGAATCTGTAGCAGAAGATTTGGCTTTTCAGGACGATGTGTTGAGTACAGATGAAGTTGCACAAAACATTGATGAACCACTGACAGAAATTTCTGCTGACTCATTGAAGGAGGACGAAGTTCCACTGGAAAATGCTGAGGGCAGTGATCCGTCACAAGAAGAACAAGAAGAAACTGTCGAAAATCCTTTGCTCATCGAAATTCGAAGCAACATTCAAGATCTGTTGATGGAATACGAGAACGAAGACGCCCCATTACCAATCGAGGAGTTGGCCAGCTATTTGGAGTCTGAAGATTACCTTGCCTTGCAAGATGAGTTGCGACACATCTGGAGCCGTTTGTTAAAACACCATCAAACCCTCGGCTCTCGCATTCCTTCTGCCGCAACGCTAGCGTTCACACATTTGGGCAAGAACCTGAAAAAACTGTAAGGGTTACCAACACACCCACTTGTCAAAAGTCAAGGTGTGAAAAATCGAACACAACAGTATTAGCCCTGTTCCGAAACCAGCTTTTCTATGAGTACACGGTCCTGTTCACTCAATACTGTGAACTGCACACCGACGCCTGGAAATTTTGAATCCGACGACACCCAGCGTACCACACCCGTCGCATGAATGTCTTGACCACTGGGCAATACCAAAATCAGTTCGATGTCTTGCCCCATCTCAAGTTGCTGCTGGGTATTCAAAAAGCACCCGCCAATACTGATGTTGGCCGTATAATCGTTCAAAAAATTGGTGATGCTTTTGTACAACACTTTCAGTTCAATGTCGCGACGTTCGTGCTGGCGTTTGTCTATGCTCATGGTTTGTTCCTCGTGGTGTGTTCAAACTATAGCCTTTTTGAAATTTTGCTGTGCAACAAATGTCATAGGTAAGCAAAATGACCCTCTATCCCCAAGCCTGAAATCAATTTGTCACATATAATTGAGTAGA
>CBFICN010000117.1:0-11773 GCA_965661045.1 uncultured Myxococcota bacterium
GGCAACGGAGGTTTCATAAACCTTGCGTGCCAGATCGAGTTGAACTGCACTGTCTTTGTTTTTGGCTATGTAATCGCTGGCCAAGGAGGCGGTCATGTCCCACTCTTGGGCGTAGACAACATGAATCAAGCGGTGGGCATCTTTGACCTGTGATGCGTAAATGTTGCGACTGTGTTCCCAAGTAGAACGGTCGACCTTGAGTTGCGCACAGGCTGCTTTTTCTGTATCAGACAATTCTACTTTCTTGACTGTCTCTACTGAGTCATCACCAACAGTGCCTGTATTGTCATTCTCTCCAGCATTATTGCTTGAGCCTGTATTGGTACCACTTGCATTCGAGCCAGCATTCGAATCGGCACTGCTGGCTTCCTCTTCGGCTCGAATCTTGCGTACGTTGTCGACGACGGTTTTGATGATGTCACTCGCCAATTCTTCAGCCACTTCATCGAGTTGCTTTTCGAGTTCCGCTTTGACCTGTTTTTTGGCTTTGTCCGACAGATCTTCAAGTTTGCTTTTCTTCAGGAATTCATCGAGTTGTTTGTCGAGTTTGCTTTCTTTGGACTGGGCGTCTTGTGTGTTGTCAGCCTTGTTGGATTGCTTGGCACTTGACGCTTTGTTGTCGACTTTGGAAGCGCTTGTTTGGGCGTTGTCTTTGCCTGAACCGGTTGTCTTTGGAGCAGTAGGTGATGCAGTAGGGGCAGAAGAACCTGTTGCGGTAGAACCTACTGGTGCAGAGCCTGTTGGTGCTGCATTGGTGGGGGACTCAGAAGTGGGTTGTGCACTTGACGTTCCTTGTGCTGCGCCTTTTTGTCCTTGATCCTTTTGGTTTGCATTTACGTTTGTATTTGCGTTGCCCGAAGCGGGTTGAGTACTTCCAGTCTCATAGTTAGGCGCTTTTGGGTGCAATAAGTCAATGGTGTCGCCCAAAGCCCTAACGGCGGTTTGAACATAGCTGAGGTAACCCGAGACTTTTTCGCTGTTGTCAATGCGTTTTTTGCCTTCTGTCTCTGCATCGCGGATTCGACTGTCGGTAATATTGAGCGAGGCTTGGGCAGCCTGTTTTTGAACTGGAACAGATGCGTTGACCGCTTTTGTCAGTTTGGGTTTGGCGGTGGTGGCCCATAGACCGTCGTAGTCTTTGGTATCGGTGATCTTGGCTTGTACACCACTCTTTCCACGTTTGGCGAAGGCCAGTTTGGGAGAACCTTTGGTCTCTGTTGAGGCGCTTGCGGTCGGTAACTCGTTGGCTTCAGAGGCAGTGTCTTTCTTGTCAGAACCATCAGATTTTGAACCGTCCTTTCCGAGTAGGTTGGACGCTTGTTCTTTGACCCAGTCAATGAACTTGTTGACAGCCGCATCGATTTTGTCTTTGAGGTTCTCTAAGGCTTCATTGACGGCTTGGGCGATCTTATCCAGCCTGAGTAGCTTGGCGAGCAGTTTGATACCGAGTGTCAATCCCTTTGCGAGCGTCTTTTCAACAAAATTAACAGCATTCGAAATGTTGCCTTGTGCGATGTTTGCAAGTTCATTGGTGAAGGAGGTCACGATCTCCATCATCTGGGAAAAGTTTTCCTTGATGAAGGTGTAGACACTCCAACCCATTTGGATGGCTTTGAGCAACGCAGCTGCAGGGTTGAACAGCGAGATGATGTGTTTGACGGCCTCGATGATGACCTTCTTCTCAATCCATCCTGTAATGGAATCTAGAACGGTTCCAGCGATGCCTTGTAGGTTTTGAGAAATGTGCTTGTCCCACAATCCAGACCAGCCGTCCTTCATATAGATGTCGACGTTTTCTTTGACTTTACCAATCAGTTCAACATTGTCTTTGCCGATCAACCGCTCTGCTTTTTCCATCAACCATTTTTTGTTGAACCCAAGCAGTTCAGTTGCCATGGAGAAAACACCTTTGGCATCAAATTTGTCGGGAATGGTCAAGTTGTTGACGGAACCCGTCATCCAGTCAATGACACCGGACTTGAAGTGAGAACCGAAGTTGTCACGGAACTTCTCAAACCCACCTTTTCCTGCAGCGATAACGTTGTCGATGAACGTACCTGGGTTTTCAACGATGAACTGGACGGTCTCTTTGGCTTTTCCAAAGACTTTGTCGAACTCTTCCCTGGATATCCCTGCGATTTTGAGCACAGCATTGAGTGCTTTGTCTAAGAAATCGTCGAAGTTTCCAGTCAGAACACCTTTGAGGAGGGAAAGACCGGTATCTACTGCTGCAGCATAGATATCCATGGCGGCGTTGATGACACCTTTGGTTGTATCTGCAATCTTATCGATGGTTGTTTTGAGTCCCGTTGCGACTGTATCCACGAAGGTTTTGAACTCATCGACCACCTTGTCGATTAGGACATTGAGGTCCTCTGCCAACTCTGGGTATTTCTCAGCCAGCAGGTCATTGACTTTGTTCTGTAACCATCCTTTAAATACATCCAACTGACCTTTGATCCAGCCTGTGGCTTCATCGATGACACGTTTTGCCCATGTCCGGACAGAATCGATTAAGGAATTGATTTGCTCTTGGACTTTTCGATATAGATCAGCAACAAAGTCAACAATTTTTTGAACGGCTTCTGAGATGACATCAACGGCATTTTCAACCCATCCCCACCATGAATCGTCTGTTTCCGCTTTCTTCTTCTCTGCATTTGCTTCTTTTTCAGCATCAATGCGGAGTTTGTTGGACTTTTTGTCCACATCGGTGAATTTTGTATCAATCTGACGACCGACCGACTTGAGCCTGCCTTCAATCTCTGCGCGCTGATCTCCCTGTTCCGAGCGAATCTCTTTGTAGATGTCGTCGGTGAGTTTTGAACGCTCCTTTTCAGCGTTCATCTTCTCTTTTTGGATGTTGCCTTCAGCGTCAGATATGGCTTTGGCTTGTTCCTTTGCTGCGTCCCCACTGGCCGTTTCAGCCTCGGCAACGGCTTTGTCAATCTCTGTCTTTCTTGTGCCTTCAAATGTCTTGGACGCTCCAAGTGCATCGGCGTCAATCTTCGTGAACTCTTGTGCCAGTGACCCTTCGATATCTGTGTTTAAGGCTGCTTGGACCTGATCATCGAACTTGGCATCCAAATAGGCTTGCAGTTCTGGCAATTGTGCAGTTTGAACATTTTGAAGTGCATCTTTGATGTCCAGTTTGGTTTCTGCACCCATGTCTGGAGTTGAAAAGTCGACATTGGTATTGGCGATCTGTTTGGCGACTTCGTGTGTTGCAGAATTGATCTCCCCACTCGCCTGAGAACCCATCCGGTTCATGCGCTCAGGATCTTGTGGCCCGCCCAATTTAAGCGTCGGACGGTCACCGGCCCCTTTGACAAGTGTTTCCCCATCGGTTGGGAGTGCTGGGAATGTAGAGGCTTCAGAACGACCTTGGATGGCATCTTTGATGTTGGTTTTGCCCAACTGAATGGTGGCTTTTTGGGTGGGTTTGCCATTGGATGCCGGAAGACTGACGCTGAGAGCGGGAACGCTGTTTTCCATCGCCTCTTGTGCAATCCGCTCTTTGTCACTGATGGCAGGACCCAATCCTGGATATTGTGCGGCCAAGTCTTTGGCACCCAAGTCTGTGAACTGATCGATAACACCAGCACCATCTGCTGCAGACTCCGGAGAGAGTTTCTTGGGCTTTGCAGTACTTGGCGCACCGGCACTCCCAGTACCATCAACATTGACGTTGGGGGCTTCCATCGAACCATCGTTGTTCGATACCTTCAAGTCTGTTGGTTGACCATCTTTACCAGTTGTTTTGGCGCCGACATCCTGTTTGCCAATTTCCTCTTTGGCTTTTGCGACGTCGTCGTCTTTTCCACCAAAGATGGACTTCACTTTAGATTTCAACCAATCAATGCCTTGAAGAACTTTGTCGATACACCAGTCGATGGCTTTGTTGACAGGGGCTTGAACCTTTTCCAAAATCTTTTTGATCTTGTTGTCTAGATCGCCCAAACCTACCAGTTTTGCCAAGAATTCAATGGCCAGTGGCAACAGTTTGGCAAGCGTTTCTTCCACCTTCATCGCAGCAGGACCAGCATCTCCACGAGCAGCCGGTTCAATGACGGCAAAGATGCTTTCTGCAATTTTCTTGAAGCGTTCGATGTTCTCTTTGATGAACTGGATGGCGTCCCACAACGTTTTTGCTGCCGCAATGAGTCCAGCAAACGGAATGAAGAAGATTGCCAGTCGCGCGAGTACTTTCTTGATGATCTTGGATTGAACAAACTCAATGATTTGACCAATGATCAGTTGTTCGAGGTTCTTCAGTTGTTCTTCCGCAAATTTCCACAGCCCTTCAATCCCGTCAGTCATGACTGCTTTGATGGCATCCCACGCTGTTCGAACCTTGTCTGCTTTGTCGGCGCCAATTTTCTTCTCAATGCGCTTGAAGATGTTGTCTTCGGTGATGCCGAGCACTTGAAGCGCCAAAGAGAACATTCCCTTGCCATCGAGTTTCTTTGGCATTTTGATACCAGCACCAGCAATCGCGCCAAACAACCACTCTTGCATCGCACTTTTGAGATAATTCGTAAAGTTCTTGAAGAATCCTTTGAACCCTTTGCCAATGGCCTTTAATAGCGTACCGATGAATCGAAGTGGTTTCTTGAAGATGTTGTCGATTGCACCACCAGCGCGTTCGATGAATTTATCGACTCGTTTTGGATCCGCACCCACCGCTTTGAGGGCATTGGTGAAAATAGCCTTCAATACGCCAACGAAGTCTCCCTTTAGAAGGGCCATTCCGACTTCAAGGGCCATTTTGATCGAGTATTTCAAGAAATTGACGGCAAACTTCACGGCTGCAACAACCGTGTTGGCAATGGCTTTGACCGCGTCCATTAAGCCTTTTGCGATGGCCTTGAGGCTCTTCTTCGCCAGTTCAATGGCTTTCTTGATGACCTTGCCAACCGCTTTGGCAATCTTCTTGACCACTTTGAGTGCAGCTTGGGCAAACTTTTTCAAGCCCTTGACCAATCCCTTGAGTCTAGACTTGATCCATTTTAGACCTGCAGAGATGATCTTCTTGGCAAACTTCTTGGCGGCTTCACGGATCTTGTTGACCAGTTTCTTGATGCCTTTAACAATCTTGTTGATGGCTTTTTTGATTCCGCGCAGTAGTTTTCTAAAGAAACGTCGGAAGAATCCACCACGTTTCTTCTTCTTTTTCTTCTTGTTTTGTTTGTTGATTTTTCTTTGGGCTTTCTTTTGTTCCGACTTGGCTTTCCGTTCCGCTTTGGCAATCTCAGAATCAGCCTTTTTCTTGTCGGACTTCAGTCGCTGTTTGCCTTCTTTCTCTGCTTTTGAGGCTTCAGAATTGTTCTTTTTCTTTAAAGCGTCGATTTCATCTTGAATCCCACTCTGGGCCTTCTTTTGTTCAGCGGCGATGGTATTTTGAGGCTCTTTGAGTGCCTTGTCTTGTTCGGCACGGGCTTTCTTTTCTTCCGCTTCGACTTTTTTCTGTCCATCTTTCAGCGCCGCATCGTTCATGGAGTCTCGTTCGGCTTCTTTTTCCTGAACAGTCTTTTGGATTTTGCCCAAGGACTTGGTCATCGCTGGTTGCAAGTCTTTGTCTACACCTTGGCGGACTTGAGACTCGATATCCGCATTGGCATAGTCCTGCATCTCTGGCGGTAGACTGGTGTCGACACCAATCTTGCCTTGTAGGTTGGCTTGGAGTTGTTCCTGCCCCTTCATGTCCATGGCGGCCAGTTTGACGCTGTTGGCACTCTTGTCTATCGAAGACAGTTGAGACTTTGCTTGATTGGATGCGTCGCGACTGATTTCGGCAGCAACTTTCCTTGCTTCATTTGGCTTATTTGGTGCTGAGACGTTCTTGGGTGCACCCAGCGTAACCTTTACAGGAGCGGGCTGCGCAAGGTCGGCTTGCCCTTCAATTTCTGTCTGTAGGGTGGGTAGACTTTTTTGAATGGAAGCGTCTTCTCTGCCGGCTGCTGTATCGAGTGCCCCACCCAAACTTGGCAGGGTGTTGACGAGTTCGCTTGCATTGGCTTTGCTGATTAGGTCAACGGCTTTGCGTGGGGTCTCCGCTTGGCCAAGCGCGATGGTTGGTCGAGTTTGTGCAACTTTTGAGGGGGTTGATGCTGGGGGCTGCACGCTGGGGTTGGCGGGTGGATTGGCGATGCGCTTAATTGGCTTTGGTGCCATCCGCTTGCCTTCATGTTTTTTGGGATCGTGCCCCAAGACAGTGGCGCTGCTGGCTTTCGAGTCGACACCTACGTCAACCGTTGGTGCAGGCGCATCCAATTGGGCCTGAATATCTGAAGGGATGCGCTCTGGGGTTGCTTGATCAGATCTCTTCGGTCCCCGCACAATCGCTTTTTTGAGAAGGGGGGTGAATCGACCAAAGTATATTTTGAGGTTTCGTGCCAATCGACCAGCATTGTTGTTGGCAAGTGTAAAGATCAATCGACCTTGGGTCTTACTCCAGCGTACCCGACCACGAATGACCTGCTTTTTGAGTGCCTTCTTTCTCAAGAGTTTGGCGATCGCCCCCGGAATCTTTTTCTTGTTCATGAACAAGATGGGCAGTTTGTCTAGACCCTTGTCAAAAGCGATAAAATGGAAGCCCTTTTTTGATCGTTTTGCCCGCTGTGCCAGTGCCCGCAAAAACTTGGCTTCAAACTTGAGGCGCTGTTTTCTTTGGACTTTGGTTGGACGCTTTCGAATGCGACGCAACAGTACCAGCAACGACTTAAATGCAGCGGATTGTTTGCCCGAAGGTTTTCGGCCTCGAATACGGCGAATATTGGGTAGACGAACTTTTTTGAAGATGGCCCGAATCAGACGGGTGGTCTTTCTCACACGACGCAATCTGGCACGGGTTCTGCGCCGAACTTTTCTCCAACGTCGAAGTTTTTTTCGCTGTAACCTGGTCGACCCAGACTTCTTTCCTTTAGAGAACAGTTTCTTCTTGAGTCTACGCTGATAACGTCGTGCTTTGCGCAATCTTCTTCGTTGTTTGAACAGTGCTCTAATCAACTTGAGAACGCGTCGTTGTTGCCTGCTTGGCAATGCATACAAGACTTTGCGTTGACGTTTGGTCATGCCGCGGTATCTTTTGCGCCACCTTCTACCAAACTTTCGGAATCGACGGTTGAGTTTGGAAACTTTACGGTACAACTTCCGTACGATGCGGACACGCTTTCTGAAACTTCCATTGATTCGACGCATCGATCTGAGTCGGCGCAAAATCTTTTCGAGTCGATTGATCAGTGTACGTCGACGACGAAGCAACAAGCGCAATCTACGATTTAGACTACCCTTTGCCTTTGATCGTTTGCTCACCGGCTTCAAACGGGCGGGGACCTTGAAACGGTAACCCAGTTTCCTCAACCTTTTGATGAGTTTTCGAACCCTTCGGTGTGCCTTTTGAACCCGTCGTCTTCGGACTCTTAAGGTGCGACGGGCTTTGCGCAGTCGACTGCGATTTTTGCGACTTCTGATTCGTTTGTACTTTCGATTCAGTATTCGAACCTTCTTTTTCCAGCGTCGACGTTTTCTAATTAAGACTCTACGTTTCTTTTTCCACGCTCTGAGTTTTCGTAGAAGTTTCGCAATTCGACGCTGTTTTTTCTTCGGAAAGCGCGCCAAGATTTTACGTTCTTTTTTACTGAGACCTTTGAACGGTTTTCGCACACGTGCTTTGATGCGTAGTTTTTTGATGCGTTTTCGCAGCTTTCTAAGCAACCTTCGAAGCTTAAGGATCAAACGCCGCTTGCTTTTGAACTTGCCTTTCATCTTGCGAAGTCTAGAAACAACTTTTTTGAGCCTTCCAATCCTTTGGATGACTTTTCGTCGTCGTTGAATTAGGCGTTTGATTCGCTTTCGAAGACCACTGGTCTTTCGCATCCCTGGAATGAACAACCGCTCATTGGGGAATATCCAATTTGGATTTCTTTTTGTGCCACCAGCACGATCGTTGCGCGTGCGTTTTTTGACTTTCAGCAATTCAAGGGCAAACTGCGGGTTGGCAAGTATGAGTCGCTTCAATGAAGTGCGATATCGTTTTGCCAAAATCTGTAACGTATCGCCTTTTTGAACTGTGTAGTTGGTGTTTTTGGCTCTCGTCAGTTTGACACTCTTTTTGACGTTCTTTCCAGCCTGTTTTTTGCCACCACTGGACGCACCACGCTTGCTTTTGATGGCCGATTTTGATGCAACAGCACCGATTTTGGCTGTCATCAAGACCGGTCCTCGCTCCGAACGGGTTGTCATTCTCAACCAGATTTGTTTGTGGCCAGGGTTGGCGATGGTCATGTCTGGAATGCTGGTCTTGCGCTTTCGGACATGGCCTGTTTTCCAGAACCAAGAACCTTTGCCATACTCATCTTTGGAGTAATTGTTGGTGAATGACTTGCCATCAAAAGAATAGTCAATCCCAATGTTCAGGTGGTACTCGCCAGAGAACTTGTACTGATCTCCTGTAATGTTGGAAATCCGAATGTTTTTCAACCCACGAATATTGAATGGACCCAAGACGGTTGTGTGGTGACCGTGATTCGGCTGGTTGCGCCAAGCGGCACCGTTGATGAATTTGTTGTGGTTGGCGGTGACGGTTTTGGCCTTGATCACCGGTTTTGCACTTGCAGCGTCGGCAACCTTGTCTGCTCGTTTTTCTTCGTTGCCTTCGTTGGCGACTCGTCCAGCATTGATCGCGTGTGCAACCTCATGGATGAAGGTGTGGCGGGTGACTTTTTTGCCCATTACGATCAATTTGCCAACTGCAAAAGCCTTGGCGTGTTTTTGTCGACAAGCAGTTTGAGCGCGTTTGCCTCTTAGAATGCGAACCCGCTGTGCCTTCGCCAGTTTTGCCAGTCGATTTGGGAGTGCAGCCAACTCTTTGGTATTGAGCAGACGGCCTTCACTTTCCTTGATGACGATGTGTTCTTCATTTGGATTGTGTTTGGCTTTTCCTTTTTTTGCCTTGCGCAAAACTTTTTTCTTGGCGCCTGGTTTTGCATTCCCAGCAGCCCCACGCTTCTTGCTGGGAACGTCTTTCCCTGCGGCTTTGTCGAGGGCATTGTCTACGCTACTCCGTCCACCGACCTGTCGAGCACGACTGTTCTTTTGATCGGTGACGCCGTTGTTGTCAGCATCGCCAAGTTGCTGGTAGATTTGTGTGTTGCTCATGCCTTGATTTTTTAAGGCTTGAACAATCGTTGCCATACCGGCAAGCGGTCCGTCAAATGTTTCACTCGAACCACTGTTGGCAATTTCGTTGCCTGCATCGTCCAACAAACGCTTTTTGGTCGTGACCTTACTTTCCTCAACATTGACCGTTGTGTCCGGCATGATGTTGAGGGCTTGTACTTGGGCGAGTATGTCTTGGGCATTGCCCGCGTCATCAAGCATGTTCTGCTCATTGAGCTGAATCAGCAGTTGCTCGGCAAAGGCGTTGAGCAGCGCTTCAACCAGTGGAGAATGCTTTTCTTGAATTGGCTCTATGTCTTCCGGAAAAGCCCTTTGGGGACGTGCATAGAAGGTCACCAGCATGTCGATGACCTTTTCAGACTGTGTGGGTTCGTTGTTGCCTGATTCTACAACTTTGCTTTCCATGGCGGAGAGGTCGAGCAGTTTGCGTTTTCCGTATCCAATTTGGGTGTGGTAATCGTTGACACGCAAGACAAATTCAACGAAATCCATGATGGACAAACCATCAAGCGCAGTTTGCATTTTCTCGATTTTCTTTCGCTGCTTGTCTGGTGCGACATGGAACATGGAACCACGAACCAAGGTGCCGGTTGCTTTTGATTTGGCTTTGCCACCACTTTTGGACTGCTTTTTGGCTTTCTCTTTCTTTTCAAGTTTATTTACAATGGTGCGCTCAGCTTTGAG
Source organism: uncultured Myxococcota bacterium (assembly GCA_965661045.1). Taxonomy (GTDB): domain Bacteria; phylum Myxococcota_A; class UBA796; order UBA796; family UBA796; genus CAJWHX01. Next base: position 9,865 of record CBFICN010000117.1, read on the forward strand.
TGTCCGCTTTGCCTTTTTGACCAGTTCTTCTTCGATGATCGGTGGTTCAGGATTTGGCAACGGTCCTGGAATGACAGTCGGTGGAACGATGTTGAGAGGAACGCCCTCGGAGTCTCTTTGGTCCCCGTGACTCCCTGCTGGTGGCATCGCGGGTGGGGCGGGTTTGGGTGGTGTAGCAGCCTCACGGACCGAGAGCACTTGTGAAACACTGAATTCCAAAGTGCCGGTGACTTTGAGGCGTTTCTCGATGGCGTCGTTGAGGCGGTCTACGTAGGACTCAGTTTTGACTTCTGTTGCTGAAACACCTTGAGCGACGGCTTCTTTACCAATTTCATGGGACATGAAAATGTGCGTTTTTTGTAGCTCATCAAGGTGTCCTTCGATAAAAGCCGCTTCATTCTTTGTGGTGTCTTGCTCCTTAAACGGCGCAGGCAAGGTACGTTTGTTGTATGTTCCTTCAACCGTGCTGTCGGTGCTGACAACGATGGGTTTGCCTTTTGCATTTCGCAGCGCGTCAGCGTTTTGACCGTCGCGGTAGACAAACAGCCCTTCGGTAGGGTAGATAAGATTGGGGTTTCTACCTTTGCCGCCAATGTGATCGATGTTGACCACGTCCAAGTCATTGCTGCCAAGTTTGCGTTGATCAAAGTTGGGGTTGAGCAAAATGGCATCGATGAGATCCATATTGTACTGTTGGGCAATCGAAGAGAAAGAATCTCCTTTTTTGACGGTGTGTAATTGGGTGATCGCTTCACCGTCGTTGGTTAGACCGTCCCAAAAGTCTTCGCTGTAGTGGGTGTGCTTGTGGGTTTCCAGTACGGGAGCATCATCAGGTATGGGGCCACCAGAGCTAGGATCAGGCTCCGGAGCAGGACTTGGAGTGGGTACAGGAGGCTTGCTTCCTACAGGGGCTTCGTCCTTCTTTTCATCGTCTTTCTGTTTGGGACTTTCTTTTGGATCTTCTTTTTTGTCTTTTGGATCTTCTTTTTTGTCTTCGGGACTTTCCAGTGTCAATTCTGCTTTGAACTGTGGGATGCCAGTGATGCGTAGACTTTCGATTTGCTCTTGTGTAGCCACCGTGGCTTCTTTTTCAAGGTACTGTTTGTAGGTTTCTTGATCGTAGATGGGTTTGTTGTCGGTCACCGGTATGACGCCAGTATACAAATCGCTGACGACTTGGAACATGGTGTTGTCATTTAGAATTTGGTGCATTTTGTTGAACCAAACATCAATGATGGGTTTCATGGACATTTGGTAGACATCGTATGTGATGACCGAATCCACTTTACCCGAACCTTTGTACCCTTTGGTGTTCGGTGGCAAGCCTTTTCTACGTTCTGGAAGGGGGGCAAAACTGTCCGCTAGGTTGTCTGCCGTCGTGGTTTCAAACTTCAGTTTGAATTTGCGGCCCTGTACCAACGCAGCATCGTCTTTGACCGCTGCCAACATGTTGAGCGGGTTGTTTTCCGTATCGGACGCACGGATGTGGAACTCATGTGGAGAGTAAATGTTGAGAGAACTCAATCCAGCAAATGGATGGGTGCCAGCTCCAGCGTAGGCTCCCTCAACGTGTAGGTGTTTGGCAATGCTGTCGTCCCATTGCTCGGTGGCGATCTGCCAAATTCCCTCGGGCAGTGCGATGATATTTGCACCAGGAAACGCGTCGCTTGCATCGCCTCCCTTTGGGGCAAATTTTTCCCAGTCTCGAGTTGAAAAAGCGATGTTGCCTTCCGAATCGGTCAGGGTCATCGCCAAACTGGCTGGTCCACCGGTGTTTTCTCCCTTGACACGGATTTCGTGGGTGCCTTTGGTCAATTCAACGGTGGTGCTCTCAATTTTGGTCCAGTCACTCGACTTCAGTATCGAGTTCCCATCGATGAAGTACTCGCCAATGTTGTCACAGGTTGCA
>CBFICN010000118.1:0-11763 GCA_965661045.1 uncultured Myxococcota bacterium
TTTCATAGGTCACTCCCTTTTGGTCTAGTATAGTTTAAGAGTGCACCCTAAAGGGCATGAGATCCGAATTGTCAGATAGGCTTACATCCGCCAATACACAAAAACGCACCCAAGTCACCAAAACAGCCACCATCACAAGTTCCCAACACACAAACAAACACTTTTCAAGGATGAGAATGGCGATTGGATTCAAAGTCTATTCTCAGAATAAAAAAGGTCGCTATACTCTCGTATGCGACCTTTTTTAGGCGAGAATAGACGAAGAAGACAACGCCAAGCCTCATCCTTTACTGGTTGGCGCCATCGTTAATCCACCCCTCAATGATGGCCATCTCAGTGGAGGACATTGGAGTCGCACCAGCACCCTTTGGCATTGAATCACCAGAGCCACCAACACTCATATGGGTACCAGCAATCTTGTGGTAGAGGTAAGACTGAGAAGCATCACCGGCTGTGACCAGAGGCATCGACACCTGATTGGGCGTGTACCCCATCACAGTAGAGTAAGAACCCAAATACCCGTGGCATCCTGAACACCCATACTGACTCATCAAGGGTGCCACATCGGTTGCAAAAGAAGATGCCGTCACTGGTGGTGGACACGTTGGATTGGCAGCGCCGGGTGTACCAAAGTCAAAGCCGTTTCCATAGGTGGTTGTGGCTTCGCACCAATTGGCGCCACTGTCGTTGTCTGTCGCGTTCATAAATCCTGCGTCCAATGACATGGCGGCCCCAACTGGGTCTGGAAATGTACTGCCGTTGTCCCAAATAATTTGATCGATCACACCGTCAACATTGCTCAAGTACAGCTCGTCGTCGCCGTTGCCCAAGGTCATATCGGTGTATTCATAATCCACATTCACACCACCGTTGGTGGTCGTATCGGCATTGATTCCAAACACCAAATAGCCATTCGCTGGAATGATGACAGAGGAAGAGACGGTAAAGGCGTTGCTTCCATCGTCGGTCACCATCAACCCGTTCAAATCCACATCGATATTGGTGGTGTTGTACACTTCAAACCACTCCCCCATGTTGTCATCAACAGCACAACTGCTGGTGTACTCTCCACAAGGGTTTTGCATGACCTCGGTGATTACCAAGTCTCCAGGAATCAACAAATCAACGGCAGCAGTGGCGGGTTCTGTGTAATCTTCATCGATGTCGCCGTCACAATCATTGTCCACACCATCTTGTGTGTCGTCTGCGGCGCCTGGATACACAGTTGCATCAGCATCGTTGCAGTCCCCTTCATTTTCCGTGAATCCATCACCATCGTCATCCACATCCAATGGATCGGTCTCTGAACCAGTGTCTTCGGTATCAGTATCTTCGGTGTCGGTCTCTTCCGTATCAGTTTCTTCGGTGTCAGTCTCCTCAGTATCAGTTTCTTCAACTTCACCAGTGTCTTCTGTAACGGCAGTATCTTCAACACTACCTGTGTCAGTAGTTTCTGTGGTTTCTTCGGTGTCTTTGTCGCCACAAGCAGTCAACATCAGTGAACTGATGAGCAAAAGGGAAAGGCTTCTCATGGATTGTCTCCTCATAAGTGTGTTAAAACGGATAGCCAATGCTATCACATCTATACACATTTGGCAGTCCTTGCCCACAACCCGTCATCAAAAAGTCATGCCCGTCAGTTCTCGTACACTCTTGCAATGGATTGCCCTGCCCGTATTCATCGGGTGGGTAACTTTTTCATTGTGGGCTTTGTTGTTCGGGATGACGAAAACTGGGGCGCTTGGACTGTTGCTGATTCCGATACTGCTTCAACCCTGGCTCAACGTTCCCATCCACCGTCACTGGAATTGGTTTGGACTCTTAATTCCATTCACCATGTGGCAGGTGGGTTGGATAGAATACAAAGACAACCGCATCGCCTACAGTTGTATGGTGCACCAAATCTACCACACCTTGCATACCGATATTCCCAAGTGGTGTCCTTCACAGTACCGTGCCCCCATTGACGACTGGGCACCTCGAACGCTGTACAAACCCAGCCAACGCATGGCCATTTGGTTTCACCACATCGGACACATCGTATGGTTTAAACTCGATGGCAATCCGATTCAAGCCCAACAGTGGACACAATTGCATTTTTCACAACCCGCAGAAGAAATCGGGCGAGCGCTCCCACCAAAACAAGTTCGAGGCCTGTGCAACCCAACTGGTCCCAGAGGTGGCACACTCATTCGTAGAACCTCTGCTTTGCTCACCCAAAGTCAACACTGGAAAACCTGGTATAACAGTCAAGCCGACAACATAAAGAAACTGGCTCAATGGGAGCAGTATCAAGCAACCCTACCCCGAAAATTAGAGCGAGACAGCACACTGGTTGATCAATTGCTTCGAGCACCAGCAGTCATCTCGTTGAGTCAAACCCGTCTCGAAAAGCAGTGGACACTGCGTCAACCGATCCTACATTCACCAACAAAAAGTGAACAGTGGTCCTCTCCGTATACATTTAGAGCGGTCAAGATCCCCATAGACACTGCTATGTATTGTGGCTTACAAATGGAAGGGTGGCTCTTTCCATACCGTGAACAGTGGAATTGGACAGAGTCTCAAGGATCATAGCGATCACCAAAATGACATATTGGATATTGCCAACCACCACCATATCCGATACTAGGATCAGCCAGACCACAGTTCAAAACGGGTATCAAAATTATGCAACAATGGCGCTATGACTACCGCAAACTCCATGAAGAAATGGACCTTTTTGCAGAGAAAATCGGCTGTGTTGCATATTCTCAAGTGTGGACATACACGAAAAGAATGGTGTCGGCACATGCAGAAGCCATGCGCCCAGCCGAGATGAGCCCCGAAGACGCTCTATCGCTGGCCTGGACTCAATTTGAATCGACCTTTGACGAAGAAGACGATGAAGCATTGTTGTCCTTGGCGGGAATCGTCATTCACTTGGTCAATACCGTTCCACTTGGACAAACCTGTGCATTCAACGAAGCCATCGAAATTGGGTTCGCCATGGCGCGTGGATTTTCAAAAGAGGAAGCCGTTGCGCAATTCCGTCGGCAACAAAGACGACAAGAAGTCAATGCGGTTCACCCGCCCTATCCATTCGCTCCCTGTCTATCGGTTATCGAGGGAGACAAACACTAACAGAAGGTAGCCCCAAAAGAGTCACGAATCCCAGTGCTGTCCCTGAGTGACCACAGGCTTACTGGGGGCTTGAGCTCTATCGTTGAACATTGAGAGTTGAGTACACCTGCACCCAGCATTACACTCAGACAAAACCTGCCGACTCTGAAGCAGCAAGCGCATTGGGATCCCGGTCACGTAGACAAGAGATTAACTGACGCAGTGGAATGGACAGTGGCAAAATGGTCCGACAAAGCAACATATCGGTTTGCAACTCCGCTCCAATAAATGTGGGCGCAAAGGGCGAGTAAAAAGCCCCCATTTTGGTCAGTGTTAAATCAGCGGGCAAGTGCTCGCTGGACACCTGTACACCCATGTCGTTGACCCTCGCGTGGCCACGGTTCACCATTGTACGACCGACGTGATCAGCATTGTCCAGCCCTAAATCGGTCATCCAGCGCCCCATCTCAAGTTCATGTTGGGTTCTATCCTCAGCAGACGCAAACTCTCGCGTACTGGAAATTCGAACGGACAAGCCCTGCTCAAGCATCCAAGGTATTCCGCCAACTGCACGGTTAAAAGAGCCTTCACCACGATTTGCGTCGTGAACAGATGCCCGCACATCATCCACCGATACCTGTATTTGTACTGGCAACCCTACGCAAGACAACAAGCCCGTGCGCACCCGTTCTCGAGTGAGAAGGGTGCCGTTCGTCAAAACGATCACTGGTAATACTTCAGCGATTTGCCGCAGTACATCTGGCATCCAAGACATCAAGAATGGTTCTCCCCCAGTGATTCCAACAGACGCAAACCCAAGTTCCTTGGCTTGTTTGACAGCGTCAATCATCTGCTGTGGAGACAATCCACGGATGGGGCTCAATGGGTTTGAAGCGGTCAAACAATACCGACAAGACAAATTGCAATGGTAATTGGAATACAACCACAGACGACCAGAACTTTGGCCATTCGCAATGAGTGCTTCGAACTCAGCCTGTAAACTCACAACCAATCCTGTGTGCTCAGCCAGTCCAAATGCTCTGGGGCCGTTGGAATTCCAAGTGCAATGCAATATCGATTCAGCATAATGGTGGTTCCAATCAGCATCGTAATTTCTACAATTTCATAGTCTGCCCACAGTTCTTTGAGCTTGCTCATCGCCTCATCGACTCTTTGAGCATCAAGGTTGGACCCACCCACTGCTTGTATGTACGACCACAAGACAGCCTCACGATCATGAAAGGTGCTCTCAGTTCCACATTCTTGCTGTCCTCGCAGAACCAACAATTCCTTTGGGGTTAAACCATGTTTGTAGGCCACAACGGTGTGTGTTTGAGTACAATATCGACACCCTTGCAAGGCACTGACCCCCAAAATGATCATTTCCTTGTGTCGGACATCCAACGCAGAAGGGCCAAACTGCTGTCCGATGAAGGGCATCGCGACCTGCAACAGTTCTGGTACTTGGGCCAACGTTTGTACCAATGGTCCCGCACCCCCTTCAAAGTATTGCTGGACGGACAATGGAGCCTGTTCCGCCGTAAGTCCTTTTATTCTCATGTGAACCCTACGGTTGAAACGGTGTTTGGGCAAACCATGCTTGAGAATGGGCGACCACTTGCGCGATCACCGTATCTTTGATCTTGCGATCCATGGTGATGGCATAGAACGTTTCGGAGAACGGCAAATCTCCCAAATTCAACAGGTTGTATCGATCACAAATATCACTGGCGATACAGGTCGGCGCCAAAAATGCGCCCCAATGATGCTCTCCATAGACTTTCACCTGTGCGGAGTCTTGGAATTCTGCCATGATCTTTGGCTCCACGTCTTCTTGACTGCAATACACGTCGAACCGTTGACGCAACGTTGCCTCACTGGTGGGCAGAAGCATGGGCAAGGTTCGCAAATATTCTTTTACAGTCAATCCCTCTTGACTCCCATTTTGTTCCAGGAGTGTTTTGGAGGCAAATAGGCTGATGCCACTCTCCCCCAGTTCGTGTGAATACGCTTGGATGCGCGAAGACACCGGTGCAGGGGTGTCGGACAAGACCAAATCAATTTTTCCCAGTGCCAAATCTGTCAACAGTGCATCGGGTCTATCCTCTACATACACCATCCTAAGATTCTGCGTGGACAGTTCACTCATGGGCAACACGTGTAGAACAACCAGTTTTGGCACCACCATCGCGACACCCACCACCAAGCGCAGTTCACCGTCGCCATCATCCAGCAACATTTCAAGTTTTTGGCCCAAACTGAAAATCTCATTGGCAAAATGATAGGTTTTCCAACCCATTTCAGTCAGAATCATTTGGCGATGCACGCGCTTGAACAGTTTGTGTCCAGCGTTTTTCTCCAGTGTGGAGATTTGGGTACTGATGCTCGAAGGCGAAATGCTTAGTTTTTCAGCGGCTTGTGTAATCCCACCTTCTTTTGCCACCAGCCAAAAATAATACAAGTGGTTGTAGTTCATCCAATTGCCGTTGGGACCGCGACCTGCCACTGTTTTCACCTAAAGTTACACGTTTATTTCAATGTAACGTTCAGATGACTCCACTGCCATTTGAATTCACCTACTCAAGTTTGTGAACCGACGGTCTTCTTTGGAAATCTCCCCATCGATTTTCCGATGGTTGTTAGAAGAGTCGGTCTACGGACGACACTCAACACTCAACGATATTGTCTGAACGAAGCGATGACCTTTCCAGAAATGTTTGCTTCGGACTCGGAACCAACAAAGATTGGACGCATTGTGTCGTTGGCTGGCTGAAGACGAATGCGACGGCGTTCACGGAAAAACGTTTTCACAGTTGCCTCACCATCGATGATCGCCACAACGATATCCCCATCGTTGGCAGTTGCTTGCTTTCGGACAAGAACGATATCGCCATCCAAAATCCCTTCGTTGATCATCGACTCCCCTTTCACTCGAAGTGCAAAGACGTGACGGTGGCCACCGGTGATGGACTGATCAAATTTCAGCACTTCATCGGCGTGTTCTTCGGCCAAAATTGGCTGGCCAGCGGCAACATTTCCCAAGATGGGTACTGGAACAACATCTCGTTCAAGCAACGCTTCAGATTTATTGGTCAACACCAAGCCACGAGCCAGTGAACGACCACCGTTGGGGCGCTCAATGTATTGTTTGCGGATGAGCATATTCACGTGTTCGGAGACACCATTGGTAGACTTAATCCCGAGTTCTTCTCCAATTTCTCGATAGGTTGGAGGCATTCCGTTGTTCACAACCCCTCGAATAATGCAATCCAACACTTCTTTTTGACGCTTTGTCAACTCGCTCATACCCACTCCTTACTTTGACAATATGCTGATAAACCAGTTTCTCTTCGACCAAATCAACCAAATCAATCACACCAACAAACCAAACTATACAGGAATCATCTGTACAGGAATCATCTGTACAATTTTTTAGTAATTGATCTACATCTAGGACTCAGCCCTGTAAAATTGTATACATGAATCGAAAATAAATGTCAATATTTTCAGGTTTTTTTATCATTTCCTTTTATCGAAACCATTTTATGTCCGAAATATCCCAGAACATAAAAAGTCCATACAAACCAACTTGGCCTACACACCATCATCAAGGCTGCGACACACCACCCCCATCGTGTCCGACGATCAAAAGTTCCCATCAACAGCAATGCGATACTACCGACGCGATAGACAAATGGCAACACCGGCAACAGTCCTATCAGAATGCCCAATATAAAAGCCAAGACAAACGAAAATCGACCACCTTTTGAACCACAGAAGAGCGCCAATCCCAATGAGACAACAGCAAGCCACCACGGTGTGCGCCCCACTTTCCACTCTCGCCACCAGTCTCTGGGTAAATATGCATCTTTTAAACTTTGCAGGGAAGGTTCACCCAACGCGTATTGTTCCCACAGTGTTGCCAGTTGGACTGTGAGAACCTCTGTATCACACAACAAACGAATCTCGCGTTGAGATTCTTTCATGCTCCATCGCTTCGAATGTGTGGTGTATCGACCATTTGATTGCCACTCAATCTGGTCGGTGTCCATGATCAATATCTCTCTATCGACTTCAACGTCATTCCAATAAACACTGGGCTCGGCTATCAATATCTGGTCTAGCAACACCATTGTTTGTAAAGGATCGCTCAAGGTGACTGTCAATTGGCTGTCAAAGACCAAAAATTTTGACGACTCTCTCCACATCGGAGACTGGTGTGCAACATTGCTCCAAGCACGGCGCTGACCGTTGATATCCAACCAAGTATGCTCTTGTATATCGGACTGCACTTCTGCCATCCAACCTGACAACCACGCTTCTTTGTCTGTTGCTGAACCGGATTCCTGATAGGACCTTTCCACCAATGGCAACGGTACCTCAATCAACATCTGTACCGAAATCTTATCCGGCTCTACCGTCAAATGAACCTTGTGTCCGACAAACTGAGACTCAAATGGGTGAGCTGTCGCCACACTGAGCAAAGTGCAGATCCACATCAAGATCCACATCATGACTTGCTTCCAAACAATGTCCACGCTTGATTCTGCTGAACAACAAAGAGTCCCTTGGCAATTTGGTAGCGTTGTCCATTTTGCTGTGGTACCCAGTCTAACAGACCATCAATGTGCCGCTGACCAATGTCTGCCCCCTGCGCCCAGCACCACTTCCGCAACACTCGAGACTGTATGGCCAATGGGTGCCGACGCAGCACTGACAGTTTCAGTTCCCCATTCTCGGACTGATCGCGCACTTCTTGATATGCCTGATCGGCCAAGTCACTCAAACAGTCAGCATCTCGTGACAGCAGTTTGGACACCGAAGCCAAAGCCTTCTCTGGATTGGCATGAATGCTGGCGAGTTCGGGCCAAAGTTTTCGAATGGTACCACGGGTACTGTGGCTGTTTGAGGGGTCTTCACACCACTGCAAATTTTGTTTGTGCGCGTAATCGTAAATATCGGCTTTAAACACCTCGAACAAAGGCTTTACCCATCGATCCTGTCGAAGGTGCATGCCCTGTAAACCGTCCAAGCCACTGCCTCTCAACAGACGAAAAAGTATGGTTTCTGCTTGATCGGATGCGTGGTGAGCCGTCGCAATCAACCCTGCTCGACGTTCTAAGTGGGTACGTCTGGCCATCCGAGCGCGTTCTTGCAGATTGGGTCCGTTGGACAAATCCAGAACTTCAATCTCGCAAGGCACACCCCACTGCGCACACACAGAGCGAACCAGTTTCACCTCGTTCTGAGAAGCTTCTCGCAGTCCATGGTCAAAGGTCATCACCGACAATTGTGCCTTGTGTGAACGCTGTGTTCGACACAGAACGTCGAGCATCACCATCGAATCGACCCCTCCAGACACGGCCAGAGTCAGAGACTCTCCCGCATTCCAAAGACGGTTGCGCTTCACGGTCGCCAGTATTTTCTGTTCAAAAGAAGCCACGTCTATCCTACAACGTCTTAGCGAGAAGAGTGGGAAGGGACTGTCGGCAAATCGGCAATCGACAGAGAGTGGGGTATCACATCTTCCGAGTGCGCCCGTACCCGATACGTGTGTGCACAGGCCTGACAAGAGTATTCAATCCACACGATGCCCCCCACCAGTTCAAAGCGTGTCGGTTCAAGTCTGGCTCGACAGGTCGCGGCCCGGTCTCCGGGTACAATATCAACGTGTCGCCCCCGCAAGCAAGATGGACAGTGATCGCGAATTCCTTCGGTTGGAAGGGCAATCTGTTGGTGACAGTAGACGCACTCAAAGGTTTCGTTGAGGTGTATCGGGTTTTTACGCACCTGCGCATCTTGAGAGCGATCAAGCAACATCCTCAACAGTTTTTTGCCCGGCGTTGAAACCTCTACTGCATGCCCTCGACTCTGCAAATGCCCAATGAGCACCTCTTTTTGTTCAGGGGTGGTGTCCAAAACCTTTCCAGCCCGTTTGATCTCTCCGCGGGTTCGAAGAGATTGCCAGTGTACCAACCACTCTTTCAGGCCCATAGTTTCCCCTTCAACACGGCATCTGGCTCCCCTTCTGGCTGTGACTGAACAACAATGTTTTCTTGACTCGCTCGTTTCAACAACCTCGATATGCTGCTGCCAAGTACATCGACTTCTGTATAATTGAACGCCTCACCACCGAAATCTTCGATGCAGCCCAATTGGGTTTTCAACATCTCTTGGTCTTGACGGACCACCCGCAATGCAAAGGGCAACACGATGGGCTTGAGCAACCAAGTCCAGACCCGCACCTTTACTGCCACCACCGTAAACATTCGGACTTCGGTATCGGAAATAGGGGTCAAGCAATTGCTCACCACAATGTTGCGATCTTCCAAACGATATTCCACTTGGGCGATGCTGGGTAGAATGAATCGGTCATAGTGCTCGATCTCCCCACCATTCGGTGCCAAAATGCGCCCCATCAACCCTTCCGGTCTGGGTTCGCCGAAGTATTGACATTCCGCACGATCGGTGAAACGACGCACTTCGGTGTCAATCAAATTTCGTTCAACGCCCCGAAACAAGCCCTTGTGTAGAAAAGCCGTGTGGGGCACATCTAGAATATTTTCGAGGTTGGCGTGCAATGTACCTGCAAAATCGGCTTGAAAAGGCACTTGCGTGTAGGCTGGGTCATCGTGGTGAGGAAAGGAAAAAGGTTCGTGGTTGGGCTTGGTGTTGGGCTGTCCAAAGATCCAAATGTGCCCCTGTTGTTCTCGCGTTTCAAAGGATGGCACTCGACGTTTGGCATGAGCGGACTCTCCTTCTAGAGCTGGAATGTTCACACATTCCCCAGCGCCGTCAAACTCCCAACCGTGGTATGGGCATTGAATATTGTTGCCCACACACTGCCCTCCTGACAACGGAACATTTCGGTGAGAACATCGGTCCAACAGGGCGCGCACGGTCCCCGAAGCCTCTCGAAAAAGCACGATGGCGCTGCCCCACAGACGAATGGACTTTGGTTTCCCCTTCAATTCACTGGACAAACAGGCAACAAACCAATAGGCCGTGGGTCGATGCACCGACAGTCGTCCTGTTTTTGTATGCAAAGTACCACTCACGCGTTCTCTCCAATATTGGACTCTTCGACGATTTCAAACTTTCCAAAGTCGTAGGGCAACCCTGCGGCACCTTCCACTTGTACAACGCGCTCGCGCACCCCCGTTTCAGCCAGTTTGGAGACTCGATGGTAACAAAATGGATTGTTGCCCCGCGTTCCAAAGAAACAATGAGTGGTGAAAGAACAGCCCGCTCGACAGACGTCGGCATAGTAACAGGTCTTGCAAAATCCGGACAGTTCACTGCTGTCTCGATCCCGTACAAAGCGCAAGCGCTCATCCTTGTTCCACAAGTCTTCGATGGTCACATCCCGTACGTTGCCGCCCACATAGGGCGCTGTTGGCAAAGATGGACAGCCCTTGATCTTGCCATCCGACTCAATCCCCAACGTAAACCGTCCGGCTTGACAACCATACCACGCTTTGGCCGCCACACCGGGAGTAGAGCGCAGCAAATGCTCATGGGGACCGTAATAGCCAATGTTGTTGCCCATCGTCACGTTCATCACTTTGTTCGGTGCAATACCGGCGTGGTAGGCTTCGGTTAACATCTCCGTTTTGATGGCGGCCAGTTCATCGATGGCGTCCACCATCTGCCACGGTTGCAACAGCCACTCTGGTCTATCGGCAGCACGCCCCATTGGAACGGTCAGTTGAATGCGCCACACCTTTGCACCAGCTTCTCGAACGGCATCCGCAGTTTCTTTGAAACGCCCCAGTGTCAATTGATTGACTTGTGTGTTGGACGTCACGTTCATACCGGCTTTTTTGGCAAGTTTCATCGCACGAATGCCGGCGGCAAAACTGCCTTCACGATTGCGCAACACGTCGTGCACATCGGCGGGTCCATCAATGGACACCCCAATCCCACGCAGCCCAGCCACCTTCAGTTTCTCCATTCGACGAGGCGTCAGCCCCAATCCACCGGTTTGAATGGCCACATAAATCCCCGCCTTGGACAAATACTCAACGAGTTCATAGACATCGGACCGCAGATAGGCTTCGCCACCAATCAAAGTCACCTCTCTGGTTCCCAAACGAATCAATTGATCGGCCACCTCGTATTGCTCAGCGGTGGTCAACTCATTGGGTCGAGAAAATTCAGCGCGCGACCCACAGTGCGAACACGAGTGATCACAACGCATCGTCGTTTCCCACACCACATAAATCGGTTTGGGGTTTTCTCGATCGGAGGCTCGAATATCTCTAGGACTGGCCATGTGAACTCCTCACCACAACAAACGTGGTCTATACCGTACTATAACCACAATCTATTCACCGTGGTTGAAAAGCAACGACGACGAAAGTTCACAGCCATTATGGGTAGTAACACATTGATTTACTTGTACTTATTTGGACCCTAGTATGACACCCCTTCAAAATTGACGAAAATTCACCAATTTGGTCAGGCAAATTGACGAACGCTGGTCAACAAACATCTACACCCTCATAACTGTCGAATGATGACAACTGGCACATTTCTTGCTTCTTCGTGGACTCAACCCCACAAGATAGGAGCAACCATGCCCAAATACATTTCTCTGATGTCCGATTTCGGATTCAAAAGAGTTTTCGCCAACCCCGACCACCCACACATTCTCATCAG
>CBFICN010000119.1:0-11595 GCA_965661045.1 uncultured Myxococcota bacterium
GGTACGGACGCAACGGATTCACCACCAGTCCATAAAGTTTGCCTTGGTTGTTGAAATCTTCTTTGTATCCTGGAGAGCCTACGAGAAGATCTGTTTGGTCATCGCCGTTGATGTCCCCAGCATCGTGCACATAGCCAGCGCGCTGACCCGCTTGATCTCCGTACAGTTGCACTTGAGCCGAACGCATTGGAACGACGCCGGCGTCTGGCAACTGGCCACCAAAGAACACATAGACTTCTCCAGCGTTTCGACCATTGCTGTCATTGTAGGGAGCCCCCAAAAAGATGTCAGGGATGTCGTCGTTGTTGAAATCTCCAGCGGAGGCGACTTGGTGGGCTTGATCTTCAGAATCTTCCGGCATGAAGAAAATATCGGCATCGGCGATGGACAATTCATTTCGCAGCGTCAACCCACCCCAAAATAGATAACTGTGGGCTTGAAGCCCGGTTCCACCTAAGAGGACATCGGCGCGTCCGTCGTCATTCACGTCCCCAATGTTTGCCAATTCAATGCGGTTGTCGGGTGTGGCGCCAATGGCGATTTGTACATCGGCGTCTGAGGCAACGCTGTAGTTTCGTCCACCATAGAAGATGTATGCTGTGGACTCGCTGTCGTCTGCGCCATTTGTGGGTGCACCAACGATGAAGTCATTCAGTCCGTCGCCATCAATGTCTCCAAGCCCCGACACGGTGTTGCCAAACAGGCTGTTCTCCAGTCCGGTGATTTGCAAGTTGGCTTCTTCGAGACCACGCACCCCCCATGGAATCACTTCTCGACCAGAGAACGCGTACACAGCACCGTAGGGATTTCCCGTTCCGTTTGTGTTGTGCAGGCCGGTTTGATCTGCACCAATCAAGAAATCATCAAAGCCGTCTCCATCCCAATCTCCAATGCCGTCCACATCACTTCCAGTGTGAGAGAAACTGTGTGCGGCGCGAAAGATGTGTCGCGTGTGGTACACCGATCCAGAATTTAAAATCGGATTGCTGACGATGAGGGCAACTTCTCCAGTATTGTTGGACACTCCAGGAGAGGAGATGAGCGCATCGGGCCATTGATCTCCATTGATGTCTCCAGCGGAGGCGACTGCAAAACCTGTTTGACCACCTTCGTGGACACCCTGTAGCAGCATGGTGATGTTGAAAGGGTTTTGTGCGACACAGTCACTGTCCATGGCGTCGATGAAGCCATCGCAGTTGTTGTCGACTTGATCGTTGCAATCTTCCCATGTACTGGGTCGAATTGAACTGTCTAGATCGTTGCAGTCTTGATCGTTGTCGACAGCGTCGGCCGGCTGTATGCAGGCTTCAACAATGTTGTTGGGATCGCCATAACTATCGTTGTCGACATCTGCGTAGAATAGCGTGCCAGTAGAACCATCGAGAGAATCGTCGTCATCGTCAATCAGTGCATCGCAGTCATTGTCAATTTCATCACATGTTTCTGTGGCATCGGGGTGAATAGCAGGATCGTCATCGTTGCAATCTCCGCCTTGATCAATGTAGCCATCGACACTGGGGCGATTTTCACAATAACCAATGGCGCCGACTTCAGACCCGAAGCCGTCTCCATCCCCATCAAAGTAGACCTTTCTTCCAACGAGAAGACTCAGCGTATCTTCTTCATCAATCAGTGCATCGCAATCATTGTCAATACCATCGCACAGTTCAGGCGCACCAGGGTAAATCAAAGAGGATTTGTCATCACAATCATCCCGTCGTTTGACACCATCTTGATCCCAGTCCTGATTACAGGCAGTGGCAAGCACAAAGGGCAACAACAGTACAGATGGTCGATGTGAGGACAAGTGAACTCCAAAAAAGATGACTCTCTTCATCAAGTGTACAATTATCCAATCGAATCGGAGAGTGCATCAATTTCTTGAACGGGGAGTGTACGGACTCTCAGTTCTTGGTTCACAGAGCGATGGTTACGCGCTTTGCTTTTTCTTTTCGACCCAGATGTTCAGTCCCCAGTGAGAACCATCACCACCAGTGACATTGACGACTTCGACAAGCAAGTCTGAGCCTGCATCCATCCATGGGGCCACCGTTTCGTTGACTTTGCGAGAGAGGTACCCGAGCTGGCGACCTTTATCATCAAAAATAGCGACAGCTTTGTCGTCGTATGGGTTTTCTAAGTCGCGACGTCCAGTGAGAAACATCTTGGTGTCGGTATCAAAGACTTCAGCCAGTTCAGCAATGTATTGTTGTCTTGAAGTTCCATCAGCATTTTCAAATGTAACGCCGACAAGTTTGGTAAAGAATCCATTCATGGTTTCATCTCCGTTGTGTTGTTCAGTTTTATTATATCATATATAACTACACTGGTCTTTAGTTTCGGACAAAATATGTCCATATGATGAATTGTTTTTCGACCTCAACAAAAAATATTTTCAACCGATGCTAAATCAGGAGACAAGTTGGAGGTCGTATGACATTGTGGCATTTGGAACCCATTTTGGAAGAGATTCAAGTGATTGACAAGAGCAACAATTATTTTGATTTGTTGGATGAGATTTGTCTGGAGCATCTGGGTTTGAGTCTCGGTGACTTAGAAACACTGAGCATTCCGAGGTTGAGTTTGTTTTTACTCGATCACGCTGAGGTGGATGTAAGTAAGGCGTTGATTGCGCATTGTGTTCTAGAAAAGTTGATTGAATTTGAAGACAACATCTTTTGTGCTGCCATGTATCGTCGCAAAAACAAAGATCTCAATGCGATCATTGTCGATATCTCTCAAAGACACAATCTTGGTTTGGAAAGATATTTGGCTTCCTAGGTCTTGATGACAGGATAGGTTGTGCCTCTATAGTTCCTTTGCATTTGATACCAAAATTCGATACCCAACTGCACAAAATGGGGGTGTCATGCTGAGAATTGCCATCGATGGAACTGCTTCTGCCGGAAAGGGAACGATTGCACGTGGGGTTGCGCGTACGCTGGATTTGCCGTATGTCGATACGGGGGCCATGTATCGCTCGATAGCGCTATTGGTGTTGGAGGCCAACAAAGATTGTCACAAGGCCGAAGATGTTTTGTCGGTGTTGGATGGAGTAGAGTTTGATTTTACTTGGAAGGATGATCAACTGGAAACTTGGTTGAGCGGTAGAAATGTCAGCACGTTGATTCGCAGCAAAGAGGTTGGGGCGATGGCCAGTGTTGTTTCTGTTGTTGGTGAAGTGCGTGCAAGATTGTCTGAGTTGCAACGAGCCTACGCCCAAAAGGAATCTTTGGTGATGGATGGTCGAGACATAGGAACGGTGATCATTCCCGATGCTGAACTCAAAGTGTTTGTGGATGCGGACGTCGACGAGCGAGCCAAAAGACGCGCTGCAGAATTGACAGCCAAAGGAGAGATGGTCAATGTGGCAGAGATTCGTCAAGACTTGGTGGAGAGAGATGAGCGTGATCGAAATCGAGCGATTGCACCACTTAAGCAAGCAGACGATGCCAAATTGTTGGACACCACATCGTTGACAATTGCACAGGGAATTGAAAAAATTATCGAATGGAGCAAAGAGACGATGTGATCGATACATAGGATCGTTTAGGCGGTCAGTGACCAAAAATTTGTTGCATCCCAATGAGACTCATTCTTCGGAATGGGTCTTTTTTTCTTGGCTTTTCGTGGCAATTGCCCGTTTTCTATATTACTATTGACATGTCAACTGTTGACGCGTCAATAAATTTGTCAGCAAATAGAAAACAGAGGAACCAAAATGGCACCACAGCATTTACTCGTCAAAGTCAGTCCAATCATTGCCAAACCGTTTGTAAAATGGGTGGGTGGAAAACGTCGTGTTATTCCAGAATTGCTGTTGTCACTGCCAACAACCTTTGATCACTATTATGAACCATTCGTGGGCGGCGGCGCACTATTTTTTCACCTGCGTTCGCTCAATCTATTGGAAGATCACAAGATTACCCTGTCTGATGTAAACTTGCGACTGATTAGAACCTACCGAGCCATTCGAGACGATGTGGATGGTGTAATCGAGAGACTGGCACATCACAAAGCGCACCACTGTAAAGATTATTTCTACAAAGTTCGCGACGTCAAAGTGGATGCTTATAAAAATGATGCCGATGTGGCCGCTTGGTTTATCTACTTGAACAAAACGGCTTTCAACGGACTGTATCGAGTCAACAAAAAGAATCGCTTCAATGCACCAATGGGCAAATACAAAAACCCAAAGATTTGTGACGTTGACAATCTCAGAAATTGCCACACGGTTTTGCAAACGGTTGAATTGCTGCATCAGCCGTTCTATAAGGCACCGATTGATGCCAAAGCAGAGGATTTGGTCTACTTTGACCCTCCGTATGTTCCAGTGTCGGCAACTGCATCTTTCACTTCCTATACAAACGAAGGGTTTGGAAGTGAAGAGCAGACCCATTTGCGAGATGTGGCTTGGGAACTTCGAGAAAAAGGGGTTCACGTTATGCTCAGCAACTCCGATCATGAAGTGGTTCGAGACTTGTACAAAGATTTCGACGTTCGCTCTATTCAAGTGGGGCGTGCCATAAACTGCAAAGGCAAATCTCGAGGCAAAGTGGGAGAGGTCATCGTGACCTAAGCACTGTGCCTGCATAGGGAAATTCTCTTGTCAGCCATCGACACGCAATCGCGTTACTCTATATTATATATGAAAGTCCGTTTTCATTGTTCTAGGAGCCACACATGCGCGTCATGCTGATCAATCCCCCCATCGACTGTGTTTTGGAAGAGGGGCACGTGAGTCCTGTGACTCAATACCTGTTCTATAATTCGGCGCCTTTGGGTATCTTATACATCGCGGCGATGCTCGAAAAGCATGGACACGAAGTATCGGTGATCGATGCTGCGGCTGAACTGCTCAACGTGCAGTCGACAACCGAGCGGGTCGAGGAATGGCAACCAGACGTGATCGGCATCGGCTCTTTTACGGTGACCTTTGACACAACCTGTCGATTGGCAGAAAATATTAAACGTTTGATGCCCAAAGTTCCGATTGTTCTTGGCTCCTATCATGTGACGTTGGTGCCAGATGAAGCCATGTCCCACACCTTTTTCGACGTGGGTGTCATTCATGAAGGTGAGTTTACCATGCTGGAACTGGTGAACTATTTTGCC
Organism: uncultured Myxococcota bacterium; assembly: GCA_965661045.1. Classification (GTDB taxonomy): domain Bacteria; phylum Myxococcota_A; class UBA796; order UBA796; family UBA796; genus CAJWHX01. The sequence goes on from CBFICN010000119.1 coordinate 5,116, forward strand.
GATCACGATCACAACGATATTTCTGGCTTTCCTGATATTGAAGGCATCGTTTATCGTAGACCGGATGAAGGCTTTGAAAATGGCTATGAGTTGTGTTTTACGAAAGCGCGTCCCAAGTTCAAAGACTTGGATCAGTTGCCCAAACCTGCTCGTCATTTGATTCCCAAGACCACTGTTTATAAACCAGTTCCCATCGACAATCACGGCATGCCAAAGTATTCGATGATCACATCGCGAGGCTGTCCTCATTTATGCGCCTTTTGTCAGAAGTCCAGAACCGGTTATCGGTCCCACTCCGCAAAGTATATCGTTGACGAAATGCAGGAATTGGTCGAAGTACACGGAGCAAAGGACATTGCGATTGTGGATTCGTTGTTTTGTGCCAACAAACGCCGTGTGCACGAGATTTGTGATGAGATTTTGGCACGTGGGTTGGAAGACAAGTTGTCTTGGACCTGTTCGAGTCGTGTAGAAGTGGTCGATAAACCTTTGTTGGCCAAGATGAAAAAGGCCGGTTGTTGGCGAACCCGTTTCGGTATCGAATCTGGTCATGACGACGTTTTGGATTTTATTTCGAAGGGGATCACCCAAGACAAGATTCGCAGCGCCATCACTGCAGCGCATGAAGTGGGACTGCGACCGAAAGCCTTCTTCATGGTCGGACACATGCCCGACACCCGCGAGAGCATTTTGGAGACCATTCGTTTCGCCAAATCCATTCCACTGCACGACATTACAGTGCAGATCAACACGTTGTTGCCTGAAACACCCCAGCTTGAAATCTGGAACAAGGAGGGCCACAAGTGGGGACGCATTGTGAGTTCTACCAAAAATGAGAAAAGTTTCTGGGAGCCAACGTTTGTTCCTTGGGGATTGGAGGCGGACGATCTCATTGATCTCCACCGACAGTTCTATCGAGAATTCTATTTGCGTCCAGTCGTTTTGAGACGCCACCTTCAGGCGATCAACAGCATGGAAGACGTCCTGAAGTACGTTGAGGCGGCAAGTTTGTTCACCTTTTTGTTCTTCGACTTGGATCCAGAAGATGTGTCGCAGCAGGTCAAGCAAAAACTGCCGTCATCGATCCGCAAGCCCTTGTCTGGACTGAAGAAGCTATTGGTTCGGGCATAAATGTGGTTGTGGTTGTTGGGGTGTGCACTGTTTTCAGGGCAAAACTCCACCGATTGGGAAGAGCGTTACGCTGACAGTCCTGAGCAGGTGGTTGCACAACTGAAAACAATCGACAACCCAACCGAACGACTCTCCATCGTCCAGTCGCTACAAGAAGCTTTTCCTGGGCAGACAGAAGATTTGTGTGCTGTATTGGATGTGTCTGCACAAGAGTATTGTGTGCAGCGCAATCGTCGTCCCCATTTGTGGATGCCTCTAAAGCAAACTGATTCGACCGATCCCTCAGTATCCGTTGAGTCTACGTCAGGTTCAAACTGTACTTCGGTATCTTGTCGAATTGATGAAGCGCTGCCATTGGCACAGCGGGGGCAGATTCAACGCGTATCAAAAGTCTGTTCAGCCGACTCGTTGACCGAAACCCATGAATGCTTGTTTGCAACCGCCGAAAAGTTGGTTTCTCAGCGAGGCGTGCTCAAGTATGATGTGGCCGTTGATATTTGTGAAGAAGCGGCCTCATTTAGTGACAATTGTCAAAATCACTTAATTCAGCAATTGGCCAAGTGGGCACCAGACGCGGACAGTCAATCCGATTGGGGCAACATCATTCAAGCACACCGTGCACTAGAAACAACCTGGGGATGGCGTGGCCATGAAAAAAAGTCTCAGTTTCAGCATCGACTGTGGTCTGAAGCTTTGGGAGCATCTTACGCAGGCGCCGATTCGATTGTTGGAAATCCACTGGATGTTGTGCCAGCAGAGTACCACACCCACATATACAGTGCCGCGGCTTGGCGGGTGCTTCAGCTTCAAGAGCCTTCCAGTCGTTCTTTCGCCGAATGGACAACATATTTGATCGATGCTCTGTCAACACGCAGTCAAAAGTCAGAAAGTGTGGATCAACAACGAAAGTTTAGGGCTGCGTCCAATTTATGGACTCGAGATGCGGCGTTGGACGAAGACAGTGTGGTTCCCTATTTGAGCACCAGTCATCGTTTGAAGGGAGCGTCAATGAACGAGGAAGTGGCGTTGAGCATGTTGGAAGCGATTGCGCGACACCCACCCGTTGTCATCAAGATTTTAGAAGAGGGTGTGCTCGACGAACGAGATCGAGTCAGCAGAACCGCCAAGCGTCTTCTGGCACAGCAACCGGACTCGGAATAGGTGAATGGTTGAACGAGACGGTGCTGTCGGTTAATACGCTAGCATGAGTTCTCCACCAGAATCAACGAACAACACGACTTCTGTAATCTCCTTTCGATATTGGATCGTAGGATTGGTTTTCGTGGCATTGGTTGTACGCCTTGCTGTGGTTGGGTGGATGCCCGATGCCTATCAGTTTGATGCCTACCAACGCTGGGCAGGCAGAGATCATTTGTATATACAAGTGTGGTTGCCAGCCACTCAACTCTTGGTATGGCTGGTCGGTAAACTTGGGGGCACTGCTTTGATCTTGCGTGTGGTGTTTTCGATGTTGGGCGCGATCACCATTGGGATGGCGATTCAACTGGCCTATGAAATGCGCAACACGACCGAACAGTCTGACAGTCGACAGTCTTCAACGTGGGGGATGTTGGCGTTGCCACTGACGGTGTTTGGACCCTACGTGGTCTGGTCTTCGGTGCCGTATCAAGAATCTACGCTGTTGTTCTGTCTATTTCTGGGATTGTTGCTCCACAAACGAAACAGTGATTGGGGAGATGTTGCGATTGGTGCATTGGCTTTGGTGCGGTATGAAGGATGGCCGCTGATTGTTGTGCATTGGATGCTTCGACGAAATTGGCGGGCTGTGCTGTTGTCGAGTTGGGGCATGATTTTGTGGCTGTCGATTCAGTATTTTGAGGTGCTGACCCCATATATGGCTTCTCCCGATACGTTCTCGGATTGGAATGAATTGTCCACGCACCTCAACCCACGCAAAGCCCGTCACCTGTTTCGCCAGTTGTGGTTGATGTTTGACTCTTCGGGAGCGGGTTGGTTTCTGTTGGCAACCCTGCCAGTACTTCGAAAATGGCGCCGCTGGGACTATCGTCATTGGATGCTGCTGTGGGCCTTTCTTGGACAGTGTGCGGCCTTACTCGGTTGGCTGTTTTCACTGGGGATTGCGTTCAGCCGAATGATGGTATTGCCCGTGATGCTGTTGTCACCCTTTTCCATATTGGGTTTTGCGTGGGTTTGGCAGCGAGTGGCAGGCTGGAAACGGATTGGATTCATCGTCGCTTTGATTGCGCTGTCGGGCTGGACTGTCCGCGATATCAGCATTGATATTGCAGCGTTCAACAAACACAATCGCTGGGAACGAGCGTTGGTGGATGATATAGAACGCTGCTCTGAAGATGTTTGGAGTATGTATCCACGAACCCACAAAGGTCCCCGCGCTCGACACGACGGGTGTGAGGTCGTTCAAGGATTGACCAACTTGAGGGTCGGGCAAGAGTTCAGTTGTATCCCTTGGGGGTGGGGTGGTCCAAAGGCAACCTTGATTGCAACATGGGATGATGAACAGCAGCAGTATGATGTAGAGCGAGTCGGTGGACAATCGGTGGGGGAGTGCCCTTATTGACGCCAATCCCCAATGCAGATGTCCGTATTGGTGTCTTTGAGCCCACGATAGCCCAGTTGTCCTGCAATGCCACCACATACTTTTTGAAGAACCGCACAATCGGCATCGGTGACGGGTTGTGGCTGTACATTCACCCCTGAGATGCGTTTTTCCAAAGCCTTGTTGTTGATGTTGGGCAATTCGCAGAAATCTCGGAAGTGATTCCACTGAAATTCACTATGGAGAAAGTCTTCATAGCGCAACACCCGAACGGTGTCGGTTTGCGGGTGAGACAACAACTCTCTGGTTTGTTTCTCCCACAATTTGGCAAATTGTTTGACGGTGGTCACCTGTCCTTTGGGCCAGCGATACATCCAGTTGTAGCCTTTGTAAGAACGCCAACAGTCCCAAGGGTTTCGAACCAACAGGATAAACTTGCCATCGGGGTAAAGCCATCGCAGATAGTGCAACTCTTCGACAGACAAGCGCACAAACTTGATGCCAAATCGGTCTTTTCCCATCTCTTGGGCGGGTTGTCTGAACAATCGATCCAACATGGCGCGGTGTGCTTCAACCATGGCTTTCATTGGGGGATACCAGTTGGCAATGAAATAGGATTCAGGGTTCTCGCGTATCGCTTCGCTGTCTAAGAAGTGTCTATCGGTTGGCCAATTGGGTTGGGTCAATGCCATCGCAGAGCGGCTTAAACTGGCTATCAAATTGCAGTCGGCGTAGGGCTCTCCCCACATTTGAATACTGTGGTCTGTGGTGAGCGTTCGCTGTAAGACCGTAGAGCCTGAACGCCAAATGGAAGACAGAATGAACACCGGTCGGTTGGCACTGGGTAGTTGAGTGTTGGGAAACCGTTTGGTGATGTTGAAGAAAGGATTGCTCATGGACTCCCCTTTTGCGCAAGAAGTAAACGCACACTTTGTATCACACTCAAAAAATGTCGCCCAATCAAAGCTGGTTGGATAGTCTGTTGGCAGTCTTTGGGAGCGTCTATGTTGGTTGTCGATGTTGTTGCACAGCACTTGTTGGATCGTGGGGTGCGTTTTGTATTTGGTATGCCCGGAGGGGCAACAGTGCCCCTGATGGCTGCGTTGGATAGAGTTGGCATTGAGTTTGTGTTGGTTCGCCATGAAGGTTCGGCTGGTTTTATGGCCGACGCTGTCTTTCAACGCTTTGGGATGCTCGGTGTGTGTGCTGCTACCTTGGGACCCGGGGCGACAAACCTCGTGAGTGGCGTAGCGCAGGCCTATACTGAACGCTCCAAGGTGCTCGCCATCATCAATCAGTGCGAAGACCATTTGGTGCCGCTGTATACACATCAAATCATTGATCAGCAGGCTATATTTTCGTCCATCTGTCACGGGTTTCATCGGTTGCGAACGCATCGTCCCGAAAGGCATTTACACAAAATCTTTCAGCAAGTGGATGCTGTAAACGGTCCGGTTGTGTTGGAAGTCAGTGCGGGTGTGTCCACCACTGAGTGTCGCAGCATGGATCCACATCCTTCTTCACATGTGGCAGCCGCCGATGTTGAGCCACTTGTTGATCTGCTTCAAGAAGCCAAGAATCCAATACTGGTCGTGGGGGCAGAAGATTTGTCCGTGACCTGTGCAACGGCACTCAAAGATTTGGTTGAGAGCTTACAGATCCCTGTGTTGACCACCTATCGTGGGAAGGGCATGCTCGATGAACACCATCCGTTGTCGATGGGAGCTTGTGGTTTGAGTCCCGTTGTTGACGAGATTCAACAAGAACTGTTGCGCTGCGCCGACTGCATTTTGTTGGTTGGTTTTGACATGGTGGAGATGCGTCCCAACTGGTTGGAGGGCTGGCTAGAGCATGCGCGTTGTGCCTCACTGTCTTTGATTGGTCAAATTGATATTCCCACAACCCTAGACGTTGACTGGAGGGGAGATATCTCAACAGGTTTGAGACAACTTCAAGATCAATGCGTGTCAGTGCAGTTTGCTTGGAACAGAGCGTTTTTGACAGCGCATACAGAGAAACTTCGTGCCATTTACGCGCCCGATGACGCGCCCGATGACTTAGTAGCCCTCAATCCAGCCCATGTCATCGAACAGATACAACACGCATCACCATCCAATACGGTTCTTTGTTTGGATGTGGGAGCACACCGAATCACCGCCAGTCACGTTTGGAAGTGCACGACGCCTCGAAGCATTTTACAGTCCAACGGATTCTCTTCGATGGGGGTGGGGCTTCCGATGGCAATTTCTGTTTCCTTACACGAACCCGAGATGCCTGTCATTGCCCTCACGGGGGACATGGGACTGTGGATGAGCATGGGCGAGTTGGGAATTGTTCAGGAGCGTGGCGCACACCTGATTGTGATCTATTTATCGGATTCTGCCCTGAGTTTAATTGAACTCAAACAAGAACGGTCTGAGACACCGAAACGGACGGGCGTGCGATTTGAGAATCCCGACACACATTCAATCGCCAAAGCCTTTGGTGGTGTAGGGACAGTCTGTTCTACATTGCAAGAGGTGGAACAGGCAGTTCGCAACGCCCATACCAAAGATGGTCTTCATTTGATTGAAATACAGATAGATCCACGTTATTATCGGGCGCAAATGTAGGGAATCATGCTCTTTAACTCCAAGATATTTGTGACGTTCATCCTCATCACGTTGGGGGTGTACTATTGGCTGTCCGATCGATGGAAGATCTACTTCCTATTGCTGATGAGCTATGTCTTCTATGGTTTTTGGGATCCTTGGCTATGCTCTTTGATTGCACTGAGCACCGTTGTAGACTTTTGGTGTGGGAAAAATATA
>CBFICN010000120.1:0-11281 GCA_965661045.1 uncultured Myxococcota bacterium
GTCACCCAGTCCCTATTTGGATGAACTCTACAGTAGACTCCAACAAGCCATATCCAGCAGTTCGAATGAAGTTGTTGCCAGTGAACACATTTGGACGGAATGGTGGACCGCAGAAAACAAGGAGTATTCCAAATTGGAATTGTTGAGTGGCTGGTTCAAACTTGCGAATTGCAACCGATTTTGGACCGATCTCTCAGCAGTATCGATGAACACTCCTATACATTGGTTCATAGACGGTGAGCGTATATTGCCACGACTGGACGATTGGTTCACCCTATTTCCCAAAAGTGTATTGGTCGGATGCCATCCGACTCACGTCGAGTGCAACGCCCTCGATGCAGAAATCGCTGAATGGATGACCACTGTCTTATCAAGAGTCTCTCCAACACTGCAGACACACCCCGTATGGGTTTTGGAACCCTCTATTGATGATGTACTGACCGATCTGTTCGCTCCAACACACCCTCCAACCACATCCACCAACACCTGTACGGTAACGGAATACGTTTCACGTTGGGGTTCAACGGACACCTTGAAAAGATGACGGGGGCGTAATTTCAAGGTATAAAGAGCACGGTTCACCGTTCAAAAGTTGAGTTTGATCAAGTCCAACCGATAAACACAGCGTCCATTCCACTCTAGGAGTTTCTATGCGTGTCATGTCCATTTTTGGTACCCGTCCCGAAGCCATCAAAATGGCGCCTGTAGTCCATGCGCTGAATGCCTCTAACGAGGTAGACTCCATCGTTTGCGTGACAGGACAGCATCGAGACATGCTTGACCAAGTCTTGAATTTATTTGAAATCACACCCGATGAAGACCTCAATCTAATGCGCCCCAATCAATCCCTGCATACATTGACGGCCAGAATGATCGATGGTTTGCACCCGCTCTTTGCGAAGCACCAACCCGATGCGGTTCTCGTACATGGAGACACAACCTCTTGTTTGGCTGGTGCGTTAGCGGCTTTCTATGCTCGAATCCCTGTTGGACACGTCGAAGCGGGACTGCGAACCCATGATCTGACAGCGCCCTTTCCAGAAGAAGGCAATCGACAACTCACCGATCGAATTTCCAAATGGTGCTTTGCCCCCACCGAACGCTCTGCACAAACGCTGCAACGCGAAAACCTATCCGACTGTCAAATTTACGTAACTGGAAACACTGTCATCGATGCCCTGCTGTGGATGAGAGATCGTTTGCCAATACTCGACGCGGGACACACAGTGTACGGATCTGCCAGCCGAATCGTCGACAATCCAGCAGACAAAATATTGTTGGTCACGGGACATCGACGAGAGTCGTTTGGAGATGGCTTCCAGCGAATCTGTCAAGCGCTCAAAGACATCGCACTCGCCCATCCGAACCTATCCATCGTCTATCCTGTACACTTGAACCCCAACGTCCAACAACCAGTCTATGAACTGCTCTCGGACACCCCAAACATTCACCTCATTCCACCCTTGGGTTATCAAGACTTTATTCGTCTAATGAACCGTAGCCACCTTATTTTGACCGACTCGGGTGGTATACAAGAGGAAGCCCCAAGCCTCAACAAACCCACATTGGTCATGCGAGACTGTACAGAACGCCCCGAGGGAATCGATGCGGGGGTGGTCAAACTTGTGGGAACCGACCCAACTCAAATTCAACGGGCAGTCGACACGTTGTTGACCGATCAGAACGCCTATGCAGAAATGAGTTTGGCCACCAATCCATATGGAGATGGACGTGCTGCTCAACGCATCGTCAACATCTTGGGTGGACATTGAGTAAGAGCGCCCAAGCCAAAGAAATCGCGTCGGGTGGTGGCATTGTCTTTGGTGCCAGCATCTTGGACCGTGGTCTGCGTCTAATTGTCACGTGGCTTCTGTCTGGATATCTAGGACCAGAGGTCTTTGGTGTCTACACAATTGTGATCACGATTATGACCCTGGTCAAAATGTTTAGCCCATTGGGTACCGAACTGGGAACGATCTATTTCGGTGCAAGACATCGAAAGAACCAAGACCGAGCACGCATGAAAGGGCTCGTTTTGGCCTCGATGAGCATCTCCATGCTGAGCGCACTGGTCTGTATGGGCATGCTGTGGATTGCCGCCCCCTCAATCACTGATCATGTGTATGAGCTCCGTGTCATCTCTACTGCGCTGTTGTTTTGGACCCCACTGCACACGATTGTGGGCTTGCTCCGCTCTCAAAAAGACATGAAAGGCAATGCGCTGGTCTATCAAATCACCATGCCACTGGGACTTGTGACTGGTGCCGTACTGGTGGTACTCTGTGAATGGAGCCTAATCAGTGCGCTGATTACGTATGTGATTTCTACGGCGGTCCCATTGGCTTACGGAATTAAACGGGCTTGGAAACATTTTGGAGATCTGTTTACAGACCCTGACTTACCCCCAATAACGGACCTGTCTGCATTGCTTGGCTATTCCATTCCGATGGCTTTTTCTCAATTTGTCTTCCGTCTGAATGCTTGGATGGATTTGCTAATGTTGGAATGGCTGACTCAAACCAGTGCCGAAGTCGGAATTTACCGCATTGCGGTCTCGATTGCGATGATCAGCACCCTTCCCATCACCGCCATCATCACCATTTTCAACCCCATCATTGTGGAATTGGTACAGGGACGAAATTTTGAAAGACTCAATGGGTTACTCAAATTGGTGACCAAATGGCTCTTGCTGTTCAACCTTCCACTGTTGATGTTCTTTTATATGGTGCCCGATATCGTATTGACATTTTTCGACGATGCCTATGCACCCAGTGAAGATCCCTTGATCATTCTGGTTATTGGACAGTTGATTTGGTCCGCCTGTTCTATCGCAATGCGCATTGTTCCGATGAGTGGATACGCCATCTTAAATCTGGCAAATGGTGTTGTCGCAGCAGTGGTCAACATGGGACTCAATTACTGGCTCATTCCTCAGTACGGAAACATCGGGGCGGCAATGGCCACGTCCATCACCCTGATTGTCTGGTCGATGTGGAGACTGGTTGAAGTCAAATGGCTATTAAAATGCTTCCCCTTTCACAAAATCAACCTGCTGCTCATCGCTGGTGCTGTACTATTGGCCACCAGCGTGAAATATGGAATTCAAGAATACGGAGTGTGGGGTCGATTGCTGTGTAGCAGCACTGTGATCACAATATTCATGGGAATTGCCCTGATGTTTGGACGAGAACCTGAAGATGATGATATCATAGACACAATGCAGCGAAAGATGAAACGCTTACTCGGTAAAGCACACTAACCCCTCAAAACTCACCAACCTCTCAAAAGACTAGGACCATTCATGCATGTCATCATTACGGGTGGAGCCGGCTTCATTGGCTCACAAACTGCGGAAGCCTTATTGAAACGTGGAGATACCGTCTCCGTGATTGATGCCTTTGACTTTGGCTATGACCCAGTTCACAAAGAACACAACATCCATTTGCTATCCAAGTATGAAGGCTTCAAACTCTACAGAGGCGACATTCGAGATCGTGCATTGCTGCAACAAATGTTCTCCGATCGCTGTCCTGATGTCGTCGTGCATCTGGCTGCCCGAGCCGGTGTCCGTCCGTCTTTGCTGGAACCGGATTCCTATACAGACATCAACATCACAGGTACCCTCAGAATCATGGAAACCATGCGGGAGTTTGAGTGTGACCGATTGGTGTTCGCATCTTCTTCATCGGTCTACGGATCGCGTACAAAGGGTCCATTCAGAGAAACTGACAACGTTGATACGCCAGCTTCGCCCTATGCTGCAACCAAACGTGCTGGAGAACTTTTTTGTGCAAATTACCATTACCTATATCAGATGCACTGTACCTGCTTGCGGTTCTTCACGGTCTACGGCCCACGTCAACGGCCGGAAATGGCCATTCACTTGTTTGCCGACAAGATTCGTCGGGGACAAGCGATCACCATGTTTGGAGACGGATCTTCCATTCGTGATTACACGTTCGTTGACGACATTGTCCGTGGTGTAATTGCCGCAGTAGACACGCCATTGGGCTTTGAGATCATCAATCTTGGAAACTGTTCGCCCATTCGGTTGGATGGATTGATTGACAAGATTGCAACCGCCGTAGGACAAGAGCCAATCATTCAGCGTTTACCAGATCAACCCGGGGATGTCCCGATGACCTTTGCCGAGGTCTCAAAAGCACGGTCATTACTGGGATACGCACCCGACACCCCGCTTGACGTGGGTCTACAGACATTCGTCGATTGGATGAACGATTACGACCCAATCGACGGGTAAAAAGTGTCCAATCGAAATTAGATTCAACCTGTTACAAGTTGGCAACATAGCACGAGAAAGGATGGGAATGTCGTAGAAATTGGTTAAAATTATCCTCAATTTCCCAGTCAACACGCCTGTAATTTATCGGCATCAAATTTGCATGATACTTTCTGCAAGCACGAACGATTGGAAATAAACCCTTTCTCCTTGGAGTCCATCAATGACCAGCCTGCTTTCTTTGATTACCGTCATCGCCTGTCAACAAGGATTCGACAAAGATGGTTCTGACATCAACGAGACCAATGAGTATGGAGAGACCGTTGACTCAGAAGGCAATAGTCTCAGTACACCGAACCATGATTGGGATGAGGACGGATACACCGAAGATCAAGGAGATTGTGATGACGACAATCCCGACGTCAATCCCGCCGAGCAAGAAATTTACTATGATGACATCGATTCAAACTGCGATGGACTCAATGACTTTGACGCCGACCAAGATGGGCACATTTCTTCCAACTGGGGCGGTGATGACTGCGATGATTCAGATGCAACCATCAATCCGAGTGTGGAAGATGATCCCACCGATGGAATCGACTCGGATTGCGATGGTCAAGACGATCCCCGATTCATTTATTACGCAATTGACGAAAATGTTGCCACCAGCAGTGGCGCTTTGACATTGGATGTTGATGTCGACAAACGCGTCCACGTCGTTTTTGAAGATGCCGGTGAATTGTGGTACACCAACAAATCTGCTTCTCTGGGAACTTGGCGCACTCCTGTGTCTACCGAACTGCCCATCAATGGCGATGTTGCAATCGGCGGTGCGGGCCAGCAACTCGATGGCACTGTGGACGGCAGTTATCGGTTCCACATTGCGTACAGTGAACTGGATGGTAGTGGAAATCTCTCTACACACTATGCATACCTCAAGAATGTGCGATCAACGATTCCAGACTGGGTGGGCAGTTTTGAAATCGAAGGCATCAACAGCAGTGGCAACAACCTTGCCAGTCACTATCTCAATTTGGCAGTCGGCACCGACGACATTCCGTTGTTCTCCTACTACGATGAAAATGCCAACCGTCCAATTTTAAGCAAACTGACCGCCGTACCGACTGGACAACAACCCAGTGCAAACATCAACTTTCGCGAAGAAGTCGACTATTTAATTGAGGAATTTGACCAAACCGACGGTGCACCAATCGGATTGCACACGGCCCTCACCGTTGGACCAACCAACATGGCCTATGTCGTATACCTCGACGAAACCTCTCCAAATGGTACTGGCAACACCCCTGCCACACAGTTATCAGCACTCACAAACACCAATTTCTATTGTGAAAGCGACATTGTTGCTGAGCCCGGTGGAATTGCACACGCATTGGCAGTCCGTCCAGACAACAAACTGTGCGTGGCCTATCAAGATCGTGAAGACCTAGAACTCAAATACGCGTGTCAGGTATCGGCCTCTGGCTGTACAGAGTGGGATATCCAAACGATTGAAGGCAACATTGGAGAGAGCACATCTCTGGCAATGGGCTTCGCCTCAAACTCAACCCCCTATATTGCGTACCATCATGTTCCAACCGGCACGTTGCGCGTCGCTTCCTTACAAGGCAGCGAGTGGGACATCGCAACTGCAGGGGTTGCCCCAGGCAAAGATGTCGGTTCCAACGTACAAATGTCCATAGACTCTGATGATAGGGTTCACCTCGCCTTTTTCAACAGCACCGATGGAAACATCTGGTATGCTATGGGTCGCTAAATACGACACACACTTTTATTCATTTTCAACACACGAATTACACACAGGAGTCTTCTATGAAACCCCTTTCTCTTTCCATCGTCGCTTTGACACTGTTGGCCTGTTCGGACAACTTTGAAAAAGATGGCAGTGACATTACCGCTGAGCCCTCTGCTGAAGCCTCTTCTGAACCTTCAGGAGAACCGTCGTCTGAAGAGGTTGACCCCCTCACTACGGATGATGACAACGACGGGTACACAGAAAACCAAGGTGACTGCGACGACAGCAACTCTCAAATTAATCCGGGCGCAGAAGACCGCGCTGTAGATGGCTTCGATCAAAACTGCGATGGCATTGACGGTCCAGACTTAGACCAAGATGGATATGTAGACCTTGCTGCTGGTGGAAACGACTGCAACGACAACAACCCCAATGTCAATCCAGGTATGGAAGAAGATCCAACTGACGGTCTCGATACAGACTGTGATGGAGAAAACGATCCAGGTTTCTACACAGTCACCGAAGAATACGTTGACGAACTGTGTGACGGTGAATGTGATCGCGTTGCCATTTCAGTGGATGGCTATCGTCAGGCACACGTTGTCTACGAATATGAAGATGAGATCTGGTACAATTACCGTATGACCAACGGTGCTTGGGCTGGATTTGAATCGGCTGCGGTTCCCGGTAATGACACTGTTGTTGCGTGTGAGGACTCTTGTGGTACCGACAACATGTGGGTAAACGACGGATGGTGCGACGATGGTGGTGGCCCCTCTACGATCGATCCTTCTATGCCAACCAGTAGCGTATGTGCGCTTGGAACAGACTGCTCAGACTGTGGTGAACGTGTCTCTCAAGGCGATGCTCGACGATTGGGCGTGGCTGGAATGGATGCCAAAGTGGATGCACAGAACCGTGTTCAAGTAGCCTTTACCGAAGAAGGTTCAAGCTTTACCGCCCTTCAATACATTTTCCGTGATGCACAGGGCAACTGGTCTGAGCCTCTGGAGATTGATGGTCCAGGGAACAGTCGCTACAATGTTGGTCGAGACGTTGCCATGGACATCGATTCTGGAAACATGCCAACATTTGTGTACTTCAACGGTGAATCTGGAACCCCATACATTTACGACATGACCAACCCTCTGGTTTCGGGATTGACTGGTTTGAACGGAATCAACGTGGAATTGGATGTGGGCATTCCTGAAATTGACGTTGCCGAGATTGATCCAACTGGTTTGGTTGCGGGATACTTCCCTGAACCAATCGGTGGATACTCTGGTCTATTCAACACCGTGGTCATCGACAGCAACGACGATGCACACGCAATTTTCTACAACCACAATGAACTCCAAGAAGTGGTCAACAACTTCCCCTTCCAGTTCGTAACCGACCAAGCCGTGAGTCTGATCAACAACTATGTTGGTTTCACAGTTCTGACAACGGATCCTGGTACCCTCAACCAGTACTCGTCTCTGAGTTTGACTGACATTTGGGGAACCATCACTGGAAGTGGTTCATACTGCTACAACAACACCGTGTCTTTGAATCAAGGCATCTACAACTCGGCTGCCTTGAAAAACACTGGACAACTGTGTGTCGCGTACTTTGACAATGACAACCAACAGATCAAATATGCTTGCAACACAGGCACCTGTGATGGATGGGATGTTGAAACCGTCGCCAACGCCAATGTTGGAACACCAGCCATTCCTGCAGACAACTGGGAAGAATTGGTCAACCGTGACATCGTCCCCAAAGACCGTGTTCGATTGGCCTTCAACAACAAAGATGCTCCATATGTTGTGTACCACAACGCCCAAAACAACAGTGTCAACATTGCACTCAAAGAAGACAACCAATGGAACACTTACCAAATTGGTTTCGGTGGCGAACAACTTGATGTCGATATTGATCCAACCAACTTCATTCACATTGCTTACATCGACAACATGGGCAATGTCAAATATGTACTGGGTCAATAATCCTACGTTGAGACTGTAACAACGAGTGAGGGCGTCCTATGGACGCCCTTTTTGTTTGACGCAAAAAGCGATACTAAGGACTATGTCGAAACCTTCTTCTATACTCCCTTGGATCGTTCACTGTGTGCTTGGCGTATTCGCCTTTCGAAGCATGCTGATGTCTCCGTTTACAAAGACCGTTGGAGACGCACACAGCGACCTCTATCCTCATTTGTGGGGATACTGGAGGTGGACCCGCAAGATGGACACCGGTGGCTGGGTAGAGGTGTGGAGCAACACAGAACCGTATCTCAATTACCCCTATACTGGTGAACTCTACCACGTTGATTGGCTCAATGGTCTCTATGTGTGGTTGGGTCTTCAAGTCGGACTGCCCTTTCTGTTCAGCGTCAATGTCGTACTGATGTGCCAGTGGATTCTACTTGGGTGGGGAGCCATTGGTTTGAGTAAACGCGTTGGAATAGGAACTTGGGGCACCATCTTTGTACTCGCTAGTTTGGACACGTCGCCCTTTTTAGAACGTTTTGTGCTTCACTCAGCCGTATTTGAACGAGCAAACTTGGGCTGGTTGCTGATGTACCTGACTTGTTTGATGGCGACAATCCAAACACAGCACCGACGATATGTCATCGGCGCCATCGTCTGCTTTGGAGTAACGGTTTTGGGATCTTGGCACTATGCCATGTTTGCACTGTTGAGCAGTGTATGGATAGGCATTTGGGGTCTTCAACAAAAGGGCGCTCAATGGACCTCCCTGTTGATGATTGCAGGGGGATGTGGGCTTATCGGATATCCCATTGGAAAACGGGCACACTCTAGTTTAGAGACCGACAGCATTCTTGAGCACCAAGCACAGGTCTTTTGGGATTGGCAAACATCGTTGGATGCACTCAACGATTTTACATGGCTTGATTTTATGGTGCCGCGAATCCAGTACTCTTTTGGGTTTGACGTCCTCGAAGAAAGCACATTTATTGGCTGGTGCATTCCACTGATTTGGCTCTTTCTACTCTGGACATACAAAGCACGCAGTTCTCAGGAACGCTTGTGGGGTGGACTCAGTCTGTATTTTGCCCTTTTGGCTCTGGGCCCAGAAATCACACTCTGGAATGCCGTCAGGGTCTATTCCCCAGTCTATTATGGAACCGCAGCACTCATCCCATATTTTACAACGTTGGAAGTGCCTTGGGAATACAGTTGGATGGCACTGTTGAGTGGTTCTCTGTGTTGCGCATCGGTATTGGAAAACCATCTATTCCCCACTGTGTTTGAACACACCAATCACTGGTCCTCTCGAACAAAGAATGTGCTGTCTACACTCTTTGTGCTGTTCCCCATGATGCAAAATCGACTCGTTTTTCCAATGACGATCGCCACAACCACGCCACCAACCGTTAGAACAGAACTGTTGACATCGATTGATCAAAATACAGACAGCGGTCTATTCAATTTTCCCCTGCACAACCATCAAAGCAAGAATGGTCAACCTGCTCCCCACCACACCTATTTGTGGATGCAAACCCAGCATCGACAGCCCATTGCGTACGGAATCCAACAGTCTTGGCTTCACAAATCTGAGTTTTGGCGAATGCTCGATGACAGCATGACAGTCGCAAGGAGTTGGAAAGATGTTCGACAGCGGTGCCCCCTTCAAGCCTGTCAAAATGATGCACAGTTAAGAGAAGCCTTCACATCACTGGGATACAAAAATTTCCTACTGCACGCTGACTTTCTTGGATCCACGCAATATCAACATCAACAAAAACTTTGGGCCAATATTTTTGGGGCCCCAATCTACTGTGATCAAAAGGTATGTCTTTTCCGCATCCCCGAATGATAAAGAGTCCTTAAAACAACGACTGTTGAATCATTTTGGGACGAATTTTCGAGGCGCATACTGGACCCATTCCAACAGCCAAAGAGTGTTCTGAATCCAACTTGCGATTGCAGACTGTACAATGCGCTGATTCTCGTCCCAACCGAGCCAATTCACTCAGTGGGTTGGCATCCAACCGTTTTAGCAACTGCTGAATGGGGACAAAATGTTCAGTTGTACGCAAACTCAATCCATCAACATTGAGAATACCTTGAATGCGTTCGGTCTTTCCGGATTGTATCGAAATAAAAATATCTCTTTCCGAAAGCGAAGAGTCGAGCACAAACGTCTTCCGACCAACTGTGCAAAATATCTTCTCTGGACATCCCTCACGTCGCAGAAACGTTCGGATATTGTCAAAGGTCTCTCTTTTCCACAAGTGAGGTTGATACGCAGACAAATATCCTTTGTCGAGATCGGCATGGAATTGATCAATTAACCCTTCACGAACAGTGTGCACCCTATTGTAAGTCCAGTATATGGGTCGAGTATGTTGGCCACTTTGATCCTCACGATACTTCCGAAAGTACTTCAAAAAACACAGTGCTCGTCCCCTCATCTGAGTCTTCAAAGTCTCTGTAAAATCTCCGGTTGGCAATACATCGCTCAAATCACCATCAAACCATTTCAACCACTCTTCCAACAAAAAATCTTGTGTACCCACTCGATAGCTCAGTCGAATTGGATAACGTTCTTTGTCGACAATGAAATCCACTCGACGAACCCCATTCTCTATGGTGGCCTCAACATCCAAAATTCTTCTTTTCATAACCAAATAAGAGGCACGAGGACGATCCGCTTCTCGTTGAATGGCATCCAAAACTTCTTGGGTGAAGTATTGTCGTGCAAATCGTAGAACTTCGAAAAACTGTGTTGATTGAATTGTCACACTGTCGTTCTGCCCGTACAAGATGCTGCTCAATATAGGCTCAGTCAACTCTTGAAGACCTGTGTGACTCAGTATATCCACAACTTGTTGAGCCTGTTTTTCACGATTGTAGGCAGAGTCATCTCCCAAAAATGCGCCAACTTGAAATGCGATGGAACGAACTCTTTCAACAATGTAATTACATTCCAATGAAACCAAACTCATACACCCTCCAGTGTTTGTATACAGTATACATCTATATACGACATACAACACCACTTTCGGACTTTTTTAGACCGCAAATATCAGATATTTCAAGAATTCACTGAACATTATACTGCACTTCAATGTATTGATATACCCTGTCACTCCCTCTTGCACTCGAAACCATTCCTTTTCGCAACGGGTGTTTCAATGACCACAACACAGCAATACCCGTCTCTAGTTCGAGACTTTTCAACATCGATGCATAGTCTACAGCGACCATTCGCTCCTGCGCTCGAATCTTTCGTTTGAGTTTGTATCGACCAAACCATGACGCTTCTTGGGCCTGTCG
>CBFICN010000121.1:0-11259 GCA_965661045.1 uncultured Myxococcota bacterium
CGGTATGAGTATGGTCTTTCGTTAAAATTCGTCAATTTTGATTGACCAATTTGGTTAATCTTCGTCACTTTTTGTTGATGAATGCTTGAAAAGATCAAGTGTTTCAGTGGTTTGTGAAAAATGTAAACAGTCAAAGGAACTGAAGAGCAATTTCTTGCGCGACAATTGGGGGCAAATCTCCAGTCCAGTGGCAAATGATCTGTCTCTGTGTTTGGAGGTTTTGCTGGTACAGCGTCACATTTTTGAGTCTATCCTTATACGCATTGTGTACAGACTCCGTCGAAGAATATAGGAGTGGACGACAGTCGCATTCTTGCTCGTGCAGGCGCAACGTTTGTGTGTCGTGGTGGTAGATGCCGATGCAAGTGCGTTCAACAAAGATTTCGGTGGGTGGAACGGTACCTCCCAAGTGGGTGACCAACTGACCGATGGACCAGTCTGCGTCTGAGTTCGATGGTGAACCAGCCTTGCGAAAATGTTTGATATTGGGTCCAAGTGTGTCGAAAAGACGAGACACCCTAAACAATTCCTCAGGGGTGTTTTTGTTGAATCCAACAGCACTGTGTCGACCAGACAAGGGTGAACCAGATACACTCAGGAAAAAGTCGTCCCCTCGACGTAGAATTTCTTGGTCCCAGTTCCACACGAGTTGTCCGAGGTCCATTTTGCGAGGGGGAATCCAAGCGAACCAGCCTCCAATTCCAGGTATGTGAATGCCAGACCAATTGGGGGTGTCTCGAATATTGGCTGCATGCTTCAACAGCAACTCAGCATTGTGGGTCAAGATTGTCTCGGCAACTCTGGTCTTGGTGTAGATGATGGAGTCGTCGATGCGTTGTTGCCGCGCGACGTTTAGGGCATCGATTTCTTCGTGGGAGGTCCCCAAGAGTTTTAAAAAGGCCTTGCCCTCTTTGCTATTGGGAACGTCGTTGCTTTCAATCCATGCTTTTAGGCGTCGGATGCCTTTGTTGAGATTGCTGTAGCCAATTTGCGTGGCCAGTTCACTGAGTGTGCGACCGGAAGATTCCACTTTTTCTGCACACAATCTGATGGGTGGGGTCGTGGGGTTGAAGTGGTCCCAGTTCCACGTATCGAGTTCTACATTCATGTATAAAGTCATTGCCTTCTCCTGGAACATTTCTGGATGAAATGCGTCTGTGGAGCCAAAGATGTCCATGCAAACATGTTCTGTCTTTAGCGGTTGGTTTAGCGTGGTCGCAAGCGTTCAAATCACCACGGGGTAAACTTGTAACGGTGTACACATACAATTCGGACAATTTGTTTTGAATTTTGCTTAAAAATGCGTGTGTTCATCAATTTTTACAGTCCATGACCGAATCAAACAGACTATATTTTCAACACAGATATCTTTGGAGGCAAAATGTGGTTTACACTGTTGTTGGCGTGTGGTGAGAAGTTTGACAATCCCGAATCCTATGAAGGGGATGAAGCCGGTGAATGTACCGACGGGGCAGACAATGACCTGGATGGGCTTTTTGATTGTGACGACGAAGGGTGTGCCGGTTCTCCAGACTGTGATGAGGTGGCAGAGCCCAGCGGTGAACCATCTGGAGAGCCAAGTGGTGAGCCTTCCAATGAACCATCGGGAGAACCCAGTGCAGAACCATCTGGTGAGCCTTCCAATGAACCATCGGGAGAGGACACCGGAGATACAGATGAAGAGCCTTCTCCAGTCTGCAACCCTGGTTCTGGAGATGTTCTTCAAGCATCGTCGTTGCCCGTTCAAATTACAGGCTCACTGGCAGATGCAGTTGCCATTCCGGATTTGGCGGGTTGGTCTTTGGCGGTGTGTGATTTTGACAATGACGGCACGGATGACCTAATGATTGGTTCTCCCTATGCCGCAGGTGGTTCGGGTCGTGTGTCTATTTTCTATGGACCATCTACGTTGTGGAATGCGAATATGACAACCAGCGATGCCGATGCTTACGTGTATTCTCAAGGTACGAGTGGTTTCTTGGGAACCAGTGTTCAATGCGGCGACATCAATGGAGATGGGGCCGATGATCTAGTGATGGCCAGTGGGCAAGGAGAGGCATATGGTCAGCCTGTGAATGCTGGTGTTCATGCGTTTTACAATACTGGAAGTCGACTCTCTGGTCAAACAAACCTGACAGAGTCTGATGTTTCGATGTTTCACAATACTGGATACGCTGGTAGTCTACAGCATTTCTTGTATTTTTGGTTGGCGGATGCTGACAACGACGGCATGGATGAAATTCTCTATTTCATGAACCAAAATACATTTTATGGTGATGTTGCTGGAAATGCCGACAACAAAGTGTGGGTGTTGGACGCCGACGGCAGTCAAACAGGTGCGATGGATTCCAATGTGGCCTTTAAGATCATTCCACCAGAAGTGGATGGCATTACCGATGTTCAAAAGGTTGGAAACCGGTTGGTCTTTGGCCAAGGTGCGCATGGGTATGGCAGTACTCAAAGTGGTCGTGTAGATATTCTCTCCACCCCAATTACAAGTGATACGTCTCTGGCGAACATGTCCGATGCGACATTAACCGGAGCGAGTCAGTCTGCATTTGGTTCAGCGATGGCATTTGCCGACTTTGATCAAGATGGGACGACAGACAGTGTGGTGGGTGCTCCGGGTGACGGTGGGGCCATTTACACGTATTACCAAGACCCTTCTTCCTTTTCTGGGGTGGGTTCAGGGTCTGGACTGGCGGACACCAGTTTTGCATCTTCTTTTGCCATTTATGGAATCGGTCACTCGTTGAAAGCGATGGGGTCTGTCAATGAAGATGCGCATCCAGAACTGTTGGTGACCGCTTTGGCCGAATATGGAGGCGGGTACAAAGGAGAAGCCTATGTGGTCGATGGCTTGTGCTTAGACGGTACGACCTCCAACATCAATGCGGCGAGTCTATTGAAACTGATCGGTGAAACGAACGACGACCGTTTTGGCTGGGCGTCCGCAACAGGGGATTTTAATGGAGATGGCAAACCGGATGTGGTTATTTCAGCCCCCTTCTTTATGCCAGACCCCAATGTCGGTCCTCAGTATGGACAGGATGGGAAAATCTACGTTTGGTTGAGCGAATAGTCGACTCATTCTCCCAAGTATTCTCCTAAGTATCGATAGTGCGCTACGATGTGGTGCTCAAACAAGATGTCTTCAATTACCTGCCCACCACCGATGTTGTGGATGACCAAAGGAACACCAGTCGCTGAATGTTGGTCGACCACGATGCCAATGTGGTTGAGTCCGGTTGGCGAACCCAGTTTCCACCAAACGATGTCCCCAGGTGTGTAGTCTGTTGCTTCGGTCGTTACCGGTAACGCTGTACCGTTGTGTTTGAAGAAGGTGGCCAAATTGGGTACCCGTCGATGATCAATATTGGCGTCGGGTCGTTTGATGTTGGGGTACCGAATGGGGTGCGCAAGGATGTCTTGGTGTACCAACTGCTGTAAATCAACCCCTACCTGTCGATAGGCTCGGATGATGACATCGGTACAGACCCCCGTATGCGCAGGGACGTCTCCCATGGGGTAGTCTAGTCTGACATAGTCTGGCACATAGCGTATTGAAGGGTTTTCAATCGACTGAGCAGCCCGTGCCAAAGCAGTGGGGGTTGTTGGGTCTGCGAAAACCAACGCAGTCAGTAGGGTCAATATGGCAATCATCTGTACTCCTTATAGACAGAGTAGACAACAATGGCCACAACTCGAAGCCCACAGTCTGTTCTTGACAGCTTACTGACACGGTCCGTTGTTGTCCCAACTGTTTGCGGTACCGGTCCAGCCGATGTTCTCAAAATGGGTTGTGGTTTGGTCCACCAAGTCTTGACAGAGAACGTCGTTCATGTAGACGTAGAACAAACTGGCGATTTGATAGCCTTCTTCGTCATAGGTTCCAATGATCTCGTCCTCTCCGAGTGAGTTCAGGCTGGTTGTCAACCCACTCAAAGACTGAAGGTTTGCACATTCCGATACGTAAATGCTGGCACCGATTGTTTGAAGGTTGTCCAAGGCGTCAACACTGTCCACACCCAAATTGTTGATCATCATGGATCCATGGATTTCAGTGAGGTTGGACAGGCCCATCAAGTCCGTCAGGTTTTCACTGTTGCTGAGGCTCAAGGTGTTGCCAATGGTGGTTAAGGATTCCAACCCGTCCATCGACACCAGGCTGTCGTTGTAACTCAGCAGTAGGTCTTCGTCGATGCGTTGGAGGTTGTTCAACCCTTCCAAACTCTCCAACCCTGGACTGTGCATGATCCAAAGAGAGCCCGTGATCGATTCTAAACTGTTGAACCCAGTCATGTCGGTTTGGGTGAGCCCTTCTACGTCGACACTGCCGTCGATGCTTGCACACCCAGCAATTTGAGTCAACTCTTCATTGCTGGTGATTTCAACGTCCCCGACGCAAGCGCGTCCACAGCCTTCGTTGACCCATGGGTTTGCATCATCGCAGTCTGCATCGGCTGTCACACCATCTCCATCGGCATCGACAGTTGGATCGATCTCTGTGTTGGTGTCCATGCTGTCTGTTGTGTCTGCGTCGGTGGCGGATTTACTTTCTTCGGGGTCAATCATGCATCCAGTTGTGGTGGATGCAGCAATCAAAGCAAAAAATAAAGCTGCGGGTGTGTGCATTGGTTCTCCAAAAGGGGTGCATGGGAAACAACATACTACACCCGCAGGCAAGTCATGTCTACAATTGTGTGAATTTCTGTGACACATCGAAAGGGGCTAGGGTAATTTGGGTCGATCTGTCTAAGTATCTAGTTTAAGGGGTGGGTTATTTTAAGTAGAACTTCTCACAGGAGATTTCATCGTAGACAAAGGTTCCAGCAGTGTCAGAGTGTAGGTCATATTGAATGAACAACGGGTCGTCGTCTGGCTGAAAGGAACCGGTCTCCAAATCCAGTTTGGCCAACAGCCAAGAATCACTGGCTTCAAAGAAGGCAATTTTTTCCGTTGAATCCACACCCAGCAAGGTCCAATCTTCGGTCGACCAACTGTTCAGGACGGTGTTTCCTTGTTTGAGTATGGTATTTTGTTCAGTATCAATGAGGGATAGACTGCCACGTAGAGAAATTGTTTTGAGCACCGCGTCTGGCTTTGAAAACAATTGGATGTTTCGACCGATAAGTCCTTTTTTACGGATCGAACGGGTTGTTGAAGAGTGTTTGCGCATCATGATTGACTCCGTTGTCATGCTGTGTGGTTAGTATATATACTAAACGATTGAACGGAATTTTATCGGACAATAATTGTCTGTTTATTGATCGTTAAAATGCAAATATGTGTATGACTCTAGGCAGGCATCGTAGAAATCAATCAATTTGATGCCCTCTCTCGGCAATATTCTCCCTTGAGAAATTTCTTGATCGATATTTTTCTTGATCAACATCGCCATCAGTTGTGGGGTGTACTGCATTTGGGAGAGGACTTCTTTGGCAGCAAAACCCCGAATGATCTCCTCAATGTAAAAATCTTTGGGGTCATCGTCGTAGCTGTACACATGGACTTCATTGATTCGACCGAAGAGATTGTGCATATCGCCCATGACGTCTTGGTAGGCCCCCGTCAAAAATATGCCAATGTAGTACGGGTCGTGTTCACTGAGTGGGTGTACTGGTAGAATGTTCGAAACCCCATCTTCTGTCACGAATTGATCAATTTTGCCATCGCTGTCACAGGTGATGTCGACCATGGAAGCCATTTTGCTCGGTTTCTCGTTCAATCGATGAATGGGACAAACCGGCAGCAGTTGGCGAATGGCCCAGGCATCGGCCGTCGACTGAAATACGGAGAAATTGCACAAGTATTGAGACGAGAGGCGCTCGGTGAGTTTGTCTAAGCCATCGGGAATGTCTTCGAGATCTATGATCATTTGTTGAATTTTTTGGCAGACTTGCCAATACAATGTTTCAATTTTGGCTTTTTCTTCAAGGGAGACCACACCCAAGGTGAAGGCGTGAAACAATTCTCGTTTCATCTGTTCCGCATCGTTGAACAGGGCCTGTGCATCTTTGTGTGGGTCCTTCAACAAGGAGCGCATTTGCTGCAATAGCAAAGACTCTCCATCCAGTTCAGTGGTGTCAATGCCAGAGTTGGCGTTGTCAATCTCGTCAAAGACGTGGGTGATGACACAGGAGTGGTGTGCGGTGATGGCTCGACCACTTTCCGTCACCAAGTGTGGATGTGGGATGCCGGCGGTGTCACAAATGCGTTTTACAGAATCGACAATGTCGTAGACATATTCTTCGATTGAGTAATTTCGAGACGAGTCACAAACGGATCGTGAACCGTCGTAATCAATTCCCAGGCCACCCCCCAAGTCTAGATACTCCAGCCGCGTCCCCATCTTGGTCAGTTCAGTGAATATCCGTCCGGCTTCGGACAGTGCATTTTTGAATGCTCGGATGTCGGGAACTTGAGAACCGATGTGGAAATGCAACAGTTTGACTTGGTCGAGCATATTTTCAGCTCGTAAAAACTGCACTACCCTCACTAAGTCGGAGGCTGTCAATCCAAACTTGGCTCTGTCTCCACTGGACTTTTCCCACTTTCCAACCGACTTCGACGTCATTTTCATGCGCAATCCAATCAGTGGGTCTACCTTCATTTCCTTGGCGATGCGTACCAACAATGGCAATTCGTGAAACTGTTCAATGACCACCACAATTTGACGATTGAGTTTGCGTCCCAGCATAGCGAGTCGCATGTAATCTTCGTCTTTGTACCCATTGAGAACGGTCAGGGCATTCGGATTGGTGTTGTACGCCAAAACACTCATCAGTTCTGCTTTGCTACCGGCCTCTAAACCAAAAGCGTACGCTTGACCCGCATCGACGATTTCTTCTACCACTTCTCGCATTTGATTGACTTTGATGGGGTAGACACCGCGATACTGTCCGTTGTACTCTAGGCGTTCAATCGTTTCTTGGAAGATGGTGTTGAGGTTCTGGACTCGAGAGCGCAGAATATCGTGAAAGCGAATGACCACCGGCAGTTCAAGATGTTGACTCTTGATCTCCTCGATGACCTCAAAGAGAGAGATCTCTACACCATTTTTGATCCCGTCGGGTTGTACAACCAAATGCCCTTTGTCGTTGATCCCAAAGTAGCCATCGCCCCAATTTGAGATTTGATAGAGGCTTTCGGCTTGTGCCACCGTCCAATCCACAGTGCTCATGGTGCCCCCAACAGTAGGATGAACTCTCTGAGCACCTTTGCTGCGAAGATATCGCTGTTGCCGGTGGGGTCAATTTCTGGAGACAATTCCACAACGTCGGCACCGACTAGATTCTTGTCTTTGAGAATTTTCATCAGAGAAATGAAAGAGTGGAAGTCTTCTCCACCAGCTTCAGGGGTCCCCGTACCCGGTAGATAGCATGGATCAAAATAATCCAAGTCCAAGGTGACATAGATTGGTCGATGTGCACCCACAGCGCGCACCCTCTCCAAAAAGTCTTTTCGAGAGGTACAGAGTGTTCCCTCTTGACGCATCCACCGGTATTCTTCTTTTGTTCCCGATCGAATGCCGTACTGAATCAGTGTATGCCCAGATTCAAAGTGATCCAAAGATCTGCGAATGATGGACGCGTGTGAGTGGTGATGCCCCAAATATCCATCGCGTAAATCAGCATGGGCGTCTAAATGGATGAGTACCAAATCTGGATGGCATGCCAAGTATCGCCGAATGGGGGCATAGGAGACAGAGTGTTCTCCACCAATCATCAAAGTACGTACGTTGTGTTCTTGTAGATCCATATCAAAGAGATTGAGAAACTGCTCGGTGGCACGTTCCCAATCCTGCTCTCCATTCGCAGAGCGATTTTGGAGATTGCCCAAGTCGTAATAGGTTGGTAAATCTTCGGTGTCCAAGTCCAAATAGGGAGAGTAGCTTTCAATCCCGTCTGATACGACTCGACAGGCGTTGGGACCTTTGACGGTGCCCTTGCGAAAACAAGCCGTTCCATCGAACTCAAAGCCGACGATGTGCAACGCGTGACTGTAAATGCCATCGGCAGTGTGTGCACCTTCGAATGCTTCACATGGCTTTAGATTTAGAGTGCTTTTGAGAAGTTCAGACCTTGTCATAGGCCCTCCCAAAGGTGTGTACAGCGGAGTATTTAGACCTACAGTCTATTCCAAAATTTTGATCAGACCAATCTTCAACCATCATATTTTTGTGGATTATCCTGTAGCGTACAACATGACTGTACAAAGATGCTCGTTCAATGTATATTTTGATGGAACTGTAACCATTGGTTCATACGCATCAATCGTTGTGGGTTTGGGTGGGTGGTTTTTGTGGTACGCCAAGATACACTAGGACTGTTTACTCTACAGTGAGAAGATCCCATGCCCATATTTAGCAATCGATTTTATGCTGCGATGCCCAAAGATCCAACCACCAGCAATTATGTTCGGCAAGTGCCCAAAGCGATGCTCTCCGAAGTCACACCAACCCCAGTATCCAACCCAAAACTGTTGGGTGTTTCAGAGTCTGTTGCACAATCGTTGGGGCTTGGAGAAGAGGTGTATGGAAAAGAGTGGTTGTCTGTGTTGTCGGGCAACGGTGCACTCGACGGTATGAAAACCTATGCACATTGCTATGGTGGGCACCAGTTTGGTCATTGGGCAGGACAACTGGGTGATGGTCGAGCCATTGCGCTTGGAGAAATCGCCCATGATGGTGCTCACTGGGAACTTCAACTGAAAGGCGCTGGATTGACGCCATACTCTCGCATGGGGGATGGTCGGGCAGTTCTGCGATCTTCCGTTCGTGAGTATCTGTGTTCTGAGGCAATGCATCACTTGGGCATTCCTACAACGCGGGCGCTTTCTTTGGTGTTGACAGGGGACGGCGTGGTTCGAGACATGTTCTATGATGGAAACCCTGAAACAGAACCGGGAGCCATCGTGTGTCGCGTTGCAGAAAGTTTCTTGAGGTTTGGTTCGTTGGAAATATTTTCTGCCTACAACGATATTGAACATCTCAAAATCATTGTCGATTTCGTCTTGACGACCTATTACCCACACATTCCGTTCTCTGGGGATGCGGATCGAAAAGAAGCGGTGTTGCAATTGTTTCGAGAAGTTTCGGAGCGAACCGCCAAGTTGATTGCACAATGGATGAGCGTCGGGTTTGTCCACGGCGTGATGAACACAGACAACATGTCTTTGCTTGGCTTGACGATTGATTATGGTCCGTATGGTTGGTTGGACATCGTCGATTCGGGTTGGACGCCCAATACTTCTGACAATGCACATCGACGGTATGCTTTTGGGAATCAACCCAATGTTGGTGCTTGGAATTTGATGAAATTGGCCGAAGCCCTGTATCCATTGGTTGGTGAATCGCAAGGGCTGCAGACTGCGTTGGATCATTACCGAGTTGTGTTTCAAGAGACCTATACAGTGGTACGCTATGAAAAACTTGGGTTTAATTCTTCAAAGACAGAACACAAAAATGCCGTGATCAATCGATTGTATGACATCATGGAACACACCGAAACAGATTTTACTGTGTTGTTTCGAACGCTCAGTGGGCTGACCAGTGAAGCACTTGTGAAGAGAGGTTCCGCCGAAAAACACACCCGTGTAATATCAAATGCGTTTTATCAATATGAAACATGGGGTGTTTCGATGCACCAGCGTTGGTCAGACTGGTTGACGTCCTACCACACTGCGATCACCCAAGATGGCTTGACAGATGAGGACCGAATCCGAAATATGAAACAGCGAAACCCAAAATATATTTTCAGAAACTATTTGGCTCAACTCGCAATCGATGACATTGTAGAAGGCAACACGACGGTGTTGGAAAACCTTCACACAGTATTGCAAACACCGTTCGATGAACACCCACAATTCGAAGAGTGGTCAGGTCGCATGCCGGACTGGGCCAGAAATAGAGCCGGTTGTTCTGCCTTATCCTGTTCTTCCTAATCGTTGTAAACCCAAGAATTCGGAGTCGACATGCAGTTGCAGTACATACAATTCTCGAAATACAAAGCCCTGCGTAAGCTGACGGTGCAGACTGATCAAATCAATGTTCTCACCGGTCGAAACAATGCTGGAAAGTCTACATTTTTGAGTGCCCTTCGACTCTTGGATTCTGCGATGTCGTACGCTCGCCGGCGTTCCGCCTCGTTTGTGACCACCAATGTTGGTCGAAGATATGGCTATGTTGTCCCCACAGAAAACTTACCTGTTTCGCTGGACAACATCCATTCAGATCTTGAGAGTGTAGAGACGGTTGTGGACTTTGTTTTTGACAACGAGGCGATCTTTACACTCTACTTTCCAAAAGACTCTGGATGTATCTTCTTTGTGCAGGGTGTGTCTGTCCCCAAAACACCATCGGCATTTCGAAATCAATTTTCTTTTACAATCGTACAGGTCCCAGTGTTGGGACCGTTGGAAGACAAGGAGCCACTCGTCCAAGATGCAACATTGAAGAAAGGACTGTCTACCCATAGAGCGTCCAGACACTTTCGAAATTATTGGCATCGAAACCACGATTCCTTTCCACATTTTGCCAACCTCATTGCCAAGACGTGGGACGGTATGGAACTTGAGTTGCCAAGGTTGAATGCGTCGTTGAAAGGTACGACCTTGGATATGTACTGTACTGAGTACCGAAGGTACCGAGAACTCTATTGGTTTGGTTTTGGATTTCAGATTTGGTGTCAGTTGTTGACCCACATTTCTCGAGCGGACTCAGGAGACATCATTGTGGTCGATGAACCGGAAACCTATCTGCACCCAACAGTTCAAAAGCAGTTGCTGGGCATTTTGCGGGACACCGGTGCTCAAGTATTCATGGCTTCTCATTCTGCCACCATCATTGCTTCCGCACAACACAATGAAGTGCTGGGCATCAATCGGGACAACAACAAAGGAGAGCGTTACAAAGAATTGGGCGTGGCCTTGTGTCAGCGATTGGGATTGTTGCCTTAGGTGGAGTTGTTTTGTTGAATGGTTCACTGTGAATGCAGTTGGCAATTTGAAAAGTGTTTGGGGATTGAGTAGCATACAGTAATAGACTGTGGAGGTAGAATGTTGTTGAGCGTATTGACAATCTTGGCTTGTGGAAACAACAAAGAGGATACGGGGTTCTTTGACCTATACGACCCAACGGTTCAAGTTGAACCCGGCTCGGAACCCGATGCACCCGAACCCGATGCGCCCGAACCGGACAATCCGAATGAACCGGACAATCCGAATGAACCGGACAATCCGAATGAGCCGGACAATCCG
>CBFICN010000122.1:0-11241 GCA_965661045.1 uncultured Myxococcota bacterium
CAGTTGGTGTCCAATGGTGATCTCTTGAGTAATACAGTTCACTCGGGTTCTGGCTGCTTGCAAAGTCTGTGTAGAGACTGTGAATCATGGACGTTGGTACACCGGTGTTGCTGAGCATGGTTTTGCTTCGCACGTTGGCAATGAAGTTTAGATTCCAATCGTTCATTTCGGGGTGCAAGGCAAACAACTTTTTTTGATAAGAGGGAGAAACTTCTTCGATGCTGGGGAGTATCACGATGCCCAGTTGACTGTGTTCGGCCTCACAAACTTCCTTGATCTCGACAATCAATCGATGGGTGATGTTCCAAGCTTCACCCCAAGTGTCTTCGATTGTGGGATTGTACACTTGCCAGTCCACCGGAATTCCTTCACCACGAATCTTCTTCTTTTGTATTTGCGCTTGTGCATTCACTCCACGAATGAGCAGTCTCAATAGGTGACTGTGCTTGGACAATGGAAATTGATCATTGACTTGCGTTGGTAAGTCAATTTTGATCTGTTGTTGAGCAAATTTCTCAAGGTTGACAAAGGGTTTGTCTGTCTTTGTTTCCAACTGGGGGTGGTTGTTCAGAATGTCGTTTGACGGTAGCAGAGCCAGCAGGACCATTTTGGGACGGATGTATGGCAGCCACTCTTGCAACAGCAACAGCTCTGTCGTTGTGCCAGCACCGGGAACACCCATCGACCAAACCGTTCGGCCTGAATCGTTGGCAATGTGTGCTCCAATCCGCTCGTGGTGCTCGACCTGTGCCCCTTGAACGAACGAGTCTCCAATCAACAGGATATCAGGTGGACTGGAGAGGTCCCATTCTCCATCGACAAACCCTTGCTGGTTGACATAGACCTCAACGTCAAACTCAGGTTGTTTGTTGCGATGTTGTCCGGGAATTGTAAAGTATCCACGATTGAGGATGTGTTGTCGACTTGGAAAGGGCGGTTGTGGTTTCAATGTCCGTGTTCCAAACTCTGCCACACCCAGTCCAATGCACAAACCCAGTATCGAGAGTAGGACTTTTGACTTCATTGTGGCCAATCTGTTGTGGGAAAGTTCTTCATATAGGTCTGTTGCAAGGTCTCTCTATTGGTTTCAGGGTTTTCAAAGGTCCACAGTATTATACCATCGTCCGCTTGGTTGTAAGAAGGTTGACCAAACCAAGTTTCAAGGGTTTGATACAACTGTATTCTGTCCGATGTTTCAAACCAATTGCTATGAAAGACAAGGGTGCCAATCCCGAGTTTTGGGAGCAACTGCCCCCAGTTTTGACTACGATTGTTATCTTCACCCAACGCGTCTTCAAAAAATAGTCCGCGCAAATACCAATCCACACTGCCTTCGGTTTCTGTACCCATACACGAAATCAACAACGGTCTTTGGTGAACCGTTTGCTGGAGGCACAATAGATTTTTGATGTACAGAGGGTCTACGTTGCTGTGACGAGTGAATACAGGGTATAGTTCAAACAGGGCACCCGTCTGTGAAGTGTGTGCATAAGCCGGTATGATTGGCATAGGATTGTTCCCCATTCGATCAAACCACCCTTGAATGGTGAATTGGTTGATACAGACGAGACCGAGGATGACTCGTTGTATCCAAAGTGACTGCATTGTATTGGAGATGAGCATCCCAAAGAGCATTGCGCCACTCAAATCTGTCAGCCAATGAAACCGTGCTGGGAAGTGGATAAAACTTGCCCAGTCTCTATGCAGAATTAACTGTAAAATCCATGGGATACCGATGTCTTCATCCACCAGAGACAACTGGAAACCGATGGACAGCACAACCCCAATCCACCCCATCAGCCACCAGACTCTCCACGAGGATGGCAGTTTCATCCAAGGCGAAGCCAACAGTGCAAACAGCACAAACACGTTTCCAACGGGACCCAGGGAATGTCCATATTGATCCAAGTCTGAGTTCCACAGTAGGTAATTCCACAGTGTTGTTGAGCCCATCGTGGTCCAGTTTTCAATGTTGCCCGATGCATCTTCGAGTCGAACACTCTGTACAGACAAAAAGTATACTGTGTACCCAACTCCAATCGCACCAATGGGCAGCAGTATCTGTGCAAACCATGTTCTCGATTGTCTGCGCGGTTGTAAGTAGAGCACCAGAATCATCACCAAAATGCTGGTCACCATTCCCAAGTAAGCCGATGTTAGCAAAGCACCTGTCCATGAGAGTATCGTTACCAGTAACCATCGGTGTTGTTTTTGTCTTTGGTATGTGTGCAATGCCAATGCGGTCAACGGTAGCCAAAATCGGCTGTTGAGGTACCAACTGCCTTCCAAGATGTTGGTTAGGTTGCTCCCACTGAGACCAAACAAAATGCCCACCATCCAAGATGGCCATTCTTTCATTCCCCAAGTGGACGCACACACTTTGGCCAACCAGATGTTTAGAGCAATAGATCCTGTCAAACCGACTGCAAGTGTAAGGTTTGGTGATAGTCCCTGCGTTACCCAAAGGAGTCCAAACCACAGCCAAGAGTCAATGTGTCCAACGGGCGTAGACCAGGGGAAATTCGTGTTGGTAAACGCTCCAGATTCGATTGATTGAATCCCTTCTGACAACCAAAGAAGGCCAAACAAATCAAACTGGCGACTGAGGTTGATCATGGGATCCATCGTGAGAGGCCATGTGCTGATGCAGGCAATCAACACCGCGATGAACAGTTCGATTAGGATTGTTTTTTTGTCAACCAAAGCAACCATCCCAAAACATTGATGACCAACAGCCCCCACAGACCACTTATCCACTCTCTGGACGTTACCATCAGACCTTTAATCGGCACGGTTTTGTGCAAAGAAATGTGGGTGGCCTGCCATTGACTACCTCTTTTATTGATTTGAAAGGCCAACGTCGGAGTCGTTTGGCTGTTTGTAATGGAGACCAGTCCTTCGAATACTGTTTGGTCGATGTCTGTGAGGGAAATCTTCAAATATTCGGGGCTTCTCCATGTCTCGCTGAACTGGCAGGTCCAAATTCCATCGTGTTCACCATCAAACTGGTACTCTTGTCCATCTCCACAGGTCAAGGGCAACTTTCTCTGTCCACGAACCAGTGTTGCGTTGACAATTTGGTTTGCGTCTTGGGTCAATACTTGTACCTGGAAACCAGTAGAGGGTGAGGCCTCGGTGAACCTCAGCAATGTATGAAAGAGTAGCCAGAGCATAGATGTGGTGAGTGCAGCAGGTTGAATGGATAATGCTTACTCTTATTCGGGAAACCGTTGCTCGGACAAAAATATTTTGGTCAAGTGGATGGGTGTGGGGTGCAAAATCAAACTTGGATGCCGACCTTTTACACTTACCCAATGATGCGAACGTTCTAGTTTCGTCTCAGACAAACAGACTTTCCCATCGTTTTCTTCTGAAAGTAGTGGATTGTAACCAACGCCATTTCCATGTAATCCAGCAATGATACCAACCGATATCGTTTCATTGGGCTCTACAAGTTTTTCTGGGGCGTCGGGTAGAAGTGGGGCCAAGGGGTCCCATCCTAGATTGTGTACGGGAATCCAGCGGCGAACCAAATCTGCCATCTCAGCTCCCTGATTGGGGGGCGCTATCATGACCAAAGTTCGAATGGGCGTGTCGGGAAATAGTGTGAGCAATGCTCGAATTAGTAGCCCCCCCATACTGTAAGTGACCACATCAAGGGTGTTTGCTTGGTGCTTTTCAAGTGCCGATGTGATTTGCTGGTGGAGTGCGTTTGCATTGGACTCTAAGGAGTGTAGGTGCAGTCCAAAGGTGGGGGTGAAAATCTCTGCATACTGGACGGACTTGGCGTGATGGGCAAGCCACCACATGGATGCACCACTCCTCAAAAACCCATGTAAGCAAAACAAAATTGCCCGGTCTGACATTATGCAGCCTTTTTATTTTTGGTTGGTGTTGCATTCCAAACGCGTGTTGCCAGTGCCAACCCGACGATTCCAATCAGAACCATGGAGATGGGCCAAGCAGTCCAATTGTTTGGATCGGTTACCGGACCAATCAGTTCACCTTCAGCATTGAAGTTCTCTTTTGGCAATACCTTGCCATACGTCAATGACATGACGCCCGTTCCCAAGTACACAAATCCATCAATGATACCGACCGCAATACCGACGTTCTTTTTTCCACCAAAGTCCATGGATGCTGTACCCGAGAGCATTCCGTGCACCCCGATGACACACATTGAAGCAAAGATACAGACAACCCCTGCAGGAGACAACGTCATACCCTCAGAAATTTGAATCACCGGCATCGAAATTGTGAAGTAGAGCAGAATGGAAAACACCACCACGCCACCGTAGAGAATGGCAGCCACTGGACCACGTCGAGATTCGAAAATACGGTCTGAAATGATTCCAGCGATTACCCCACCCATGATACCAGCGATGCACAAGAACATGCCCCAATGGTCATAGATGAAATCCCCCTTGAGGTGAAGGGTGATATCCGTTTGTTTGGCAAAGGTTCGATACCACTGCATTGGAGCCTGTCGAATAAACCCACTACAAAACTCAATACAGGCAATGGTGATGATGACAGGGTTGCTCATCATTTTCTTGAACACTTCAAACGGTGGCAACTGTGGACCCTCATCACCCGAGGAGGCATCCGCCGTGTCGAAAGCCTCTAGTCCAGCATCTTCAGGAGCGTTTTGAACCAGCATGAAGTCCGCTACCCAAAAGATGCAGAGCAACACAGTGGGTACGAGGAAGACCGCAATTGCACCCATTCCAATGTCTTTTCCATCGTTGACCAATAGGGCGTCTGGACCAGCGGAAAATCCGTTCACAATTGCATATCCCCAGTCAAAAGCAAAGTAGATACCCAACGAGATTAAGATTCCAAAAATGGCACCAAATACTCCACGTTCACGAACGTGGAACCAAGGAGCGTTGCATTTTACCACGGCGATGGCTCCAAAACTTTGAAAGTACATATTGAGTCCGTATAGACCGGCAAACAACATCACGAAGTTCTCAGCAACGAAGCTTCTTAATGGACCGTCTGCAACCAAATTCCATGTCGCAACACCCATCAGTAGGTTGGCAAACGCGGCTCCACCTGCACCGGTCAGAATTGCTTTGCGGCCACCAAATCTGTCTGTGAGGGGGCCGTTCAATAAAAATGCCGATCCATAAACCCAAACACCAACGGTAAAGATGAAACCAAAGTCATCATTTCCCATCAAGGCGCCGCCACTTGGGTCGGTCATTTCTTCAAAAGCAAACTTGGATACTTTGAGGTTGTACCGGCCCATATACAAAAATGCATAGGTCAATCCGAGTGGCAACCAGTTCATTACGCGACGTTTTTTGAAAGCATCCGAATGGTTAATGCCTTCGACCGCTGGCAATCGACCCAATACAAATCCAACGACGGCGAGCAGCATCAAGATGGCAACAATTTCACTGTTCATTATGTACCCCAAATTTTGTGTGAACTAAGTCAGAAGTGAACAATATTTTGACATGGTTGTATACTGTCCATGTGTCACTCGTCAATGTATTCGTGTGAACAACTGGCGACGATTTATTCTGTGGACTTTGTATGAATCCAAACCACATTAATGTTATCTTTGTTGTATTAAACCAGTTTGGAGAATGCGGTGCGTGAAGGTGTAGTCGAACAATTTGGAAAGTATGAACTCCTTGAAAAGATCGCCGCGGGCGGTATGGCTGAGGTTTTTCGTGCACGTTCCAGAGGGGCTGCCGGATTTGAAAAGATTTTGGTCATCAAAAAGATTTTGCCAAAACTTGCCGAAGACGAAGAGTTTCAAACGCTGTTTTTGGATGAGGCAAGGATTGCCGTTCAACTGATGGATGTCAACATCGTTCAGGTTTATGACTTGGGTGAACTGGATGGGCAGTATTTCATGGCTATGGAGTATGTCGACGGTTTGGACCTCAGTAAACTCATGCAAAAAGCGCGAAAAGCCAAAGGGGCCTTTCCGATTCATTTGGCACTGTTTATCATCACTGAAGTCCTCAAAGCCCTCAATTTTGCCCACAATAGAAAAGACGAAACCGGCAAAGGGCTCAACATTGTTCATTGTGATATTTCTCCGCAAAATATCTTAATTTCACGTTCTGGAGAAGTGAAATTGACCGACTTTGGGATTTCAAGGGCGGCCTTTCAGATGGAAGAGCAGCACCAAGTCATCCGTGGGAAGTACGCCTATATGGCTCCGGAGCAAGTCGAGGGAAGGGTCCTTACTGGTCAAACAGATGTCTTTGCCCTCACCATTGTTTTGTGGGAACTGTTGGCGGGGAAGCGGCTGTTTAAAGAGAAAGAAAAAGCCCAAACCCTCAACAATGTTCGCAAGGCTATCGTTCCATCGTTGCACAGAGCGCGTACCGAAGTGTCTTTGAAACTTGAAAATGTGGTGAACAAGGGCCTCAAAAAAAATCTGAAAGAGCGCTACAGTTCGGCGTTGCACATGCTCGAAGCGTTGAGTGGCATCATGCGAGATGAAGGATACCGCGCAACAAACAATGATTTGGCTCAGTTCATTCGTGAACTGGACGATGCCCAAAATGCGGGTGGAACATTGATTCAAATGGGCAAAGCTGAACCGGTGTTGCCCCAAACCATCGTTGTTGTGTCCCTCGAGATCATCAAACTGCCAAAGGTGCAGGCTCGACTCAGCACACTGGAAGTGATCAAAACGTGCGTACAACTCATTCAGAAGCACAAAGGGGCAATCTGGGAGCGAAACGATGGTTCTCTGATCGCCGTTTGGGTTGTAGAAGACTCCTTAGAGCAAACCTGTAGAAAAGCCATGCAAACGACATTTTCTTTGCGAAAGTTTGCCCGTCAGTCGGATTACCGAGTCAGCGCAGGAATCGCTCCAGGGGTAGTGAGAATCGGTTCACAAAATCGACCACCAGCTGGTGATTGGCAGTTGGCCGGACCTTTTTACCTCACCCGTTGGATGATGAACTTGTCTGCGCATCGGGGCAAGGTCCTAATGACAAAAGTGGTGTCAAAATGTTTGAAATCACCACCCGAACCATTGGGGCGGATTCAAGTACAAGCCAATTCTTCAATTTGTTTGTACGAGCGCTGATCCTTCTTCCACTTCTTGCTTCAGCAGTAGAAGATTCATCCATGTATTCTCTGCTTTTGAAAGGTTGGTCAACCAATGGAGATGTGCTAAAATGGACAATATGATGCGCTCTACGTCTCTCATTTCTTTACTATTCATCAGCGGTGTACTGGTTGGCACTGCTTGCTCAAAAGCAGAAGAGAGCACATCTGTACAGTCAGTAGAGCCCCAACCGCCGACTCCATTCAAAGGAGAACTGTTGCAAGGATTGCCGTTGGCAAAACGGGTGTCGCTGGATGTGCGTGGTGAATTCTTGGACATGTCTGAAGTGGAACAAGTGTTGGCAGACCCCAATAGCATTGCCGAATTGACGACCAAGTGGATGCAAGAAGAGGGGCACAAGGCCCAATTGATCAACATCTTCTCCTCAATGTTGTTGACCAAGGTTGATGAGTTCAATGTTACTGAGGCAGACTTTTATTTGGATGAAGGACAGGCATTTGATTTCGTACAGTCCATTGGAGAAGAGTCTCCACGGTTGATGGCCCACATTGCAATGTCCGACAAGCCTTGGACAGCCCTCGTTCAAGCAGAGTACACGATGGCAAATTCCATCTTGACCGACATATGGAATTTGGAAGCGATGGACCGTGTGTCCACAGGGGTTGAAGATTGGGTGCCGGCAAAATACACGGACGGCCGTCCTCCGCTAGGGGTGGTATCGACGAATGGCATCTGGTGGCGCTATTACACAACTCCAAACAACAAGTCACGTGCTCGGGCTGCATTTTTGACTCGACTGTTGGTGTGTGATGACATTTTGAGTCGTGCAGTAACCAGTCCCAGCTCTCTACAGGTCGATGCACAAAATATTGATGAGTTCGTTCGTACCGATCCAGGCTGTTTGTCCTGTCATCGAACGTTGGATCCTTTGGCTGCAAGTCTGTATGGTTTTTGGCAGCACGACATGCACGACGTCGTTGAATTGTCCATTTATCATCCTGAGCGAGAGTGGGACGGCGAGCGGGATTTACAACTTGAAATGGGCTGGTATGGACGACCAATATCCGCTCCTGCCGAATTGGGCGAGGTGATTGCGTCTGATGACCGATTCTATGGTTGCGCCGTTTCGAGTTTGGCTGAACGATTGTGGCGTCGACCCATCACCGATCGCGATGAAGGTAGAATAGAGATCATTTCGCATGAGGCTCAACAATCCGGTGGTCGGTACGGAGACATTGTACGCGGGATTCTTAATTCTCCAGAATATCAAATGTCTCTGCCCGAGGAGTCGACCGATGAGAGATCTATGGCAGCGTCTAAGATGATGTCTGCCCATCAATTGCGACATGCAATCGGTGAGTTTACGGGGTTTGACTGGAATGATGGTTCACTAGAACTGTTGGACAATGATGAATGGGGATACAGAATGTTGCTCGGTGGCATTGATGGTCGTTCTACTACTCAGTGGTTGGAGGCACCGTCTGCCACTCGTCAGTTGACACTGAAGCGCTTTGCACAGTTGGCCGCTGAATATGCGGTTTCTCAAGCGACAACAGAGCCCTCCGACTTATTCAATCAACTGGATCCGTTGGACATTGCCGCTGTGGATATTGAGTTTCAAGATGTCGTAGAACAGTGGTATTTACGCTTGATGGGGCGTGAACCGACTGATGCAGAGATGATCATTCTGCGAGAGGGGTTTCAATTTGTAGAGCGCGATCACGGGCGTGAACAGGCTTGGAGTAGTGCACTGTCGATCTTGTTGCGCAATTCGCAAACCTGGTTGTATTGAGAGAATGAGGAGCAACACATGAAATTCTTCAACAGATCAGGCCACACAACGCACCTCAGTCGACGCGCCTTTTTGAAAGGGGGCATTGGGCTGTCTTTGCTCTCAGGGTTGAAACCACAATTGTCGGTTGCCAATGAATCTGATCAAGAACGCCGTTTTTTGTTTGTGTTTGCCGAAGGGGGCTGGGATCAGTGTCATCTTTTTGCGCCGTTGTGGAACAATCCAAAGATAGACATGGAACCCAACTCCAGTTTGGGTCAAGTGGGCAACATCCAGTATGTGGATTCCGATATCAAACCTGCCGTGGGTGAGTTTTTACGAGATTACGGTGACCAAACTTGTTTTGTACACGGCATTGGTGTGCGCTCAGTTGCCCATGATACCTGTCTGCGCTTAATTTGGGCGGGAACCAGCAACGATCGTTGCAATGATTGGGCCAGTTTGATTGCGGCCCAAAGTCGCTCAGATTTTTTGTTGCCACACGTTGTGCTATCGGGTCCCAACTATGCATCAGATTTTTCTTCTTTTGTTTCTCGAGTGGGCAGCAACGGACAATTGGGGCTGTTGTTGCCGTCGGAGAATTTTCGCAGTTCTTCACTGGACGCGTATGAAGATGCTTGGTTGAGTCAACTCCAAAACACTCCAGATACCCGCTCTACCAGGTTTGAGGAACTGCAACAGCGTGGACTGATAGCGGAAGACAATCTACAATCCATCCAAGAGTTGGATGCAACATTGAACTTGCTGGATGCCCAAGAAGGAAACGACTTGGCACTGGATTTACAGCGTGCGGTGGCCCTGTTGGGGAACAACGTGTCACGATGCGTCAGTTTGAAACATGGTGGGTTCCAAGGTCTTGGGTACGACTCACACGCAGCCAACGCAGTACAAAGTCGAAACTTACAAGAGTTGTTTCATGAACTGAGAATGACGTTGCAGCAAGTAGAGTCTGTGTACCCCTCGTTGCATCAAAACCTCACCGTGGTTGTGTTGTCGGAGATGGGGCGCTTTCCAAAGTTGAATCAACGTCAGGGCAAAACCCACTGGATGCACACGTCGGCCATTTTGATTGGCTCAGGCGTTCAAGGAAACCACATGGTGGGGGCCTATGATGATGAGTGCATGTCGTCACCGGTAGATTTGTCCACTGGTGATGTGTACAGTGGTGGTGTACTGTTAAAACCAGAACACTTGGGTGCGACCTTGTTGCAGTTGGCGGACGCAACACCAATCGATCACATTCAAGATGTCTCACCCATATTGGGTGCAATTCAGTGATGATTGTCGTATATCTGTGGGCCTGTACGTCTCCAGAGACGGTTACTCAACCGGAAATTCGTCGTTTTCAAACTGCGTTGCCCGACTTGGAAGAGCACCTCAATAGTGGGTTTACCGAAGGACTCCCCAATATGTTTCAAGTTGGAGAGCGCTACATCGAAACCCTTCAAGAGTGGGGTGATGAAACCTGTCCACAGTTCAACGAACAGTTCAATGATGTGGACGGTCATTGGGTGGATGATTGTGTGACTGCGGATGGCAATCGGTTCTACGGGTTTGCCAATTTTTCAGCGCTGTCGGTTCAAGAAGAAGATGAATTTGGAAACGGTGGCATTTTCTCTTCTGTATGGGGTTCGTTTGATGCCATCCACTCTAGCGGTGAAGTGCGCACCATTGGCGGTCTGGGGCAAATGGCGATTGCCACTCAAGATGGCGGTTTGGATATGAACCTCCGTGGGTCTTTTTGGCTGGATGACGAGCAACTCTGGATGCAGCAAGGGTCAAGCTCCTTTGAGATTCACGGTGTGGTAACAGATCAACTCACCCTGACGGGTGGCGTTCAGTACCCAGATATTACAGTGGTATTTGACGAACTGATGTACGACGTGAATCGATGTGGGGGCACTGCGTACGGTCCTCTCAAGATACGAGATGCTTCAGGATATTGGTTTGATTGGTACAAGCATCCTTGCGAATCGTGTGCGGTTGTCGGATGGGAAGGGTACAGCGTTGGCAAGGTTTGTGTTGGCGACACGTTGGACGATGCAATAGAGTCTCTTGTGCAAAGTACGGAATATTGGATGGAAGGAGGCTGACATGGCTAGCGTTGTCGAATTGTTACAACCAAAACTTTTTTTGCAGTCGGCATTGGGCAATGTAAATTCGGCACATTGGTACGTGTGGGAACACGGAATTTGTGTTGGGTATTGGGACGAGTCGGACACCCACGCGTCGTTGCTGTGTTGGTGGCGGACGCTCGGCCGAGGTTTTCGTTTTCAAACTGAGAACATATTGGATGTTGCCGTATCTGGACATCAAATTGTCATAGCCAGTTCCGCTGGTTTCTCTCGTTGGGATGGACAGACCTTACTCGAAACAGTCGCTGCACCCATTTCAAAGTGGCAAA
>CBFICN010000123.1:0-11223 GCA_965661045.1 uncultured Myxococcota bacterium
ATGACCCCAATAACTCTGATGAAGATGGTGACGGTGTTCTCGATGGAGAAGGATACTATGACGACACTGACGGTGATGGCATCATCGATGGTGAAGAGATGTATATCTACAACACCAGCATCTCTTCTGTGGACTCTGATGGCGACGGCATTTCTGATTACGACGAAATCAATATTCACTTGACAGATCCAACCAGCAACGACACCGATGGGGATGGATTCACGGACGATCAAGAACTCGCCGACGGCACCGACCCCAATATGCCAGATGCAGACATGGACGGCATTGATGACACCGTAGACTTGTGTCCAGACGTATACGATCCAAATCAAACGGACTGTGATGGTGACGGCATTGGTGACAGTTGTGACAGCAACTACTACCTATGGAACGGCATCCCCGTTGGCCAAGAAGGATATCGTCGGGTATACTTCGAGGACGACAGCGTATCCACACGTAATTTTGACGTGGTGGCAAACGGTGCTGCTACAGACCCATTGTATCGATGGGACACTCAAATCAACGGTTCTTCATTGAGTGTAGAGGCATTGGAAGTTGTAGACTGTGAGACTGCCGTTTACTCAGGAAGCGACAATGGCGTAGATTGGACGCTGACCTACACCATGCAAGACAACAAAGTCGTTGCCGACATGGAACTGTTCTCTGACACCACATTTGCCGATGCAGGTGACATTGAAATCTGGAACTACATGGACATGGACTTGTTCGGTTCAAGCAACGACATTGGTGTGGCACGTGGTACAAATGGCAATTACACGCTGTTGATCTCTGACCTTGATGACAGTTCTGGTCTTTCGTTGGGACAGTTTTCACCTGCAACCTTGAATGACGGTGTGTACTACAACGGCTGGCAGTTCACCGATTGCTGTGGAACAAGAGATGAAGTAGGATTCGATGCACTCGGTGCCTTTGATCCTGAGTTGGGTCAAACTGTTCACCCGTTGACCGGTGAAGATGTATTTGGACCACAAGATGTTGCGTCTTCTTTCTCTTACACCGCGATTCCAACATCCAACTATGCGCGCATGTTCTTCGTCATGGCTGGTGTTCTGTCCACCGACGTAGACTCTGATGGTGATGCAGTGAACGATGACATCGACAACTGCCCAGATACATTGAACTTCACGCAAGCTGACTTGAACAATGATGGTATCGGAGATGCCTGCCAAGACAGCGATACGGATGGTCTCTCAGATGAGTCTGAAACCTTCTTGGGTACAGATCCAAACAGTGACGATTCTGATGGTGATGGACTGACCGACGGTGAAGAATTCAACACCTACTTCTCTGACCCACGCCTTGAAGATACAGACGGTGACGGATTTACCGATTACGAAGAAGTATTCACATACGGTACTGATCCAAGCAATACAGATACCGATGGGGATGGCCTCTCAGATGCGGAAGAAATCAACACCACTGGCACAGACCCTGCGGATGCAGATGCGGATGGTGACGGTCTGAATGACAGTGAGGAGTTGGACAACGGCACGGATCCAGCGGTTGGTGATACTGATGGTGACGGTCTTCCCGACGGTGAAGAGGTCAACTATTACAACACCGATCCAAACAGCACCGACACAGATGGTGACGGAACCACTGACGGAGACTACTTGGGTGCAGATGATGATGGCGATGGTCTCACAAACGGTCAAGAGCAGTACATCTACAACACAGACTTGACGCTAATGGATACGGATGGTGACGGTCTATCCGACGGTGACGAAGTCAACATTCACAACACTGACCCCAATGACGATGACACCGACGGAGATGGTCTCTCAGATGGAGAAGAAGTCGATTTCTGGGGTACAGATCCAACT
Source organism: uncultured Myxococcota bacterium (assembly GCA_965661045.1). GTDB lineage: Bacteria > Myxococcota_A > UBA796 > UBA796 > UBA796 > CAJWHX01. The sequence continues at coordinate 1,845 of CBFICN010000123.1, forward strand.
GATGCGTACACCAACGGCACATACGACGGTGACATTGCTGACGACAGTGACGGTGACGGCATCCCTGATTTCCGCGAAGGCATTTGTGACGCAACAGATGACTTCAACGCAGACTTCTCAACCTCCACTTTGCCAACAGGTTGGTCCTTGAGTGGCAATGCGACGTTGACGGGTGGCGGAATCGATGCAGAAGGTGAAGGTGTCCTTCGCTTGACATCCACTGGAGCAAGTGAATTTGGTGGAGCCCGTTCAAGCAATGCGATCTCCAATGAAGACGGTCTCAGTTTCGACATCGAAGTCCAAGCATGGGGCGGAACCGGTGCGGATGGTATGGTGTTCTTCCTCTATGATGGAGCCACTGATGAGTCTACGTTCTCGTTGGGTGCTACTGGTGGAACACTTGGATACTTCGGATCTACTTCTGAAACTGGCTTGACCAACGGTGTATTGGCCGTCGGTTTTGATGAGTTCGGAAACTTCGGGCCATCGGCTGGTGGTTCAAGCACTCAAGATCAAGTTGTATTGGTCGGTGCATCAAGCGACATCACTTCTGGTCCCTTGGCGGCTGTGTCCACTGGCTTCTCTTTGGATGCTCCCTCTGCTACAGAGCGTCCAATGGAAGGCGACCTCGGATACTACAAAACCCGTCTGGTCATCACACCAGATGAAAACAATCCAGGTTTCTCTCTGATCAGCGCCTACATCACTCAATCTGGCAATGAGTACACACCATTGTTTGAAGATGTGGCATTCCCTGAGCAATTGCCTGAAACCCTCAAGTTTGGTTTTGCGGCTGCAACTGGTGGTTCAACCAACAACCACGAGATTGGCTCTTTGAACGTTGGGCGTTTGTACGACGTTGCCATCGGCATGACAGACATCACTGAAGTGGCTGTTGGTGAAGAGTTCACCTTTGATGTGACCTTGACCAACAACACAACAGATGAGACCTGTGGTGAAGAAATCATGTTGGACATCCCAGAGGGAGTGGAAATCGTTGATGCAAACTGTGCCGTTGATGGACTGGACTTCTGTGTACTGGATGAAGATGGGTTGATGGTATCGTTGGACTCTGAGTCTTCTGCAACCATCACTTTGACCGCGGTTGTTCCTTCTGGTTCTGATGGCGACACCTTCACCGTTGCAGCACAAGTGTTGGATCGAGACGGAGAGATGGACTCTTATCCGGTAGACAACTTTGTTTCTGACGACTTTACACTATTGGTGGACTCTGATGGTGACGGGCTATTGGACAACGAAGAAGTCACCTACGGTACGGATCCAAATGTTGCAGACACCGACGGTGATGGTCTCAACGACTATGATGAAGTCATGACACACATGACAGATCCATTGATCGATGATTCTGATGCCGATGGTGTCATAGATGGTGATGAAATCGATATGGCAACCGATCCAAATGTTGCTGACACTGACGGTGATGGTCTCAGTGATGGTGAGGAAGCCTACACATACGAAACAGACCCACTGGTCACAGACTCTGATGCCGATGGTCTCAGTGACTTTGACGAAGTGATGACCCACATGACAGATCCAAACAACATGGACTCTGACGGTGACGGTCTTGGCGACGGTGACGAAGTGGCAATGTCATTCGATCCAAACAGTGGAGACACTGACATGGATGGATTGACAGACTTCCAAGAAGACATGCTTGGCACAGACGGTACCAGCGCTGACACGGATGGTGATGGACTGGATGACTTGCAAGAAGCTTGGGTGTTGAACACCAATCCAAAAATGGCAGATTCTGACATGGACGGCATCAACGATGGTGACGAAGTTGCCAACGGGACCAACCCATTGTCATCAGACACTGACAACGATGGTTTGACCGACGCTGAAGAAGCCACCTTTGGTTCTGACCCTGTCAATGCAGACTCTGATGCCGATGGCCTCAACGACAAAGCGGAAATGGATGCCGGAACCGATCCGATGGTTTCCGACTCTGACTCTGACGGTTTGACCGATGCTGAGGAAGTCGCTGCTGGAACCGATCCAAACATGGCAGATTCTGACATGGACGGTATCAATGACGCAGACGAACTGACCAACGGTACGGATGCAACCAAAGCGGACTCTGACATGGACGGCATCAACGATGCAGATGAAGCCACTCATGGTAGTGATCCAATGAATGCAGATTCTGACATGGACGGCATCTCTGATGGTGACGAAGTTGCCAACGGTACCAACCCAACAATGGCAGACTCTGATGAAGATGGTCTCAACGACATGGAAGAAGCTGTATTTGGTACGGACGCCAACAACGCTGACTCTGATGGCGATGGCCTAAGCGACGGTGACGAAGTCAATACACACTTCACCGATGCCAACAACGTCGACTCTGATGGGGACACCATTTCAGATGCCGATGAGGTTGCCAACGGCACCAATCCACTCTTGGCAGACTCTGATTTTGACGGCATCAACGACGCTGATGAAACAGAATCCGATCCAACCATGAACGACACCGATGGTGACGGTTGTGGTGACGGTGTGGAAGCTGCATTGGGTACAGATCCAAACGATGTTGACACTGATGGTGATGGTCTTGAGGACTGCGTTGAAGTAGGCTTGGGAACCAATCCAAATGGCGTAGACTCTGACGGTGACACCTTGACAGACGGCAAAGAAGTTACCGAAACCAACACCGATCCAAACAACTATGACTCTGACGAAGACGGTTTGTCTGATGCAGAGGAAGTTCAAGGTGGTACAGATCCAAACAATGTTGACACTGACGGTGACGGCATTGTGGACTATGCTGAAGTCAATGAGTTCGACAGCGATCCTACCATGACCGACACTGACGAAGATGGCATCATCGATTCTGAAGAGGTCTTCACATACGGCACCAACCCAACCGAAAAAGACACTGATGGCGATGGTCTGACCGACTATGAAGAAGTCAACGAGTTGGGAACCGATCCAACTGTGGTAGACACCGATGGCGATGGTCTACAAGATGGTGACGAAGTCAATACTCACTTGACCAGTCCGGTTGATGCAGACACCGATGGTGATGGATTCGACGATGGTGTTGAAGTTGAACAAGCAACTGACCCATTGGAATCTTCTACCTTCCCAGAAGGCAAGTACGAAGGTGGCGGTTGCTCAAGCACCAACACTGAACCAACTGGTTTGATGGCCGTATTTGCTGGTTTGCTTGGTATGTTGGGCTTCCGACGTCGCGAACGCAATCAATAATCTTCAATGAGCTGTGGAGAGGTTGAGGGTCTCTGATTCTTGACGTCTCCACATTTTGTATTCACATCCTTGGTTCAAGATACCAAGTCTAGGAGTTCTCATGAGCACACTCATCTTATTGTTGCTATCCAGCGCTTTTGCCCAAGAAAATGTTGTCGGCGAACTGTCTGGCTATCCCAACTTCAACGTTCAAAACTTTCGTCCTTCGGTGGATTCAGTGCCTTATTTTTGGGTGACCGACTCCAACATTCCGACCGACACGTTCTTTTACAAAGCGGTGTATTCCTATACCGACACGCCGTTCACCTACACAGATTACAACAACAACCAATATGAAGTTGTGTCTTCTCTGAACGAAGTCGACTTCATCGGTGGTTTGTCCTTCGACGAGTTTCGTTTGGGTGTCATTGTTCCCATGTATGTAAACGCAACTGGATTTCGGGCCGACCAGCTGACCCAAATGGTCACAACGGGTGCACAGTCTGCTCCTGTTGTAGAGCCGGCTGGAATGGGTGACATCAGTGTCGACGCAAAGTATCGATTCCGCAATATCCCACTGCACGAGACGGGTGTATTTGCTTCTGTTCGCGCCACATTGCCGACCAGCAATTCTTTTTTGCCACTTGGCGCTTCTGGCACCATCGTTGACATTGAAGTGGGTGCAGACAAACAAGTCGACAATGTTCATTTGGCTGCCAACCTTGGGCACCGTCAAATGGCCGACTCTGACTCGAGTGCAGCCGCATTTGGATCGAGCATGTATGGTCGACTGGGTGCAGGGTACCAAAATGGTCTGGAAGCCACTGGCGTTGCCGTCGAATATGTGACAGGTTCCGTTTATGGAGAATCTGGGACGGTCGGGCAAGAAGCCGTTCTATCCTTGTGGAAACCACTTGAAGAACACGTTGTTCGCGGTGGTTTCGGCTGGGGACTTGGAAGTGGTATCTCCACCCCAAAATTCCGTGTATTGTTTTCCATACAACCACACAAACCCCTTCACCAAGACACCGATGGCGATGGCATCATTGATATTGATGATCAATGTCCAACGGAACATGAAGACTTGGACGGTGTCAAAGACTCCGATGGGTGCATAGACTTAACCGCCGTAACCATCAACTTTGTCGATGCAAAAGGCAACCCCATTGAAGATGCAACATGGACCCTGGGGAACAGTACTGGTGGAAATGGCGACACCTTCAACTGGCAAGTCCTGGACGGCAACCACGCCAAAGTGACAGCCAGTGCCAAAGGCTACAAAGAGCATGTCTACGATGTCGAAGTGCAAAATGTTGACAACACTGAAGCCACCGTCACAATGGTTGCAGATGTTGGTACGCTGCTCGTCAAAGCCACAGATGCGGATGGCAACCCTGTGGAAGCAGCATGGATTCGCAAAGGTCGTCGACCCTTGGTCAAAAAAGCAGACAAAGCACACAAAATGCCAGCGGGCGAGATGAAAATTCAAATCCGTGCCAAAGGCTTTAAACCAGTCACCAAAAAAGTTACCATCACTGCCGATTCAGAGACTGTGGTAGAGGTGCAGTTGGAAACCTCATTGGCGAACGTCGATGGAAACAAAATTACCATTGATGACTCTGTCTATTTTGCCACTGGCTCACACGTGATCCTCGAAAAGTCTCATAAACTGTTGGATGACGTTGCCCACATTGTCCTCGAGCACCCGTCAATTGTTCGATTGGAGATTGAAGGCCACACCGACTCTGTTGGAAAGGATTCTGCCAACAAAGCCCTCTCGCAAATGCGCGCAGAGTCAGTTCGTGACTATCTTGTGTCTCAAGGGGTATACGCTGAACGGTTGCACGCCATCGGCTATGGTGAAGAAAAGCCAATCGCCAGCAATGACACCGAAGAAGGTAGAGCACAAAATCGACGTGTTCATTTCCACATTGCCGAGCAAGACCACAGCAAAGAGCACCATGGTGATGAAACTGAATCTGGTGTTGAAGAACAAACTGAGGCAGCAGAGTAATCGGGTGACAATCCGGTTGATTGCCAGGTTCTGAACAATCAACCCACCATCCAAAAAGGAAAGGGAGGCAATGCCTCCCTTTTGTTGGTTGTACAGGTCAAATATTTCTCAAAGTGGATGACCTGCACAACTCTACCATGACAACATGCACACGGAAAAATATTCACACGGGAAAATATTACCAAGTGAACAGGATTCGACCGTCCGCACCGTTGTCTGATGCGCCACCATAGTCGCGTTCTCCACCGCGCCCTGCGCCGTTGCTTAAAGCTTCGTTTCCTTGAATCTGTCCAGAACCATCCAAGTAGCTTACTGTTGTCGCACTTCCAAAGGCCCAAGAAGAACCACCGCCACCACCGGCTCCACAGTAGGTATAGACGGAGCCACCACCGCCACCACCGTAGTAGCCAGCTCCACCAGACCCCGGGTGTCCATTGGCACCAGAACCTGAACTAAAGGATTCCCAGAGATAGGCACCGGTAAAGTTGCACTGTGGTCTATCGCCAGTTGCGCCACCCCCCTCAAGTGAACCTCCGTCGGCACCGTAACACAGACTGGAGACCCCTTGATACTCAGCATCTCCAGATGGAATACCGCCAATACCTGGAGAAAACTGGGTTGCACCCGTTCCACCAGTCGCGGCAGTACAATAAGAATAGGACAAACCCGTTTGGTGGTACAAAAGATCCATTCCATCTTCAGCCGTAGCACCACCGGCACCACCGGCACCACCGGCCCATGAGTCACCGCTGTTTCCGTCAGAAGCACCACCGCCCCCACCCGCGGCAATCGCAATGAGGGTAGCGCCTCTATAGATGGCAGAAGCACCACCACCAGCACCGGTATAGGTACCTCCTTCAGCAACATACACAGTCAATGTTTCACCGGGTGTCACAGGAAACACCACTTCAACAAATCCAGCACCACCGCCAGTCGCCAACAACTGCTCTCCACCGGCACCACCGCCGCCCCACATGCTCGCGGTCAAGGAGTACACACCTGCAGGCACTGTAAACGTGTGTTCTCCATCATTGGTGAAATCATCTTGATTTCCTGCTATGGCATCGGCACCATCACAGTCCTGGTCAACACCATCTCCTGGAACATCTGTACCATTTGGATTGATCGACGCATCCAAGTCATTGCAATCCGTTCCACCAGCACTGGAATCAACAAAGCCATCTTGGTCTTGGTCGGGGCCATCTACCCCATCACAGTTTTGATCTTTTCCATCTATTGTGGGATCGTTGCCGTTTGGATTGGTGTTGGGATCGAGATCATCACAGTCCCCTTCGGCAGGAGTAAATCCATCACCATCTTGATCACTTGGGTCTGTTTGTGTTCCGGTATCGGTATCTTCTGTGTCATCCGTATCTTGAGTATCTGTATCTTCTGTATCACCAGTATCGACATCACCAGTATCAACAGGCTCATCGGTATCTACCCCAGTGTCTTCGCCGCCTGTACACTCAACATAAATCAAGCAGTCTTGATCATCACAATCAGTGTAGCCATCGTCATCATTGTCAATCCCGTCCCAGCATTCTGAAGGGGTCTCTCCTTCTTGTCCCACACCTTTTTGAACCAACAAATTGTCATTACACGCCAACAGTAGCCACAACATAAAAACCTCCCAATCATCCTATCATTTGCAATACACAAATGTAATTCAAAGCAGGAGGGCCTGCACGTCGTTTGAGACAACTACTCAACCGTCACGGTAAAGTCTACATACACATCCCACTCACCGGGCAGATTGTCAACATCCATATCGGCTGTTTTAATTGCGGTGCCGTCTTCTTCTGGTAGGTGACGCAATCCCAAACTGAGCGTGTCACTACCGGCATCGGTGACCGACCATTCTTGTTCAAGACCCAAGTCTAGACCGTTTTCATCTGTATCGATGATGGCTGCTTCAATGAAGGCTGGTGCAAACACGAAAATCTGATGCTCATCGGCCTCATCCACTACCTCAGGGGTGATTTCTTCCGCTGGTTCTGACAAGTCGTTCCAAAATGCAACTTGCACCGCGTAGGATTCTCCGGACATCAGATTCACATCCTCCGCCGTCGAGTTGCCATCCCCTTCTGGGTCAGACCAAGTCACATCTTGAGAAGCACCGCTGGAATCGACAAGAGTCAAGACAACTCGCGTAATCACCTCGTGGTCATGATCGTGGTCGTGATCGTGTGGGTCTTTGACATCAGAACAAGCAAGGGCAAAAAGTGTAAACAACATGAAGTTCTCCGTTGTAATGGATTAGAAATTGGTAGACAGAGACACTTGAATGTCACTGCCTGGTTCATCGGCATAATACCGAATTAGAGATGTGTATCGACGATATCGTGTATTCAATAAGTTTTGGGCATGTATATTCCATACCCAATCTGAGTCTAGAAACCTCTGCTTCAATGAGGCTTGAAGATTCAACAGCACAAACCCATCTGGTGCTTCAGCAAAATCGAACTCTGGCGACACGCGGTGTTGCTTTGACACCAAGGAAACACTGGGTTGAAGAGACAAACGTTCTGACTGCCAGCCAGACTGAATCTGAATTGAATCTGCTGGAATTCCAACCAGATGCTGACCTGTGTCCCGATTGTATGCTTGCACTGTCGAGCCGGAAATAGACGTTTCAAAAGCAGAGTCTTCAAACAAATACACTGTTCCATCTACCCCATAGAAATGGGAGTCCACCGACTGAAAACGATAGATGGGAAAAGAGCCGTTGATCAGCGTGACATTTTGTAAGTTTCCGTCCACTGTCCAAGGGGCAAAATAAATGTAATTGTCAATCCAATTGCTGTATCCAGAAAGTTCTGTTGAGAAAAAAGCGTTGCGATAGCCCATTGTCAATGTCGCGCTACGCACTCGCTCTTTTGACAAATTGGGGTCTCCCATTGCGTATACAGGGAAAGAAGGTGCAGCCCCAAGAAGGTATCGTTCATCCACATTTGGAAAACGCACACCTGAGGACAGGTCGCCGCGCACTTCAACAGTCTCTGGTATGACCTGCCATACACCACCCAATACCACGGCATTTCCTGAATATTGAGTCGTACACTGCGCTACGTTGGCACCACCATCAACATCACAGTCACCAGGTAACAAGTCACGCCGTTCATGGGCATCATAATCATCATCGGTCATGTAGGCATCTTGATGAGAACCGTCCAAACGCATTCCCATGGACATTGAAGTTTGAGAAAATATCAATCGTTGAGTCCAAAATGCACCCACGTCAAACTGTCGATAATTAGGGATCAGTGTCCAACCCGAATACAGGTTGTCTTGCAATTTGGCTGACAATCCCCACTCTACATCAAGTTCAGCGCTTCCGAGCATCCAATCCACATGGTCGACAAAGAGTTCAGTTGAATGGGTGTGTAGCAAAAAATTGTATTGAGGCTCAGCATCGGGAATTCGAGAAGGTTCTGCTTCTTTTCGGTCATTTCGCTGGTAAGCATACTGAAGGTTGATAGAACCCCACGATGGCTCCATCACCCAGTCCAAACTAGCCTTGGTATGTGACACCTCTTGAAAGGGCTTATCAATATCTCGACCAGCGCTCCACTTGTCGGCATTGAGTGGCTGCTCTGCAGTGAGTGCCGTTTGTAAATCTTGTGGAGACTCTGAACGCATCCCATAAAATACGCCTGATCGATTGTGGTGGTGAGACGAGCGCACAGTCCATTGATGCATGCCCGATGACCGTTGTAAGGCACCACCAAGATTCCAAACAGAGGACGCTGTATTACCGAGGGTATAGGTTGGTGTCTGCACGTCGGCAGAGTCCAACCAATTGCCTTGCACCCTTCCCTTCCACTTCGGCGTGCGAAAGTCTATGCGTTCCATCCCAAAACGCTTCACACCATTGCTGGCTGCACCCACGATTGACTTACGGACCACCATATCTTCGGACACTGAAGATAGAAACTCTGGTGACTCAATCAATATGACGCCACCGATGGCATCCCCGCCGTATCGAACTGCCTCTGCACCTTTGCGAACTCGAATGGTGCCCACATCAAAGACATCAATCTCGGGAGCGTGATCAACCCCCCACTTCTGTGAGGCGTGGGGGATCCCATCTCGAACGATGAGCAGACGACGTTCGGTTTGTCCACGAATCAACGGCTTGGAAGTGTTTGAACT
>CBFICN010000124.1:0-11171 GCA_965661045.1 uncultured Myxococcota bacterium
GTCCATTTCCAAGTCGCTGATGTCGTATCCTGTTTGCTGAGAAATCGTGCGTAGAACTGTCTGTGTAATCTCTGCCGTGTCAACCTTTTGAGAGGCGTGTGTACTTGGAGATGGCGGTGTGTCAGTGGCGGTATCAGACTTGACCTTTTTCGTTGGCTTGTTTGTTGGCTCTTTGATAGAAGAAATAGTGGAAGACCCAGTGTTGTCGGATGTTGGGCGTTCGGTTCCGTTGTTGTCTGCCAGCGTTCGTTCTATCCACTGTTCACGTTTGACCGGGTCTGACTGTACGGTTCCACGCTCCCATGCCAACAGCGCCAATTGGGACCCAAACCCAGCCGCCAATCGCAGGGCAAAGCGTCCATTGAAGGCGCCACCTGTCGAGAAGTTTAGGTCCTTGGCGCTGTCGTCTGGCTCTATCAAATTGGGTACGGGAGGGGCAAGCCGATGTTGCAACGCTTTTACCGCAATGACATCCTCAATGCCGGCTCCCATGGCGTGACCGGTATACCCTTTGGTGTTGGTGATGAGAATCGAACCTGCATCTTCGCCAAATGCCGCACGCAGTCCCTGTATCTCAGCTTCGGCAGATCCTCCGCGGGCTGGGGTAAACGTCTCGTGACTCACAAACAATGTTTCATCAGCCAGTTCAGATGGTGACAAACCGGTACTGGTTGAAAGTTTGTCGACCAAGTGGCGCATCTCGGATGCAATGTGATCGACATCTAAGCGGGTTCCATGGAAAGCAGAATTGGTGATTCTCGAAGCCCTGAGTTCTGCCAAAACAGAAGCACCCCTCTCGATGGCGTCTTCTTTTCTTTCCAACATCAATCCCACTGCTCCCATGCCCAAAATCATGCCGTTTCTTGATTTGTCGAACGGTTTGGCGGCCTTAGACACGTCGGCTTCCGTACTGGCGGCGCCCACAGCCAAAAATCCTGAACCAATCCATTCCATCATCGTGTCGTTTGTTACATCGTCTGCACCGATGACGATCACCCTCTTGGCACGCCCACACCGAATCCAGTCTTCGGCAATGGCAATCGCTTGGGTAGTGGAAGCACAAGCGGCGTTGACATGGGTATTGGGTCCCTTTGCACCGATCAACTGTGCAAATTGTGCATGGCCCATCGCCAAAACTTGAAACAAGAATCGACGATCAAATTGCCCCGTTCCGTCATCGCCATCGTGGGCAATGTGGTTGGCAAAATTGGTGTGGCCCGCAAACGCGGATGCAAAGATGACCCCCGTATCCGCTTGCAGTGAGGCTGGAAGTCGCCAGCCAACTTTCTTTTCTAGACCGCTGCGAGTGACCTGTATTTCTTCGACCAGTGGGATGCCCGCATCTGACAGTGCTTCCAAACCAGCGACAATGGCCAATTTAGACGTGATATCCAAGCTTGCCGACCATTTTGGGTCCATACCGTACTCAACAAAGTCAAAGTCCTGTGCTTGACCCGACCACTGAATACACTCTTCGAGTTTCGATACTTCTTTGAACTCCCCTTGTCCGGTCTCGGGGTTTTTGTGTACGCGTACAATTTCTTTCATCAGAAAGAGATTTTGTAGTTTTTTCGAAACGGGCGATAGACAATTCTCTCCCTTCAATATTCTGAACTCGTTGTCGACACCAAAAACGCTGTCTCCACCGGGTAAACCAACCGACGCCCCAGTGCAAACCACTTCTACAGGAGCCACGTGTCTGGCATTTGTCATTGGCGCAGTCTGTCTTGTTGCCAGCAAGGCCCGTAAGTCGGCGATTTCTTTGGCCAATGCACGTTCTCTTGCGGTCGGAGTGGCATCGCTAGAAGGCGCTTGAATACAGCCCAAACTGACGAGGTGTCCCAAGCAGTCGACAAAGGAAAGCACTTCTCCACGACGTGGATGGTTCGTGTGAATGGCAACGTGCGCCTGTCCTTTGAGGGTGGTACTGGTCAAGCCCGTCAACGCTCTTTTGGGACCACATTCAATAAAGATCCGGCACCCTTGTTTGTACAGACCATTGACTTGTGCAATCCACTCCACCGGAGAGGCGATTTGTCTAGACAAAATGTCTATGATGCCTTTGGGAGAGTCTGGGTACCAGTCCCCTGTAACATTTGTGGAAATGGGCAACTGTGGGGGTTGAATGTTCAAGTCTTGCAGAAACCTTTTCAACGGTGTGGCTGCAGGGGCAACAATATCGGAGTGAAAAGCATGAGACACTGGCAACTCTTGACAACGAATGCCACTGTCTTTACAGAGTCCGAGTAATTTTTCTACACCGCTTGAAGATCCCGCGACAACTGTTTGACTGGGGCAGTTTTTGTTTGCGGCGATGACGTACTTTTCCACTTGTTCCAATAAAGGTTCCAACTTGTCCATTCCAGCAGCGACACTGGCCATCTTTCCAACGTCATCCAGTTTGATGGCAGCCATCTCTCGGCCCCGAGCGGACACCGCTTGGATTGCGTCGGTGAAACTCATGATCCCAGCAACAACACAGGCGGCATACTCTCCGAGAGAGTGGCCTGCTACCATGTCGGCTTCTACCCCAAACTCTCTGAGCAAACGCGCAATGGCAATGTCCATAGCCAACGTCGCAGGTTGAGCAATGCGCGTATCTTTAAGCTGTGCTTCGCGCTCTTCTGTGGACAGGCTCGAATCTCCTTCAATCAAGGCCAGCAATGAGACGCCGACCTCTCGTTTGAAAATGCTTTCTGCTTCCTCAAAAGTTTTTTGTACAACTTCGAATCGCTGTGCCAATTCCATTCCCATGTTGAGATATTGACTACCCTGTCCAGTAAACAGAAAAGCCTTGGTTTGTTGAATGGTCCGTTGCGCTCTGTTTGTGTAAAATATTCCTCGTCCAGTGAGTTGCTGTGGGGAACGGCCCTTTCGCATGGTTTCTAACAAACGGTCAATCTGTGCAAGTCTCTCTTGTTTATTGCCACTGGAGAAGATTGCATGGATATCGTCACCGGGGTTGTACAGAGCCATTTCGTTTTGTTGATACGCTTCGAGTCTTTCAACGAGTGTAGACTCATCATTGCCCGAGATGCAAAGCAACTCCGTGGGCAGGTCAAGTGTGCGTGCACAGCGAGGACGAAGCAATGTGGGTTGGTGCTCTTCTAAAACGACGTGAAAGTTTGTTCCGCCAAAGCCAAACGCGGAGACCCCAGCACGTCTTGGGGTGTCGCTGTGCCACTCATCGGTGGTGGTCTGTATCTGCACCTTGTCCAGTGGAATGTCGGTTCTGGGGTTGCTGACATTGACCGTGGGGTAAAAAGTTCGGTGGTAGATCGACAGTGCCCCTTTGACGATGGCGGCAGCCCCCGCAGCACTTTTTAGGTGTCCGATATTGCTCTTGATGGACCCCAGTCGCACCTTGCTGTTGGTGTTTGAAAGGGCATTTGCGAGTACTGTGGCTTCGACTTTGTCACCTACTTGAGTGCTCGTTCCGTGACATTCAAAATATTCGACCGAATTGATGTCGACATTGGCTTGTTGATAGGCTCGTTCCAATGCAAGTCGCTGTCCGTTTGGATTGGGTGCAGTGATGCCTTTGCCTTTTCCGTCACTAGAAGCACCCACACCACGAATGGTGGCATAGACGCGATCTCCGTCTCGTTGAGCATCTGACAAGCGTTTGAGAATTACGATGGCACAGCCTTCACCCATGACGAAGCCATTGGCTTTTGTATCGAATGGCGCAGATATGTCAGGGGATAGGGCACCGATTTTGGAGAACTTGACGTAGGTTGGCACGCCCATGGAGCGGTCGGCTCCTCCTGTAACTGCCATGTCGAACTCACCATCTCTCAGTCCTTTGACGGCTGCTTGAATGGCGGCCATCGAAGAGGCACAGGCTGCATCCACTGTGTAATTGGGTCCATTGAAGTCAAACGCGTTGGCGATTCTTCCGGCGATCACATTGGCCAATTCACCGGGCATGGTATCTTCATTGATGGTGGGCAGTTGGTCTTTGACCCGCTCAATGTCCGCCCGTAGGGTATGTTGGGTGTTGGAATCCAGTGCAGAAAAAGTTGCTCCACGTTCCAGACTGTTGATGACTTCTGGCAGACGCGTGCGAACCGTGTGGTCATCAGAAGACTCTCCACCCATTGAGTTGCCCAGAATTACGGCCACTCGCTCCTTGGATATAGAAGACCCGTCGGTATAGTCCGCATCTTCTAAGGCGTCGGCCACACTCATCAGCGTAAGTTGTTGAACCAAATCAATCTGTTGGGCGACTTTGGGTGGGATGCGGAACTTTTTGGGGTTGAACTCAAAGTGTTCGATGAAACCACCAATTTTGCTGTAGGTTTTGTCCTCTGCAGAGCGATCGGACGACCAAAATAGGTCGGGGTTCCAGCGACTGTTCGGTACTTCTTGGATGGCATAGGTACCCGTTCTCAACAACTGTTCTAATTCAGAGATGGACTGGGCTTTGGGCAATCGACACCCCATTCCAACGATGGCAATGGGCTCTGGTGCGTGTGTCGGAGGGGTCACAATTGTGCGAGGGTACTCCACGGCGGGAATCTGCACGGGTGGCACGTCCTTTGTTTTGGGGGCATCGGCAAGTTCTGGTTGGGGTGGCATTGAATCTGTTGTGGAGTCCTTTGCCGCATCAATCGTTGTGGACGACTGATTCTTTACCTGTTGTGTGTCCTGTGTGAGAAACTCTTGATACTGACGTAGAAACTTGTCCAATGTTCCATAGGTTTGAGCATTGGTGGAGGCCGTTAAAATACCGCTGCCCCAAGGTGCCAATATTTCTTGTGGATTGTCTTCACGCAACCAGCCATCCGATATGCGCCACCAGTCTGTGGTGTTCAGTGCCTTTTTCAATCCCTGACTCAATGGGTATGCTGCAAAGGAGAGTTGGTTGTGGTGCAGTAAATGACTGCCCTTGAGCTGTTGCAACAGAGCAAACAGATTTGGGGGCAAGCCGAACTCGGTGAACCCCATCATTTGGGTTGAGACAACGGTACCGGCAAAGGAACGGTCGGCGTACTGTTTCCAATCCTGGGGAGACAGAGCCGCATCCAGTATGGTTGTTTCAGGCGAGAGTTTGTCGAGTTTATCTGCCCACTCTGACAATGTTTTCTCAGAGCACCATCCACCACTTTCGGTTGTTTTCAAGATGATACCGGCGAAACCCCTAGGTACTTTTTTGGGTTTGGTGACTTCAAGCCAAGTTTCTCTGCCACGAATTGGGGAACGGTGCTGTCCACCAGCCAGAATGACCGGACCTTTTCCGGGCACGTCTCTTTTGCTGCGCGTGCGGACCCATGCACCATTGGGCACCCTAGATCGGTCCGACAAACAGAGGTCGATGACTGGAATCGCTTGGGCAGCAAAGATGATGGGGCACAAAGAAACTCTTTCGGCTGGGAGATGGCAAAGAATTCGGGTTGTCATGGTCGATTTCCTGTGAAGACGATAGAACATCTGTAGTTGTCAGTCTGTATAACAAGACCTCAGTGGATTATCTATGTCTAAAACTCGAACAGTGATCGGATTGTTGTATGCAAAATGGGTTGTACATTCAGCGCAATAAATTGTTGTGGGTCCACAACGGTGTTCGCAGCCGATTGTCTCTTCATGAAGCCACCGTCTTGCAAGAACAGTTGTCTCAACAGTTGTCGGTGTTGAAGACTCGAATAGACAATGCCAAACTTCAGTGGCAGGCCATTGAGGAAGTGGACAAGCAGTTGGACCTGCCGTGGCGTCAACAACTCGAATTGCACAACGGATCTTATCGTTTCAAATCCCAAAGTAGTCTGCCCACATTTCTTGAGTCGCTTGAGTCGACAGGCGATCAATCGAGAGCGTTACTGGTACAACTCTTGAAACTGGGCGCATTTGATGAATTGTTGTGGTCGTCAGAATTGCCTGTGCAACGAGGTGTGTTGGCTACCCGATTGAGGGGAATGTCCGAGCCTATGGAGTGGTTGGGACCTTGTCGCTTTTCGATGGGCGATGATTCTTTGGAGGCTTGGGATTTTGAAATGCCGGTGCATGAGGTCGAACTGTCCAATGGACTGTGGATTGGCAGATATCCGGTGACCCAGCAATTGTTCTACAATGTGATGGATTCTGTACAAGCGATCGAACGGATTGCGACCCCAGATCGTGGTGCGCTCAAGCCGATGACACACATTACGTGGTGGGAATGTTTGCTGTTTTGCAATCGCTTGAGTCGACTCACCAGTCGAGAACCAGCGTATAAAATTGGTACAGAAGTATTGACAGACAAAGTTGTTGAGGGCGCGTTGATACAAGACGTTGTTTGGGATTCTCAGGCCAATGGCTATCGGTTGTTGACCGAAGCAGAGTGGGAATGCGCCGCAAAGGCTTTTCAACCGTTTGCCTTTGCTGGACACGAAAGTGTTGGAGAGGTGGCATGGTATGCAGAGAATGCTTCGGGGCAACTGCCGACGGTTGGTCAGAAACTTGACAATGCTTTGGGGCTCCATGACATGAGCGGTTTGGTATGGGAGTGGTGTTGGGACGGATACGACTCAGAATATTATGCCACGTCTCCCACAATCGATCCAATTGGGACGAACCACATCGAACGTGTTTGTCGAGGCGGTTCCTTTTTGGAGGCGTCACTCAATGCTCGAGTCACCCTTCGAGGACGAGCACAGACAACCGCACGGTGGAACAATTTGGGTTTTCGTCTTGCCTGTCCAGAATAAATTGTTGAGGGTACAGTATGTCTACAGCATCTGAGTCATTGTTGTATTTGGTGACGCAACCACACCCAACATGGTTTGAGCAGGTCACCATGTTGATTCAGTCGGGTGTGTCTATTGTCCAGATTCGCGACAAAAATGCGACCAACGACCACTTGGCGAAGCAAACTGAAGAATTACTCACTTACATTGCTCAACAGAATTTGTCTTGCACCGTTCTGTTGAACGACAGAGTGGACTTGGCTTGCAAGTTTGGTTTGGGCGTACACCTTGGACAGTCTGACATGTGTCCCAAGCGGGCGCGTGAAATTTTGGGGCCTGATGTGGTCATTGGTTGGACCATTCACGACGATGTGTCCTTGATAGAATCCAAATGCTCTGTGATACAGTACGTGGGTGTTGGACCAATATTTCCTACGCAAACCAAACTGGATACCAAATCTGTGCTCGGCATTGAACGACTGAAAGCAGTCTGTGCTGAATCACCAGTCCCTGTGGTGGCCATCGGTGGCATTGACTCTACAAATATCGCTCAAGTACGGAGTGCCAATCCATGGGGTATTGCCATGAGTTCAGCACTGATGCGGTCCAGTAGTCTTGACCCATTTTTGTCTTGAGGATGGCTATTCGGAGCAGTCTTCGTTTTCACAGGATTGCAGCACCTCAAAACCACTGAGGTCATCAGCGAAAGACCATAGATCAACCGATGTGGTCAGTTCTTCGGTTGTTAAATCGTAGTCTAGGTTTCCAGATGTCCCCGATACGTTGACAGTCTCTCCCGCCTCGAGTTTGTTCTTTAACTGATTCCATCCATTGGGGGTTAGGTCAACCTCAATTCCGCTGGGGTCTGACAACTGTCTTAGGCCACGCGCCAGTCCATTGATGTCGTGAGCGGTTTCCTGTTGGTTTGACCACAGTAAAGCGGTGGCGGCAAGCCACATTGCATCGTAGGTATGAGCTGCGAAGACACTGCTTTCAGCATCTTTGTCAAATAGTGTGTCCAAACGGTTGGCAAAGGTTTGGAAGTTTGTGGTTGTCGGCACCGAAGGCTTGGTTCCTTTGACCTGATTGACAATTCTTTCCATCACTTCAGCATTTGAACCTGCATAGTTCAGCAGGTCATCCAAGAGTTCTTCCTTGGCTGCGGCATCCGTTAAGTACAATGGAATGTCTTCATAGGTTTGCATGGCTTCGATGGCTTTCAAAATGTCAGAATTATCGGAGGAGATAAAGACCAGGGCTTCGATGCTTGTGTCTGCCAGTACCGTGTTGACAACGCCGGAGATGGCATTCGAATTGTTGATTTCGATGGTTTCATACACTGGAGTGATGCCGGTGCTGCTTTGGTGTGCATCGATCAATGTCTCAGCAATCCCGAGTCCATAGGGGCCATTTTGACTGATGATGGCAAAATTGTTCAAATCGTTTTCTTCCAAGTGCCATTGGAGTACCGTACTCTGCAATGTATCTGGACCCGTCGTTCGCCAAAAGAGACCAGGTGACTCATCGCTGTAGGTTTCGCCGAGTGGTTTGAGTGATTGGGCAGTTGCTGAAGGGGATATGAAGAGGGCTCTGCCATTGCTGAGGTTGGTGGCGTGGGTGGCATCTTGGGACCCAGCAGGACCAACAATGATTTCTACTCCAACCTCATCGATTAAAAACCGCGTGACCGCTTCAACGGCCTCTTTTTCTTCAAGGGTGTCCCCGACTTGATTTTCGTAGTTGCAAGAGATTTGTACCAATGGACGTTCATCCAGCCAGTTGCCATTTGAGCCCGTTTCCATGATGTCTTGATAGGCCATTTGACTGGCTGCCACTTTGGCGTCGTCGGAATTAAAGTCAAACAGTTGTCCAATGATGAATGCATCTTGATATTTATCGGTGTTGTCCCAAAAATCTAGAGGTTGTGTGTTCATACACCGTGGAATGGGGGTTAATTCTGAACACAAGCCATCTTCTTGACACGTGTATCCGACCCCAAACACGTCAGAGCAGTCTGTTGCCACCTCACAGGTTGTGGTATCGACAGTTTGAAAGAGCACACACGCTTGTAATAGCCAAAACATTAGAACTGTCCTCCGAGCATGAATCCACCATTCCAAGGTTGGACAGTGAGGGTCGATGAGCGCTGTTGAATCGCGACAGTCAAGCCGGCACCAATCAAGGCTCCACCCCACAAAGAAAGGCTGGTCACCTTGGCCTGATTGAATTGAGACAGCAAATCATTTTCGTTGAGGCTGGTCATGCACAAGCCACTGCTAATGTCACACACATCCTCTAACTGAGTGTACAGATTGTTGGTGCGAACGGTGTAGATGCTGGCTGTGGTCGCAAGTAAAGCGGTACCTCCAGCTGCACTGAGCAATGCGGTGTTTGGGCGCTCGTTGATTGCTTGACCGGTTGTGGAGGATGGAGCATTGCCAGTGTTCGTATTGCCGCTTGTATGGTTTGGCGTATTGGAGTCTGTTGTTGAATCTGTTGTGTTGGCATCGGATGAACGACTGTCCTCTTTCTGTTGACCACCGTCTACGTTGGCTTGCTGCTCTTGCTCTTTGATTTGTTCGGTTTCCAACTCTTCGAGTTCTTTGAGCCATGCCTTCAATTCTTCTTGTTCTTCAAATGGGGCGAAGGCTCTGTACTGTTTGAGGTAATCAATGGCCTCAGGATACTGTTTGTTGGCTTCATAGGCCAAGGCAATATTTTTAAGGAATGGCGCAAGTTCGGTAATTTCGTATCCTTTTTTCCAGGCTAAAACGGCAGATTCAAACTGTTGCTCTTCATACAACAGTTGACCATTGTAGAATAGTCTTTCTGCTTCTTCTGTCGATACGGGTGTTTCAGCAAAACTGAGCTGGTGCAACCAAAATAATACAAACATGTTCCATTCTCACTGCCGAAAGGGCTGTTGTGGCGATTATTTTTTAAAGGGATTGGTGACTTCTTTGACACCGCCGCCCTTTTTTGGGGGCTGTGTGCTTGTATTGTTTTTCTTTGGTGTGGGCGAATTCTTGGGTCCAGCAGAAGGAATGTTGATTGTTTGTTTGAGCAGCGTTGTATTGACGATGCCACTTTGTTCAGGCCAGTCCACAACTGCATCTTGAAATCCTTGCAGTTTCAACGTGAGTGGGGCACTCTTTTCGTCTTCGCTCACCTCAATGGCGCTCGGGGTTGTTCCCATGTACTTGTTTCCAATGAAAATGGATGCGCCAGATGGTGTTGAACGAATGTCGAGGGCCAACTGGATGCTTTGAGTCACTGGAGTGGATGGGGGCGTTGCGGTTGGAACGACTGTGGTTGGCTTGGGCGCAACGGTGGGGTCAGACCCACTGGGCAGTACAACCGAAGCGATGAGGCCAACGATAGCCAGCCCACCGAGCAATAGGAGTGGTTTTTTACTGGAACTTGTTGTTTCGGTGACTTCTGTGTTTTCATTGAAAGTATCTGGGCGCCGTTGTTTGATGGTCGCCACATGGTCATCTTGCATGGCGTCTACAGCCAAAGAAATGTCTTGCAAGGATAGAGAGGTGTAACTTTGGATAAACTCGTCATCGCAGAAGAGTTCATCGTCTCGAAGGTTGAGGGTGGCTTCCGGGTTTTGCAGAGCCAGTTCCACAGCTTTCTTCATTTGGCTTATGGAGACAAAGCGCTCTTCAGGCTTCTTCTGGATGGCGGTTTCGATGATCCAGCACAAAGCAGGTTCGATGTCTAACTGGGGATTGACTTCGGTCAGTGGCGTGGGTTGCTTAAATAGTTGACTGGCCAAAATGCTAGACAATGAGGCACCCGTAAAGGGCTGTTTACCAGAAACCATCGTGTATAAAGTCAACCCCAAAGAATAGATGTCTGTTTGTGCCGTCAGTTCATCACTTTTGCTTTCAATTTGCTCCGGACTCATGTACATGGGGCTTCCCAATACCATACCCGTTTTGGTCATGGTGGGATCGTGGTTGTCAGCCCGCGCCAGTCCAAAATCCAGCAATTTACATTGGACCCCACGTTCCGGCGAGTCGATGAGCATGATGTTGCTTGGTTTGAGATCGCGGTGCAAAATGTTTTTTCGATGGGCTTCTGCGAGAGAGCCACACAGTTGAATGGCAATGGATTTGGCAATTGTTGGGTGAA
Organism: uncultured Myxococcota bacterium; assembly: GCA_965661045.1. Taxonomy (GTDB): domain Bacteria; phylum Myxococcota_A; class UBA796; order UBA796; family UBA796; genus CAJWHX01. The sequence goes on from CBFICN010000124.1 coordinate 10,806, forward strand.
TTGGCCCATTGCTTCGAATGTGCTCTTTTATATTTTTCCCTTCCAAATATTCGATGACTTGGTATTGATAGCCTTCTGCAGTAATCCCGTAGTCAAACAAACGAATCGTGTGTGGATCGGAAAAGCCAGCCACGGTTTGAGACTCCAGTTCAAAGCGTTTGTTGTCACTGTCCTCTTCAGGGTGCAGCATCATTTTGATAGCGACTTTGCGCTGTAGCTTTGAGTCGGTGGCCAAATAGATCTCTCCCATGCCACCTGTACCAATGGTTCTCTCTATGTGGTAACGGTCAGCCAACACTTTTGTGCTCTTTGGAGCGGAGGTAGGGGCTTCACTCGGTCGAGTAATGGCAACGGTGTCAGAATTGT
>CBFICN010000125.1:0-11123 GCA_965661045.1 uncultured Myxococcota bacterium
GGGCAATCCTCATGTGACGGTGACTGCAACGATGCTGACCCAGATGTATACGATGGCGCAGAAGAACTCTGTGATGGACAGGTAAATGACTGCCAAGGTGCCACGACCCAGCCTACGGAGGTGCCAGAAACAGAAATCGATGGCGATGGAGATGGCTACGCGGTCTGTGAATCTGATTGTGACGATGCCAATCCAGACGCGTTTCCAGGTGCGGCATACAATGAGTCGGCTACAGCCTGTATGATCGACGCGGATGGAGATGGTTATGGAGAGGACCTCGGCACCACAAACACTGGTGGCTGTTGCTATGTCTTCGATATGGAAGATTCATATGGAGACGGTTGGAATGGCGCTTCTCTCGAAGTCTCTGTCAATGGTGGTAATGTTGCCAGTGTCTCACTGCCAGATGCCGGATTGTTCAACCAAACTCAAACTGGATCGGAAACCGTTTGCGTAACCAATGGAGACACGGTGGACATCACCTTTGTTGGGGGTTCTTACGATTCTGAAATCACCGTTTCAATCACCGATCCAGAAGGCAATCAAGTGTTTACGGGATCTGATCCGGCAGATGGTGTGGTGTACACGGGCAATGCTGTATGTGAAGATATGCCAGTAATGACCACCTCTGGAACCGACTGTGACGACACTGACCCTGCAGCGTATCCCGGTGCCCCTGAAGTCTGGTACAACGATGTGGACAACGACTGTGCGGGAGACTTGGCTGCCGACTTTGATCAAGATGGCGACGGTCAATCCTCAGACCAATATGGGGGTCAAGACTGTGATGATACCAACGCCAACGTCTATACAGGTGCCGTAGAAAACCCATCAGACGGAATCGACAACAACTGCAATGGAGACATCGACGAAGGATTTGCCATTGAAACGATTGCCTCTGGGCTATCTTACAGCGATGGGCAACCCATCACCATTGACGTCGATTATTACGGATTTGTGCACATTGCTTTTGAAGACAGCGGCGACATTCAATACGTAACCAACGCCTCTGGCTCATGGAGTTCTGAAAGCACAGTCCCAACCGATGCGTCCGCCAGCACGGGATTGCACCTCAAAGGCGTAATGGACGGACTGGATCGTTTTCACCTCGCCTATTCAGCGACGACCGGAATCGACCACGATGTCAAGTATATGAACCTGAACACCATCAACGGAACCTGGTCCAGTGAATCGTTGGTGTCCACAATCGGTTCAGGAACGTTGGATTCTGAGTTTCGATTGGACCTGGATGTAGACAACACCAACCTGCCGAGCGTCGTGTGGTTTGACCAAACAGACAACACCCCGTGGTTGTTGGATGCCAGCAGTGTTGCACCACTGCAAGGAACGGAGTCTCAACTGGATGACAACTGCCAATTTGGCGCATGCGTTGGCTACACAGGCTCTTACATCAGTCTAGCCATCGACAACTCCAACACCAATCACACTGTCTTTTACAACAATGTTGTCGGGCAAGAAAATCAGACCAATCAAGTGCCCGATCAAAGTACTTCCCGTACCTGCAACACAAATTTCTTCACGCCAGACGTCACCAGCATGTTCGTCGAAGAAAATGGTGACGGAATCAACAACGATGTGGCAATCAAACCTTATGCAAACAAAGCCGGGGTCGCCTATATGGACGCAGTCACAATGGAATTGATGTACGCCTACAACACAACCGGGGGCTGTGGTGGTTGGACCTATGAATTGATCGATGGCAACAATGCTGGTGAACACCTCTCTTTGGTTTATACCAGTGATGACCACCCATACATCGCCTATTACGCCAGCCAGACCGCAGATTTAAAACTGGCGTTCAACAATGGAAGTGGTTGGGTGTATGAAAATGTTGACACATATGGAAACATTGGCAAGTTTGTCGACATGACCATCGATGGCAACGACATGATTCACATCGTTTATTTCGATGTTTCTACTGGTTCCATCAAGTACGCTACAGGACAACTCTAAGGTCAGTGTACAACCTACGTCACCACTCTTTTGGTGACAGTCGCACCATCAATGGAAAGTGATCCGACGGGTGCCAACGATTGGGTGGAAAATCTCCACCCTCAATCTTGGACTTTGCCTCTTGAGATAGCGGCGGTACCACACCAGTACATTCATATCGATTGGAACGCAACCACACTTGGTCCAAAGCGTATTTGCCGATGAAGGGCTTTGGTTTGGGCAGTGCAATACCGACCCGCAGCAAATCATTAAACACCGCCCAATGCTTACCTGCCTCGACTTCTTTGAGATAGACTTCCACAAAGGCAGAACGACTCAAGCCCTGTTCCGACATCGCCTCGAGGGCATTTCTATACTCCGAACCCCGTAGTTCAAGATTGATTTCACGAACCCAGTGTTCCGTCTCTTCGATGGTCATATACTGAGAATCTGATGCATAGCGCTCGAACAATCTGTTTAACGCGTCAATAAACTGTGGTCTGGGTGTTCGTTTTTTCCAGTGAATCATGGAGTCCGCTGAATTGCGCACCCACATGGTCGTTGAATCGGTCACGTGACGGTACACCTCACGAAACCGACCCATCCAGTGTTCTTTCACTTTCGAGGTAATCTCCACAGTTGGATAGCGAGTCTCTCTAAATCGTGGTTCCACAATGCCATCTTCTAAGAAGCGAAGCACTGCTGTCCCCTCAGACGAAGAATTAAAATCTCCACCAAACAGCACCATATCCAAGGCAAATCGCTTCTTGAGTTTCCCAACTTGCTTTATGGCTTTGGCAACTTGTTGGAAACGTTCTTTGGGATGGCGCCCAGCACTCAAGTGACAATTGACCAAACAGACCAACAAACCAGATTGCTCTCGAAGTACCACCACCAATGTCCGATTCAAATGATACTCCGCCAGCAACTCAAACCGTTCCATCTTCCATGCGGTAACCATGGCGATTCGGGCACGCTTGTGACACAGCAACTCATGCGTGTTGACCAAGAAATCCAGATCTTCTTCGTACGTAGCCGACGCACACTCTTGAAATGTAAACAAATCAATCGACACTGAAATCTGACGCTGCAAAAGAGCTTTTCGAGAGGCCCAGAGTCGTTCTTCAAGCGGCGTGTCTGGATGGTAATATTTGTAGACCCACCACCCTTGTTCAGAATTGGGCAACAAAATGTTGTAGGACATCAATGAGATGTCTTCGGGGTTACGATTGAGTTCTGCTGGGGAAATTACAAACATGAGAAAATCTAAGTCTTGGTGGGAAAGGTCGAAAAATTGTATAGTACCTTAGCACAGTTCGAAATAGATATACACTATCGACAACATGAAGACGACAACCCACAGGATTTACCATGCGTTTCATCAGCCTCTCCACTCCCCTCGCACTGCTTCTTGCCTGCGGTGAAAAAGCACCATCAACACAAAATGACACTGGCTCAGTCACCGAAGAAGACGCAATCACCTATGAGTCTGGTTGCTTTGTGGTGGACGGTGGCGATGGCTACAAATATCTCAATGACGCCATTGCTGTTGCCGATGAAGGCTCTCAAATTAGTCCTGTTGGGTGTACTTCATTCGAGCACGAAGAAAAAATTGTCATCGACAAAGCGGTTCGATTGGTTGGGGTTGGCCAAGATCGATTTACCATCGTCGCACCGGTCAATGAAACGGCCATCACCATTGCTGCAGATGGTGTTGAAATCTCAGACTTGAGTGTTCAATCCACTCGTTCCGGTATCTCCGTGGAGGGAGCCAATGATGTTCATCTGCACGATTTAACCATTTCTGAAGTCGGCAACTTCGCAATCAAGACCACTGGCAGCGATGTTCAATTGGATGCTCTAACGCTGTGGAACAATCAGGATGGGGCTGTTAGTATCGATGGGGGTTCGGTCACCGCAACGGAACTGGACGTACGGGGCAACGTTGGGAATAGCCTGCTCATTGGTGGTGGAGCAACCGTTACCTTATCAAACTCAGAAGTGGTCGAGGCGCAACCCACAAACCCAGACTCTATATCCGATGGGTTTGGTGTGTACATCGACGGTGGTTCTACCTTTATTAGTTCAAACAACCTCTATGATGGCAACACCCTGATGGGTGTCCAGTCGGTGGACGGCACCATTGACATGAGCAACGACATTGTCTCTGGATCGTTGTCGACCGGTGTTTGGGCTGAGGGGCCTGGGTCTATGACGCTCAACAATGTCACGGTGGATGGCAACTTGACCTATGGAATCATCAACATGGCGACCGGTGAACTCTCACTCAACGACGTCACCATCTCCGTGGATCCTTTGATGAGCCCGTCCTACGACATCGAAACGTGGGAAGATTCCGGTTTTGGTTCAATGGGACTCTTTTCCAACTCCCCAAAAGTGACCCTCGATGGCGTTGAAATCACTGGCTACAACAATTGTGGGGCCAACCTTCAATCTGATGGTACGGGTGAACTCACCGTAGAAGGGTTCAACATTCACGATGTTGGACGCAAAGGATTGGTTGTTGCTGGGCACAACGGTACGATGAACAACGTCGTGCTCAAAAATATCTTTGACTTGGATGGAAACTCAAGCAAAGAGCCCGATGAAGATGGGAATGTTGCCGATTATGAGACGTTCTGTCAGCAAGTAGATCGAAATGCAGCGGCTGCAATCATCACCAGTGACCTCACGGTCAGCAATGTTTTGACCACAGATGTTGAAGGGTTTGGTTGGAGCATTATCCAGGCCAACGTCGACATGGACACCGCCTACGCAGAAAACAACACCTGTTCTTCGTTCCTTGCCTTTCAAGGAGGATTGCAAGGACGCAACATCGAGGTTGCCAACAACAATTTTGAATACGACGGACTGGGTTCGGGAGTCGTCGGCTACTCTGCAACACTCTTGTCCATTGAAGATTCTACCTTTAGAGGCGATACGGATGAAATTTTGGACATCAGTGCATTTTTGTATGACTCAACAGGAGTTTTCACAAACAGTACTTTTACTGGCGGTGGGATTGGACTCTACTCAAACGAAAGCAGCATCGAATCGAGCAACAACACATTCGCTGGTCACACTGGCTATGGCGCTTTTATGTCTGGTGAAAGTGCCAATGGCTCAACACACCAATTCGTGAATGATGCATTTACTGCCTTAGAAGGCTCGACTGCATCGGGAACGCCAATTTACTGTTCGGATGCGGGTTCAGTGGAAGTGGACACAAGTTCTTTCAGCGACGTTGCTGCAACCCATGCACTATACCTCAGTGGCTGTGATTCTGAGATTGAAAACACCACCTTCTCCAACATTGCGAGTTACTCCATCTATGGCTACGAAGGGAACCACGACGTTTCCACCAGCACCTTTACCAACGTCAATACCGTTGGTACCAGTAGCGCTGCGCTGTATTTCTTCGGAAGCCAAGCCATGAACATCAGCGTGTCGGATGTCAACATTGAAAACGCCGGCGGTGATGGCGTGTATACATTTGGCATTGGTGGAGAGAGCAACCCCATGCTTGTTGACCTGAACGGAATTGAACTCGAAAACGTCGCAGATGACGCGCTCTTTGTGTATGGTGGACAGGCCTACATTGAAGACGTCACCGTCAATGGTGCCAGTCAAGGTCTCTATGCTGAAAGCGCAACGGTGGACATGGTGTTGAGTACCGTTGAGAACACCAGTGAATCAGGGGTTGCCCATCTCAACTCTACAATGAACCTGGACACAGTCAGCATCACCACCACCGGTGAACACGGCATTGAAGCCTCTGGAGGCACATTGACGGGAAGCAACCTTCAAGTCAGTGGAGCAACAGAAGCCGGGCTATTTGGCGACAATGGGCTCGATGTCACCGTGACGACTTCAAGTTTTACAAACGGTCTGTATGGAATCCAGCTTGAAGGCATTGACACACAACCAGTCACGTTTGCCATCAGTGACACAACACTGAATATGAACAGTATGTCTGGTGCAAGTCTGACTTACGCCAACGGCACATTTGACAGTTCCACGGCGAACAACAACCAAGAGATGGGAATGGAGTGTACAGAGGCCACCTTCACCAGCTGTAGCAGCAATGACTTGACCAGCAATCTCCTTGGAGAACAAACTGGCTGTGACACAACTTGTGGAACAGAAGCAAACCCAACCAGTGCTGAGTAAACCTCTTAGCGTTTGACCCCCATTGCCGCAAAGGTCTCATTGTTTCTGACAATGCGACGTATTTGGCAATCGAGATACCCGTGTTCAATGAACCATGATTGAAGTTCTTCTCCCTTGAACCAGCGGGTCACAGGAAAACGAAGCCGGTCATAGATATCGGCAACGACAATGTCAAATGGCCATTGATGGTGATCGTGCAACGGAAGATGACTGACAACCGAATGCCCCACCGGAATGTGTCGAAAAGCTCGGTACGGTGTGTGAGAACCAAAACGAACAAGTCGAGCAATCCAGCGACTCAATTTCAACAGTTCCTCGTGGCTCATCGGCGTTGTCATGCCCCGCAGTGCATTGTTCACCAACAGTGTCAGACCTTGTCTGGGTCCGTACACCCAAAGGTTGAAAGTTCCACCCGAACTCAGAATTCGGTGCGCTTCTTCCATGATCTCGAAGGGAGAATCTGCATGATGCAATACGCCAAAGGAATAGACTCGATCAACGGTGGCATCTTGTAAAGGTAGTCTTCCAGCATCCGCTTGGATCACGTGAACATGCTGATAGTTTTTGGTGTTTTTTTGTGTCATCTGAACAGCCTCTTCACTGTGATCAAGGGCGATGACCTCGGCCCCATATCGAGCTGCAAAATATACGTGTCGCCCATACCCGCACCCAACATCCACAACCGTGCGTCCCAAAAAGTCTTCTTTGGCCAACGGGGCTTGGAGTTCATTAAAATTTTCTTCCCAAGCCGAGATATCGGTCAAGTTCTCCAGTTGGGTATAGCGGTGCGCCGAAGCCTCTATGGTTGGTCGCCCTTCAAGCAACAGTCGAGGAATCCCATCCCGAATTTCAAAATTTGCGGGACAAGCCGTACAGTGCAATACCCCTTCAACCACTTCTATTTCTTCGGAGTTCCCCAGTGACACGCCATCTGGCATACTCGTTGTGGATACAAAGCTGCTTGCCCATCTCCTGTGGGTTGTTTCTTTGTGACTCTCAACGGTAAATTCACCCTTTTGACATGCAGGACAAAGCAAGTGTTTCACTAACCGGTATTTCATATCGCCTCCAACCTATGAATCATAACACAAGGAATGCATCGTGTCGGTTCGTCAAGGCAATGGTTTTCGGTTAAGAATGACCAAATGTCACCAAATGTTTCACAGAGAACATTTCACGCAACCCAATGAGACAGAGAAGCCCATGACCACCACACAAACATTGTCCGACGTCGTTATTCGTTTCGCTGGAGATTCTGGCGACGGGATGCAACTGACAGGGACTCAGTTCACCGACACTTCTGCAATCCATGGAAATGATTTGGCCACATTTCCAGACTACCCCGCAGAGATTCGTGCACCGGCAGGAACGTTAAACGGGGTCTCCGGATTTCAGTTGCACTTCTCGTCCAACGATATTTTGACGCCCGGTGATTCCCCGTCTGTTTTGGTAGCAATGAATGCAGCAGCCCTGAAGACAAACCTCCCCACTGTCAAAGCGGGGGCAATGGTCATTGTCAACACCGATAAGTTTGGCAAGCGGGATTTGGAATTGGCAGAGTACGAGAGCAACCCGCTGGAAGACGGCTCACTCGATGACTATCAACTCGTTAAAGTACCCCTCTCTTCGTTGAGTAAGGCTTCTGTAGAAGACACGGGACTCAAAACCAAGGAAGCAGACCGTTGCAAGAACTTCTTCGCACTGGGCATGTGCTACTGGCTGTATTCAAGAGATATGAGCCATACCAAGGAATGGATTGACAATAAGTTTAAAGCGCCCTATTCTACCGCCAATCTCAAGGCGCTGGAAGCGGGTTGGTCATTTGCAGACACTTTAGAAATCTTGCCCAACAATTACGAGATTCCCCCTGCCAAACTCACGCCGGGTGTGTATCGAAACATCACCGGAAACCATGCGCTTGCCTTGGGCTTTGTGACAGCGGGTCACCTATCCGGTCTGCAACTCTTTCAAGGTGCCTACCCCATTACACCGGCGTCAGATGTCTTACACTTTTTGTCGAAGTACAAGGCACACAACGTGCTGACCTTTCAAGCAGAAGATGAAATTGCCGCCATCTCGGCCAGCATTGGTGCGGCATTTGGTGGTTCCTTGGCCATCACGACGTCTTCGGGTCCTGGGATTGCACTCAAGGGAGAAGCCATCGGTTTGGCCACCATTACAGAATTGCCGTTGGTGATTGTAGACATCCAACGTGGTGGTCCCTCTACTGGATTGCCAACCAAAACAGAGCAATCTGATTTAAACATTGCGGTATTTGGGCGACATGGTGAGTCTCCCATCCCCGTCATCGCGGCTGGCACTCCGTCTGATTGTTTCGATGTTGCCGTTGAAGCTGCCAAAGTTGCCGTAGAGTTTCGCATGCCGGTAATGGTGTTGACCGATGGGTACCTCGCCAATGGTTCAGAACCTTGGAAACTTCCGGAAATTGGAAATCTACCCTCCATCACACCCAATCATGAACCGGCTCGTCACTCAGGAGAAGCCTTTCTTCCATACGAACGAGATGCTGAAACCTTGGCTCGCCCTTGGGCCATTCCCGGCACACCAGGTCTGGACCATCGAATCGGTGGCTTAGAAAAACAAGACGGGACTGGAAATGTTTCCTATGATCCAAGCAACCACGAACACATGTCGCACATTCGCCAAGCAAAGGTCGACAAGATTCAGTCCATCATTGACGATGTTGAGGTGTTTGGACACACAGATGGTTTATTGGTCGTTACTTGGGGCTCACCGTTTGGTGCAGTGCGCTCGGCTGTCACGACTGAACTCAATGCTGGAAAGAGAATCGGACACGTTCACCTTCGATGGATCAACCCACTGCCTGGAAATTTGAAGTCTGTATTGCAAGCAGCACAACGGGTTGTCACTGCGGAACTCAACTTGGGTCAACTCAAACGCTATCTTCAAGGGGAATACGCCATTGAACTGGACTGCATCAGCAAGATTCAAGGACAACCATTTCAAATCGAAGAACTACAAGCACAACTCTCACAGTATTATGGTCAAGTTGAAAGCCAAGAAGAATCCTCTGAAGACTCCTCTTCTGAAGCATAACCGCTTTGTTGCTCACCACCTGTTTTACACAAATTTCCATATTTTGGAGCATTCATGACTGAACCCATCAAACTTACGAAAAAAGATTTCATGTCGGATCAAACCATTCGCTGGTGTCCGGGGTGTGGAGATTATGCCATTTTGGCACAAGTTCAAACGGTGTTCGCTGAGATCGGTCGACCGACACACGAGTTCGCAGTCATCAGTGGCATTGGCTGTTCTTCACGCTTCCCATATTACATGAACACCTATGGTTTCCACACCATCCACGGTCGGGCACCCGCTTTCGCCTCTGGAGTAAAACTGGCAAATCCCGATTTGTCTGTTTGGCAGATTACCGGAGATGGGGACGCGTTGAGTATTGGTGGAAATCACTTAATTCACGCCTTGCGTCGCAATGTGGATATGCAGATCCTCTTGTTCAACAATCGAATCTATGGGTTGACCAAAGGACAGTACTCCCCGACATCTGAAGTGGGAAAAAAGACCAAGTCCTCCCCAATGGGTTCGGTCGATCATCCAGTAGAGCCTTGCGCCTTGGCACTGGGTTCTGATGCAACGTTCATTTGTAGAACCATGGACTTGGACGTCAAACACCTAAGAAAAATGCTTCATGAAGCCTATGAACACAAAGGCTGTTCCTTTGTAGAGATTTTCCAAGAGTGCAACATTTTCAACGAAGGTGCCTTCGATTCTGTGCGCAAACCCAAACAACGCAAGATCAATGCACTGTATTGTGAACATGGAAAACCATTGATTTTCAACAAAGGAACACAAGGGATTCGACTGAACACCAAAACCTTGGCGCTGGAAATCGTCACACTTGGCGAAGACGGCATCACAGAGTCTGACATTTTGGTGCACGACGAAACAAATCTGGCACTGGCGACGATGCTTGTGCGTCTAAAAGGTCCAGTTGCCTTTGGTGTACTGTATCGAATCGAACGTGAGTGTTACGAAGACCACGCCCACAACCAAATCACCAGGGCCCAAGAAAAAAGTCCAAATGCGGACATCGCAAGTTTGTTGTACTCGGACAATACATGGGTTGTGGAATGAAACCCATTGAAGAACTGACCCATCCCCCGCGGCTCAAGGGGATTTTGTGCGACATCGATGACACCCTCACCTTACATGGACGCTTGGTTCCAGAGGCCTTCATGGCCTTACAACGCCTCCAAGATGCTGGTTTAAGAGTTGTACCCATCACTGGTCGACCTGGTGGATGGGTTGATCAAATTGCCCGCATGTGGCCTGTAGACGGAGTCGTTGGAGAAAACGGTGGTCTGTGGTATTGGTTGGACGAACGCACTGGCAAACTCGAGCGTCGCTTTGTACAAGATGTAGACACCCGTCGCCAAAACCGTTCCAAGTTGGAAAGTTTGGCAGAAAAGATTTTGAGAGATGTACCTGGGTGTGCACTTGCAAGTGACCAGCCATATCGAGACTTGGACTTGGCAATCGACTTTTGCGAAGATGTCCCACCCCTTCCAGAAGCAGCAATCAACCAGATTGTGCAATGTTTTGAAGATGCGGGTGCAATTTGTAAAGTCTCTTCCATTCATGTAAACGGCTGGTTTGGAGAATTCGACAAACTGCACGGATTCAAGTCCTTTCACCAAGATCGTTGGGGAGAGCCAGCAGATTTCTCAGAATGGGCTTTTTTTGGTGATTCTGCGAATGACGAGCCGATGTTCAAAGCCTTTGAATGGTCCTTTGGGGTCGCCAATGTTCGTGACTTTCTACCAAGACTGAACCACCCTCCAAAATGGATTACACCAAGCGAAGGTGGCCATGGTTTTGTAGAGGGCATTGAATTGTTGCTGAGCGCGCTAAAGGCAGAGAACTAAGTCAATACTCGGCAATCACACCCACTCCCATAGTGACGGGCAAGACACCATTGGGATTGGGGGTATCAATGA
>CBFICN010000126.1:0-11110 GCA_965661045.1 uncultured Myxococcota bacterium
AGTCTCCAATGTGTATCAAACACAGTAACACCATTTATCGTATCTTGACGATATCGTCGAAGAATACAAGGAGTTGTCATGCGTGTCCGTACTGCAGTCATTCCCGTCGCCGGGTTGGGAACCCGATTTTTGCCCGCAACCAAATCTGTACCCAAAGAGATGCTGCCCGTACTGGATCGTCCATGTGTCGACTACATTGTTAAAGAGGCTGCCGATGCTGGGATTGAACGCATCATCTTTGTCACCGCCCGTGGCAAGGACGCCATGGTTGACTATTTTGACTCTTCACCGGCCTTAGAAGCCCACCTCAAAGAGCACGAAAAGTTTGAGTTGTTGGAAAAAGTCGTTGAAGCAGGACGGAGAGTGGATGTCATCAACATCCGTCAGCGCAAAGCTTTGGGACTGGGACACGCCATTTTGACCGCCAAGCCCATCGTTGGGGATGAGCCCTTTGCCATTTTACTCGGGGACGACATCGTCTTCTCTGAGAAACCCGTCATCGGTGAGATGATTAAGGTATACGAAAAGCAACAAGAAGCCGTCGTCGCGATCATGGAAGTTCCGAACGAACAAACTCAGCGCTACGGAATCTGTGCGGGTGCGTGGGAAAGTGAGCGGGAGATGCGAGTCAATCAAATGGTTGAAAAGCCACATCCGAAAGTCGCTCCTAGCAATTTTGGGATTGTGGGACGCTATGTTGTACCGGCCGAGATATTTGGCTTACTTGAAGACACCCCACCCGGAAAAGGGGGCGAAATCCAGCTCACCGACGCTTTGCACATGTTGGCTCGAATGAACAAGGTCATCGGGTTCAAATTTGAGGGGAAACGCGTAGACACGGGAAATGCGTTGGGACTGCTTCATGCATCGATGTATCAAGCGTACCATCGACCAGAAATGCGGGCGCAGTTTCTTGAATTACTCAAAGAATTTCAACCCCCACCCAAGTCGAGTAAGGCAAAAGTGACAAAAGAGCAGGACTGACCAAATCCTGTCCGAATGTCGGTGGATATTTGGTTTCAGTAAGATAAGATATTCCATCGCCATCATCGGAAACTCATGTCAACTGTACATTCTAACATGACCACTCAACAACAAAAATTGCCCTACGTTCAAATTGCGGTTTCCCTTCCATTGGATGGTCTATACACCTATTCGGTTCCCAAAGGCATGTCTTTAGAGGTTGGACATGCGGTTTTGGTGCCGTTTGGACGACAAAAGGTCAGTGGATACGTCATTGAGTTCTTGGAAGAAACGCACCTAACCACAGTCCGCTCCATTTCGCGAATATTAGACCCAACACCGGCATTTGATCGCGAGAGCATTCCATTCTTTCGATGGATCGGAAATTATTACTTGAGCGGTCTCGGGGAAGTCATCGCAACAGCCCTCCCCAGAGACTACAAAGGAAAAAGTTTACGAGTGTACACAGCAACGGAAGCCGGTGTCAACGCGCTGGCGGAAGAATCTTTGCGCAGTGCAAATCAAACCTCCGTCTTGCGAGAGATCATCGCCAAACCCAATCGCTCTTCCAAAGGACTCAGTCGTTCGTTGGACAACCTTGACCACGCCCAAGTGACTCGATTGTTGGATGCCTTGTGCAAAAAAGAGTTCATACGCTTTGAAGACAAAATCAACAAAGGTCCAAAGTCCAAGATCAAGATCGCCGTATTGACCCTACCAGAAGACAGTTTTCACATCGTAAAAGGGGCACGTTCCATCGCGGCAATCAACGCCATTCACGATGCGGGTGGCGAGATTGCACTGGATGAATTGGCGCGTTTAGAAGGACCAACCATCAAAGACGCCGTCCGTCGTCTCTCCAAAAAAGGACACGTGGCAATTGTAGAGCGTGAAGACCGACGCTCTGCTGAATTCAAAACCCTTCCGGCTTCCAGCCAACCACATACCTTAAACGATCAACAGCAAGCCGCCTATGAAGCGATGTGCCAAAATCAAAGTCGAACCTATCTGCTACACGGCGTGACGGGTGCTGGAAAAACAGAAGTCTTTTTACAGGCTGCCCAACATTACTTGAACCAAGGCAAACAAAGTCTGATTTTGGTACCTGAGATTGCCTTGACACCGTTGCTCATCGGTCGAGTGCAAGCGAGATTTGGTGAAAGAGTTGCCTGTTTGCACAGTGGATTGTCCGGTACTGAGCGGTTGAGAGAATGGCGACGGATTCGTGCAGGTGAAGCCGATGTTGCGGTGGGAGCCCGTTCTGCCCTGTTTGCCCCCTTTCCAAACTTGGGGCTGATCATTGTGGATGAAGAGCACGATGACTCTTACAAACAAGGGGATGGTGTTCGATACCACGCACGAGACATGGCTGTCGTTCGGGGAATTCAAGAGAAATGTCCAGTTGTCCTCGCATCGGCAACGCCCAGTGTAGAATCTTGGTACAACGCCCATCAAGGACGCTATGAACTCCTTCGAATCAACAAACGCGCCACCCCAAAGCCCGTACCCAAAATGAGCTTGATTGACATGAGGGGGAAGCCACCAACGCAAATCATCTCTCCTGAAGTGGAAATCGCCCTCAAAGAAACGTTTGCCAATGGTGGATCGGCGATCGTCTTGTTCAATCGTCGTGGATACGCCCCTGTGGTAGAGTGCTCTGGCTGTGGCCACACCTATACCTGCCCCTCTTGCGGAATCAATCTCGTCTTACACCGACGCTCACAAAAGGTGACTTGTCACTATTGTTCGTTCTATCAAGATTTCTACACACAGTGCGTTCGTTGCACTACACCCATCGACATAATTGGCTACGGAACCGAACGAGTGGAAGAAGAATTGCAATTGCTCTTTCCGGATGTCGGAATTTCAAGAATGGATGCGGACACCACTGCGACAAAAGGGGCACACCATCGAATATTGGAAGCCTTTCGAACTGGGAAAACACAACTGCTGCTCGGTACACAATTGGTGGCCAAAGGACACGATTTCCCCAATGTCACCATGTCAGCAGTCATCGGTGTGGATCACATCTTGACCCTACCAGACTTTCGATCGGCTGAACGTACATACGCATTGGTCACCCAACTCGCAGGACGAGCTGGTCGTGGTTCTCAGGCGGGACATGTGCTTGTACAAACACGCCACCCCGATCACTTTGTCTTTAAACTGCTCTCGGCAAAACACCTAGAGGATCCCGATCAAGTATTTTACCAGCAAGAAGTCTATCAGCGGAGTCTACTCAGTTATCCACCGGCATCGAAAATGGTTCTGATACGCTTGGAAGGTGAAGATCGCGACAAGGTGCGTGCAGAAGCTGGCAAAGTCGCAGGGTTGATGCGTCAACTGTCTCGAAATGCAAAGGACATTACCATTATGGGACCGGCGATGGCACCGCTTTCCAAACTGGTTGGGCGATACCGAGTGCAGATTCTTCTAAAAAGCACCAATGCCAAACTCTTTCGCCGTTGGATCAAGCAAGTACGGCACATTTTGCGCGAAACCAACATCACCGGCGCAAAACTGATCTTGGATGTGGATCCAAAAAACTTATTGTAAGCGTTGGATATCAGCAGGTAAACCAAAGTGAGCAACCCCATGACTTGCTGCAACAGTGTAGGACAATGGAGTACTCAAAGAACTCTACACTGCACTACTCCATGGACAATTCACTGAGTTCCTCCCAGCGTTCCATCAGCGATTCGATCTCTGACTCCAACTCTTCTTTGCGATCTTGCAGCGCTTTCACCGAAATATCAGCATTGCTGTAGGTGGCTGGGTCGAGCAACGTAGAGTCAATATCTGCGACCTGCGTTTCCAGCGCTTCAATGTGATCGGGCAACTGCTCCAGTTCTTGCTTTTGCTTGTAAGACAACCCCTTTCGTTGTGCGGTCTTCGCCACACTCTTGGCTTTCTTGGCCTCTTTGCTTGCTTGTAGTGCTTCTTGCTCGATGCGCTTTCTCTCTTGGGCGGCCCGCATCACTTGACTGCGGTCAGCATAGGACACCACTTCTTGGTCTTCAATTGACAGAATTCCAGTACAGACACGATCCAAAAATGCACGATCGTGGGTCACAACCAGTACACCGCCGCCGAATTCGAGCAGTGCATCTTCCAACGCCCGCAGGGTCAACAAATCCAA
The DNA here is from genome assembly GCA_965661045.1 of uncultured Myxococcota bacterium. Taxonomy (GTDB): domain Bacteria; phylum Myxococcota_A; class UBA796; order UBA796; family UBA796; genus CAJWHX01. Next base: position 4,103 of record CBFICN010000126.1, read on the forward strand.
GTCATTGGTTGGCTCATCCAACACCAGCAGATTCGCACCTTGAAGCAGCAGTTTGGCCATCAGCAGACGGGCCCGTTCACCGCCACTCAACAAAGAGACTTTTTGATCGAGCATGGTTCGACCAAACAAAAACTTGGACAAAAAGCCCACCACGTGTACGCGCTTGCCTTGTACATCGACAAAATCAGCCCCACCCACTGACTCGTACACCGTGTCGTCCGGATTCAACCCTGAGCGTTTCTGATCCAACAACCCAATGTGCAACCGAGACTGACGGTGAATCTGCCCTGTTGGAGACTGCAATTCACCCGTTAGAATTTTCAATAAAGAAGATTTTCCCGTTCCATTTCGGCCAACAATTCCGATTCGTTCCTTGGGTGAAATTGTAAACGTCGCACCCGAGAACAGTTCTCTATCCCCAAAGGACAAACTAAGGTCTTCGACCTCCATCAGTGTCGCTCCAAATCGGTCATCGGTGTCAAAGTTCCAATCAATGGATCGTTCTGATGACAGTGCACGTTGGTTCTGCAATTCATCAAGTCGCTGTAGGCGTGCTTTTTGCTTCGTACTCCGGGCTGCTGGAGAGCGGGCTGCCCAAGCGGCTTCTTGTGCGATCAATTTCAAGCGGCGTTCTTCGGCTTGACGAAGTCTCGCTTGTCGCTCCGCCGATGCAACTAAGTAATCTCCGTAGGATCCATCATATCCGACACACAAGCCATCTTCCACTTCAACAATTCTCGTGGCCACCTGCTCCAACAAATAGCGATCGTGGGTCACCAAAAGAACCGCACCTCGGTAGCCTGCCAAAAAGGCTTCCAGCCACTCAATGGTCTCCGTATCGAGGTGGTTGGTGGGCTCATCCAAAATCAACAGATCCGCATTGGAAAGCAATGTTCGCGCCAACGCCACCCGTCTGACTTCACCACCACTCAAATTGTCAAGCGACGCATCTGCCGGTGGGGCTTGAACGCGTTGTAAGACAGAGTCAATGTTGTGAGAAATATCCCAACCCACAATGTCCAATCGATCTTGCAATGCAGTCATGGTGTCCCAATCTTCATCCACAATGGATTGATTGTAGGCATCGATGAGGTCCTGATGCCATTGAGAAGTTTCTCGAACTGCATCACCCACCGTATCCCCCGTCAACGTTGGGTTCTGATCCAAAATGGCCACCGAAACCGGCAAGTGTATGTGTCCGTGACTGGGCTCTTCCACGCCCGAAATGATGCGAAGCAACGTCGATTTTCCGGCCCCATTTGCCCCAACGATGCCGACGCGTTCATCGGGAGCGACGAAAAATGAACAGCCGCGCAAAATCTGGCGATCCCCATAGGACTTTTCAATATCTTGTACAACCAAAGCATGCATGGTCACAGGCTAACCGGTTTACACCCAACATTCACACGGAAGCGAGCAGAGAAATTTGAATGCGACTTTGAATAATGATTCAACAACCTTCGTAGATTTAGTAGAACCAACCCGAGGAGACACTATGTGGATGATGTTACTTTCTTTATGGACCGCCGAAGCGATGCCAAGCACCGAATTCACTCAGTTGAGCAATACGCTTGAACACACCAGTTTCAGCGATGACCAAGTTCGGATTTTGAAATCCTTGCCTCAAAACACCACGTTGACCATTGATCAAAGCATTGAGATTCTCGAAGATTTCTCTTTTGCCAGCGACAAACTAAAGGCTTTACGAGTCATTGCCCCCTACATTCAAGAACGCAATCAGCAATATCGACTCATTGAAAGTTTTACTTTTTCCGCGGACAAACGCAAAGCAAGTGCCATATTGGAAGACGTTCCACCCAATCGATACCGCCAACAAGAAACAGAGCAACGGCAAAGAGAACAGCACAAACAACAAAAGTTGCGACACACCCAAGAACACCTCAACGCCAAGGCACAACGACTTCGCGAAAAGGCAACCCTCCTGGAGAGCAAGGAGCAAGTGCTCACCACAAAAATTCACAGTTTGGAGCAACGAGAACGCCAACTTCAGTTGCGAGAACAGGCACTCAAAGACAAGGAGTTGCAGTTACAGAGCCAAAGTTTAGAACTCAGAGAGTGGGAACTGAGACTCAAAGAGTGGGAATTGCGACTTCGAAGTCGACGCAACAAGTCATCCGATCGCGTAGCCCATCGAGACGATACGTATTACTGGGGCGGCTACGACGGAAAACGTCGATACAACCATTGACACCCAATGCCAACTCTACGCTCGGTACTGTGATCCAACAGACACCACAATGACTCTACCCAATCACAGTGTCTTAACGCTCCCAGGATCCTCCAATCAACGGCACAAATGCCGGACCGACGACCAGTTGAGACTCGGTAAAATTGTAGTTGTAAATTGGATAGAGGTAATTGCTCGATGACGGTACTGCCCAAGCCTCACAATAGGCCTTCAACACAGAGTTTCGCAGTTTCCACACACGGGCAATTTGCACGTCAATCTTTTGATAAATGGGCATCTGACCAGTTGGAAAGGTCGACCAAACCGGCATGTACACATCTTGGTTGGCATTGAGAACCGCATCTGTAGGCTCCACAATCGGCAATCCAGACGAAATCCTATAGCGTCCACCGATGGTCCAACTGTCCGAATGCCATCCAAGCATCGCATTGACAAAGAATGGCTGTGAAAACGGAGAGCGATGGCGTTCGTCTTGATACACCAATCTGGCATTGACCGAAGACAGTCCGACACGACCGTCCCATTGCTCCGTGTCACCCCAACGAGAAGATATGTACGCTTCGCCTCCCACAGCCTCTTCACCCACCAATAAGGTTTGGCCATTTGGCTCTCGATACCACTTGTCTCGCACTTGTTTGGCCCACACATCCCCACCCACGACGAAGGCATCGGATATGCGCCATTCAAATCCAGTTGAGGCTTGTTCTGAAGTGGCAAATTGCTGCAATTCAGGTTGATCAAAGGGTGGACTTTGGTGGTAGCGCCCCACTGCAAGGTGCCACTTTCCTGAAGCAAATTGACGATGAACTTGGATCCGTGGATCCAACACCGCCTGCTGAGACAACGGAAGTGCCTGTACACGCAGCCCCGTCACAAGACGCCAATCTCCCATGTTGATTCGGGGCTCGACCCAAATCCCTTGTCGCCATTCCCACAGTTGTCGATCCAACGCGACACCCTGTGCCAACAATGGCGCGTCATTTTGAATGACCGGATTCGGTGTGGATGCGTCCACTTGCTGATTCACCTGACCAAGTCGCTGATCAAACCCGACAGACCACTCAACGTCATCTCGGATGACGATTGACTCATGCCGTACCCACGTGTATCGATCCAACCGCTGTTGGCGATCGCTGCCACCTTCCAAGGATGCCAAACTTGCCCGCCAATCATCCCGCATCGCTGCCACAGAGGTTCGTGCGCGATAGGTTTTGCTGCGCCAGTCCCAACGGAATACGCCCCCATCAAAACGACGCTTCATTTCTAAGTTTGGGTTGACGCTACGCTCATAAGGGTCCAGTTCATCGGCATCGTAAATGTATCGGCCATACTTATCCATCGAGCCCAGAGCGGTCCACCGAAAGTGATGCCCTTCCGCATTTCGAATGTCATATCGAAGCACATAGTCTGAAAATGCGGGCCACAAACTGTACTGTTCATTGCTCGACTCATACAGATCAGCGAAGGAACGACGGCCGCTGATGGATAGTACACCGGCCGCCTCTCCGTTAATGGTCACCGGTGTGGTCGCTTGCACCCCGGCCATAATCAGATTGGCTTGAGCATAGACAGTGCTTTCTTCCGCATTGGCTTCTTTGGATTCCAACGCTACGATTCCACCGATGGCATCGCCATACGATGTCCCAAAGTTGGAAGGGTAAATCAAAACGTTGTCTACCAGTTTGGTGGGCAAAATGGAAGCGTACTGATCAAAGTGATACAGATACGGAACTTCGACCCCATCAATGTACAATCGACTTTCATTGGGCGCGGCACCTCGGAGGATGACCGACCCCGCGTTTGGTCCATATTCACGGGTCGATACTGTACCGGGCAAAGACTGAATCAGGCGAATGGGATCATCGAAGCCCCCTGGTGTTCGCTCCATCGTCTCGGCATCCAACCCATAACTCTGCGCATGAGCAGGGGCACGTTGTTCTTCAATCAATACGGTTTCTTGACGCTTCAACGGACGCAATGGAATGCTGGACATCGATTGAAAATCCAAGACCGACAACTGCACTTCGTGGTGGTATTCACTGTAAATGCGCAACGTTTCACATTTCACTGTTTGAACATCGATGGTCAGTACCCCGTCCAAATTGCTTTGTACGCGCTGTTCTCCACACTCTACGGTGGCCACCACAGGGAGATCGGTACCCACCTCAATCAACTGAACCGTGTGACTGTCTGCCAAAGCCAACCCAACCAAAGACCACCACATCATCGCTCGGTCTCCAAAGCAATACGAAGTCCATTGACTTCTTCGATGGTACAATACCCCTGTTCCAACCAAGTCCATTGAAAATAGAGTGCAACTTCCGAAGTCACAGGCGCACAATCAGGCACGACTGAGTCGGTTGGATCCACGCTAAGATTCACCAGTTCCCAATCCTGTGCTGCTTCATCCCAGAACAATTCGGCTGACAAGGGGTCAGCATTGCTCCAATCTTCAGGTACATCATCCACAATCAGCCAACGGTTTCCGTGTGGGATCCTTGGTTCGACGGTATAAAAAAGGTCCATCCAAGTCCATTGATTGCCACCCTCACCATCCACATACAGGGCAAACAGCGTCGCCTGTTCTGCATCGATGGCCGTATTCTCTAGGAGTTCATCGCGATCCATCAATACGTTGGCGCGGAAAAAGTCGGTTTCCAGTGCGGAGCGCTCCAAAAAGGTGCCGACCCCATTTGCGGTCATCCACCGAATTTTGGCCAATTCTCTAGAATCTCCAGCCACCTCCATCGCAATCCGAACAGCATCTGAAGCCACCCCTCCATCCACGAGCGTGCCCTCTTGTGTCAGTCGAGCATCCAGTGTAAAGTCCTCAACTGAAGGCAATTGATACACCTGAGCGGTGAGTTCTACCGATGATGGAATCAAATCAAACGTTGCACGATGGGTGCCCCCATCTGGGTCGGTATATCGAACAGCACTGGGCAACACTTCACCCTCAACAACGGACCACCGCAACGAAGATTCGCCGTCACGATTCGCTGGATGGTTGAGAACAGTGCCCTCGTTGTCCAACCATTCAATTCTCGGATGGGTTTGATGATATACCCCCCAGCCATTCCAAATTTGCACCTCAATTCCACCGTCCGCATGACGTACACCCAGTATGCGCGGTGCAATCAAATCGTGACGGTCCACCTCAAAAGGCTCGGAGCAAGCAGTCGTTCCTAGAAATAAAGAGAGAGCGACCCAACGCAAAATGCGATGCTCCACTGAATAAATGATACTGCGCTGCCACAAATCGTGTTCCATAATGCTATATCTATCCGAATAACCCTGTAAAGACACGACAAAATTGGAGAGTTCATGCCACAGATTCTGTTTATTGACGATGAACCTTACAATCTGGCGTTGGCCATCGAAATTTTAGAAGAAGCCATTCCCGAGTGCTCTATCGCGGTAACGGAAACAGCACACGACAGCATTCAATGGCTCGATGAACACACGGCGGACTTGGTTGTCATGGATATTTTTCTACCGTTGGGAAAACGGATTGCAGACAGTCTGGGCCCCCGTGCAAAGGAATACCAAGACACCCTGAGACATTTGGGTGGGATTGCCATACTGGACTTTTTGGATAAACGTCCCTCACCCCCCAAAGTGCTTGCCCACACCGCTTGCACCGACTTTGAACTGCTATCGATACTTGGGGACATCGTCCACGACCGCATTCCCAAACCAGCTTCAGTCGAGGTCTTGCTCGAAGCGGTACAGAAAGAACTGTCTACCCTATCCTAACCAACACAATGTGTGCTTACAGCCAAGTCAAGCCAACATTGAACACCGGTGTCGACAGGGATTCCAAACCGGTTGTGTCGTCTTCCCAAACCTGCCGATGCAATTGAATTTCCATTCGCATCATCCCTTCTAAAGAGTCTGAAAAAGCATAGGTCCCCATCAGTGCCCCTCTCACAAAGGAACGGTGTGAATAAGGAATCAATTGGTCATGCCAGCGGTCTCTATTTTCGTGTTGCACCGACAGTTGGCTGAGCAATACGACATCCTGTTCGCTAAATCGTCGCCAGTATCCGATGTCAAAAGAAGCACTCGAGCCTGTCCGATAGGCCTCAGAGTTTTCATAAAGCGGCAATTGAAGCGCCGTCGACGAAAGTACCCCTTGGGTTTCCCCTCGAGAAAACAAAATGAATCGACCCGTGGGCACAACCGTTCCTGTTCCCAAGGGCTGATGGAATTCCAGCAGAGAATACTCATTAAACTTGGTCGATGCTGTCGGCAGATTCACACCCACTTCAGCGCCCAGTACAAGTGTGGGCAAAAACCAATAGTGCTGACCTGCAAACTGTACGTCGCCAAACCCAACCGTCGTTTGATCGGGATGAAACAGTTCGGTATAGCCATCGGGTGCAGTGTACACTTGCCCGTTGTCTACCCGAGTAAAGGTATAGTCCTTCGCTTGAACAACCAACGGTACATTGATCTGAAACTGATTGTTCAAATCCAATGCGTAACTCAAAGACTGCTGCCAGTTGACGCCAAACAGCCGTTTGTCTTCCATTAATTCGGGTATTTCAACACCCTCTTCCAAGGCAGTATCACACAGTTGTGGACTGACCTCTTCGCAAGAAAAAAGGTGACCTTCCTGCCGTCGCATGACAGATAGATTGCTGGAAAATCGGAACTTGGAGTCCAATGTGGGAATGATTTGTGTAGATCCAACCTGGACCTGCTGAGTGCTTCAGCCACCGCTTCAAGCGAAGGCAATGCCCGATAGTAAAATGATCATAAATGCCTCGTTGTATAATTCAGAATAACGTCAAACT
>CBFICN010000127.1:0-10973 GCA_965661045.1 uncultured Myxococcota bacterium
GAGCGCCATACCGCCCCCCATCATACTGGACAAATCCCAACCGCTGCTCACCAAAGGATAGGAAACCAAGATACCCAAAACAGCACCTAGAACACCACCCAACACACCAATCATGCTGGCTTCCAGCAAAATCATTCGAAACAAGGCACCCCGCTTTAAACCAATGGACATCAAGACACCAAATTCTTTGCTTCGTTCCAATACGTTCATCAACATGGTGTTCAAAATTCCCATGGCCACAATGAACATCAACGATATGGAAATGATTTCATTGCTGACTTGATCCACATTGATCATTGCAATGACGTCGGGTAAGACCGTCTGCCAAGGATCGATTGCTAAAGGTTGCTCTGTATACTGAGGTACGAGGGATTGCACTTGCTGAAGTATCGGTGCCGTCTGGTCAGCATTGGATAAATGAACAGCGATTTGATTCGCCGTGTTGGGTCGACCCAGCAACTTATCCAACGATGCTATGTCAACGTAGCCCACAAAGGCATCCACCTCTTCTGCGCCCGTACGAAAAACACCGGTCAACCGATACAGATGAGAATTCATCTCCCCCTCAACAGATGTTGTAAAAACCAACCGATCACCCAAGTCTGCTTGCAACAGTTCCGCCATGTTTTCGCCCACCACAATGCTTCTGGGGTCCGATTGAACCCAACTGCCGACAACCATTTTGGAGGCTATATCGGAAACCGCTTGCTCAGCGCTGGGCGATACCCCAGTCAAAGAAACCACCGTTGGAGAACTTGAGGAAGCCAAAATTCCACCCAATCGAGTGCGTGTGGTAATGACTGAATCTGGCAACGCCTTTTGAAGTTCGTCAACCAGTTCAATGCGTTTTTCGACCACCAATTCCGTTTCTTGCTCTTCTTGATACTCAGGGTGCTGAATCACCACATGACCGGCCAATTGAGACACACTTGAAGAAATCATGTCGTCGTATTGACCAGCCCGCAACGTATTGGACAACACCAACACCACCATCCCAACCGACACAGCTGCAGAGGTAATCAACGTCCGACGCAAATTTCGACGAAGATTTCGATAAGCCAATTGAAACAACATCATTCGCTCCGGATCGCATCAACAGGATTGAGTCTAGACGCTCGATAGGCTGGCCACAACGCTGAGGCCATTGCAATGACAAACAACCCCACCACCGGTACCCAATAGGTACCAACCTGCATGGAGACCAGCATGATGGGATCAAAGTTCAGCCCCATCATCTGCAAAGGCTCTCCTGTTCCACCACTGAGATCCAATCCCTTGATGCTCAAATAATAATTGATGAGCGCACCCATAGAAACACCCAACAGACTGGCCAATCCAGCCAAGACCGCACTTTCCACAACAATAATTTGAATCATCTGTCCACGTTGCAGTCCAAGCGCCATCATGACACCAATCTCTCTGGTACGTTCATAGACCGCCATCAACATCGTGTTCAAAATGCCAAACCCAGCAATGAAGAAAATGATGCCAAGGTACATGACAGAACTGAGGTCTTGCATCGCCATCATCTCTTTGGTTTGTGGAGAACTTTCCCACCAAGTTTTCACCGTGATGGTATCCCCTGCGCCAAGCAATGACTCCACAGATTCCTGCAAAGACGAAATGTGTTCTAAATCTGTATCGGTTACCAAAATCTCATGGTATTGCGCCGGCAAAACCAACAGTTCTTGCAAATCAGATACGTGGACTTGAATTCCCCGATCCAACATCGTGGCGCCACTTTTGTACACACCGACCAAATTGTATAGGTCATAGGCCATCGAACCATCGGAAGCTTGAGTATACACAAACAGTTCTTCACCCACCTTCAATTCAAGCTCTTCAAACAGGTTGATCCCAACGATCACCTCTTTGTTTGAGATTTCGGACAAGTACGTTCCCTCTACGATCTGCTCATCGGCAGACCGCGTACCTTTTTCTGATGCGGGCAACACACCGACAACTTGTGCACCTGCTGAATCTTCATTCCCAGACACCAGGAGGTTGCCGTACAGTTTGGCCGACACCGAACTCACACCATCTTGTGTGCGAATCTGTTCAATGAGGGTCTCTCCATTTTGAATCGTATCGTGCAATGCCTTACCGTTGGCATACTCAGCATTTTGAATCTGAATGTGCCCCATTTTCTGCGTCACCAACAGATCGAAAAAAGTTTCGTAAAACTGATTGGTAAACGCGGAAAGAAAAATACAAATGGCCACTGACACTGCCATCGCGGTGGCCGTAATCCAAGTACGACGACCATTGCGCCATACGTTGCGCCACGCCACATGAAACAAGAATGACATGGATTCTACTTGCGTAAGCCTTGCAGAGAAAAGAGACTCGCAGACACTGGGGTTGTAAAATCAACGCTGGTATAGGTCATCGTCGTGTACTCACCTTCTTTGTCCTGAGGAATCACTGAGAATTTGGTTGGCAACTGAACACCACCAAATTCTTTGATCTCTTCGAACTTATCAATGCGCTTCAAAGTACCGTCTTCATCATAATATTTGACGTCCAACGGCAACAAGTCTTCACGACTGCGGCTGACAATCTTCCCCCAAACAACGGCTGTACTTTCTTTGGGAACCAGCTCAATTTCGTAAATTCGTTCAGGATTACCGTCGTCTGGCGTGTGTACAAACGTCGCATCAAAATCTTCAGAAAAACGATTCTCTCGAACCAAATCATCATTGGATACGTGAGATCCCATCCAAGAACCACCCATCATACCAGATGGTACTTTCATGACGCGATCAACCTTGGGTAAATAATTCCAGATATTGTTGTCAACCTTGAGAGTAACCGTACCGGCTTCTTTTGCAGGCTCCAAAATGGTAATCATTGTCTTTTCAGTACCCAACGAAACGGCTTTCATCTTCATACTGCGTTCATATCGAGCCGTTTTGACAGTCATCTCCATTGTCACAATGGAATGTTCTTGTCGAAACAAATCGTCTGCCTTTCGCAAAATCTCTTCAATCGTGGGCTCTGAAGCCTCAACAGGTGTCGCTCTCAACCCCATTAGTCCAATATGCAGCAATCCGGCACACAACAATTTACGCATCAACATCTGACCTCCGATGACAAGTATCTATACTGTATCTGTGATCACCGAGGTATTCAAACAGGATTGTGTGTTCAAAAGCAGGTCAACAAAACCTGTTCAAAACCTAAAACGAACATATATTGAATAGGACGTGAACATTTTCACTCTATAATGTTGCACATACAACGTGCACTATAAGTGCATTAAATTCTATGTTCCCGAATGATACGACCGATTGTAGGAAGATTCTGATGTACCAACCATCGACGAGAAGCTTCTGGCGGAGTACCACTTCCGCCCATGATCATCATCGGCTGCAAGCTCGAATGGTTGGTGATTCGCATGTCCAGTTCTTCAAGAAAGTGCAATACATCTGTTGAATTCATTGTGATAGAGAACGTCAGTGCAATCGCGACGGCCTTCGTCTGCTCTGCGCAGGCAACGATTTCATCAACGGGTGTGTTGTTGCCAAGTACAACCACAGAAAAGCCTTCCAATACAAGCATACTGGCTATCAAATGAAAACCAAGCGTGTGCTTTTCAAGAGGGTGACTGCTGATGATGACAGAGTTGTCAGCACCGGCTTTGTTGCTGGCGTTGATCAACTGCCAGTGCTCTTCCAAGAATTGGCTGATGAGACGCGTCGCAAAATGCTCTTGAAATATCTGTAGATTTCCGTCGTGCCACGCGCATCCAATCGTAGAGACAAAGGGGACGATACGTTCCAGAACAAATCGACGCAGGCCAAGCTGTGACAAAGCCAAACGGAAGTGTCCCAGACAAGCGTTGGAGTTTAGGGCGCGGACATCATCCAACCAAATGTCAAACAAGTTCGACACTTCATCGACCTCTACAGACGATGAGGAATTTTGATTTTGCGTAGTATTCGGCTCATCAACAGAATTCGTCTCTCCCAACAAAACCTGTAGTTCTTGCACAGACAGTCCCATGACTTGTTTGGCACGGTGCCCCTTCGCCAAAATCTGTACCACCAGACGCAGATGCGGGACCAACGAGACATCGTACAAACGATGATTGCCCTCCGTACGCTCTGCAACCGGAAAGTTGTACCGACGCTCCCAAGTTCGAAGGGTTGGAATCGGAACGTTTGTGGCCTCTGAAAGTTTGCCAATGCTAATTTTTCGCGGAGATTTTGTCATTCAACCAACGGTGTTTATAAAGAGAAACGACGCGAAGAGAATACTTCTACAATTACCAATCGTTATTTCATATAACCTATTCAAAGAGATATTTGAAGTCTTCGACCCATTTACAATAAAGATTGCGATCACTTTTGACTACAAATTAGATTTTTTAGAGACATTTCGTGACATAATAGTCAATATACTGCCTATTTTACCCAAAACCTTGTCAAACTAAAAAATATTGAATAGTATTTGAATAGCAATACTGCTTTTGAACAGTATACCCACAACAAAGGTGTCTTATGACCAAACGCAAAATGAATCTTCAACTTGAACAAGATCTGGCTCTCCGCATCATTGAACTTGAAGAACAGTTGGAAGCCAAACTGATGACCATCGAAGACTTTCGACCCACCCTGTTGGCCATTACAGATCAACCACGCAAACACAATGCCAGTCGATTGATGGAATTCGCAAACTGCATTGAACTCCTCAAAGAACGCAGCCAAACCGACCGTTCATTGAAGAGACTTGCCCACAAAACTGCTCGTTTACAATCCAAAGCTGACGATATTCGTTGGGAGTTGGCAATGAGTGCTGAGCACATCGCAAAGATCGAAAGCAACAAAATGAGTGGGCGCAGCATGCACTCCGAAGATCTTCTCCAAGAAGGCTACATTGGTCTACTTGAAGCAGCCAAGCGATTTGATCCCAGCAAAGAAATCCGCTTCACCACTTACGCTCGCTGGTGGGTCCGCGCACAGATTACGCGTTGCATCGAGAATACCGGTCGACTGATTCGCATTCCCGGCGGTGCCATTGAACAGACGCGCAACTTGTTAACAGTCATCGAACAGTACATCAACGATGGCAAAGAGTACAACCTCAAAGAAATCGCCAACGGCTTGGGAATGAGTCTGAAACGTGCGAACATGCTGCTCAAGCAACAATCTGCCATTTCATTGGATGCAGAAGACCCTGATGGAAACGCGCTGATGGACACACTGCCCAGTGATGCCAACGTGGCTGAAGATGAACTGGAGCACCAAGAAGCGTTGCAGCTCATTCACACCAAATTTTCCGATTATTTGGACAGCCGTGAGCAGTACATTTTGATTCATCACTTCGGACTGGATGGCAACCCCAAACAGACCATGCGCGAAATTGGTGAACACATTTCTTTGTCCAAAGAGCGCGTCCGACAAATTGAATACAAGGCCATCGAGCGACTTCGACATTTGTTCCACTGAGCGCTCGCTTCCATTCTAGTGACATTCGTACCCCAGCGGTGCCCTCATCCGGTGCATCTTCGCTGGGGTTTCTATTTGCTGTCCTTTGGTTCACCTTCCCAACAAACATGGAGCCACCATGCATCCAGTTCGACTGAAAGCCCTCAATGATCGCCCGATTGATGACTCAAAACCCTACATTCTGTATTGGATGACATCGGCTCGACGCCCCACGTTCAACTTTGCGTTGGAACACGCCATTGAATTGGCCAATCAACACAATAAAGGACTGATCGTGTTCGAAGGCCTTCGAATGGATTACCGTTGGGCCTGCGATCGATTTCACCAGTTTGTTCGCGAAGGGATGCGCAACAACCAGCACAGTTTTTCCAAGACAAAAGTGACCTACATTCCCTGTCTGGAAACCCCCAGTCTTCCGATCAAGGAGATTCTTTGGTCATTGATTGAACAGTCTGCAGCAGTCATCACCGATTATTTCCCAGCGTTCTTTTTGCCAAAGATGACAACCCTCGTTGCTCAGAAATGCCCGGTGCAGTTTCAACAAGTTGACGGCAATGGCATATACCCCGTTTGGAACACCGACAAGTTTTTTACCACCGCCCACTCTTTTCGGCGTCATCTCCAAAAAACAATCCAACCTTTTTTGAGTGACTTTCCGGTTGAACACCCTTGTTCAACACTGCTACAAGAGTACACCCCTACCGAAGAACACTTTGACAGAACAACACTTGAATACTTCCATCAAGACATTGGGGCATTGGACTTGGCTACGCTCCCTATTGATCACAGCATATTGCCAGTTGCTGATCGCACCGGAGGGCACACGCACGCCACCGTTCGATTGAAAGCCTTTATACAAAATGGACTGACCAAGTATGATACTGATCGTCAATCTGCTGACAATGATCCAAGCTCTGGTCTATCTCCCTATCTTCACTTTGGACACATTTCAGCGCACGAAATGGTACAACGCATTTGGACTGCCCACAGTTGGACACCCGACATGGTCGAAACCAAAGCCACTGGTTCAAGAGCCGGCTGGTGGAATCTCCCCTCCTATGTTGAAGCCTTTTTGGATCAAATTATTACGTGGAGGGATCTGGGGTTTGTCTACTGTCACCATGACCCAGACTATGCAACCTATGAAAGTTTGCCCCAGTGGGCACGAACCACAATGGAAGAACACCTCGACGACTCGAGGGGCTACATCTATGATTTAGAAACATTCGAAAAAGCCCACACCCACGATCCCATTTGGAATGCCGCGCAACGCCAACTCGTCAAAGAAGGTCGGATGCACAATTACCTTCGGATGCTCTGGGCAAAAAAAGTTCTGCATTGGACCAAAACACCACAAGACGCGATCCATATATTGGAAGAGTTGAACAACAAATACGCGTTGGACGGCCGCGATCCAAACTCTTACAGTGGCATCATGTGGACCTTTGGACGCTTTGATCGAGCATGGACTGAACGGGTCATCTTTGGCAAGATCCGATACATGACATCGGACAGTACCAAGCGCAAAATGAAACTAAAGAACTATTTGCACACCTATGGTCCCACTTGTCTCAACGACGCAGAACCTGAATCCACTGTGTAAACTTCTCCCTTTCCACATCTTGTTTCAGCACCGGTATGGTTTGTTGTTTGCCTTCAAACCATGTCATCAGTTCCGTCACTCTTTGTTGTCTTTGTTCACCGGGGAGAGATTGAATGAGTTTGATCAGTCGTGTATAGGCTTGATCTGCATAGGATTCTTCACTGGTCCAATAGCCTTCGTATACCCAAGACCACTCAATGGTCTGTAAAAACCAACGAATGGCTTCCTCGTATTGCCCCTGACGCTTATACACTTCTGCCAATGCCAATGGCAAATCGAGTGTCAACCCACTGGGTGTCCTTCGTCTAGACTCACCGTCCCACTCCAGTTCTTGCAGTCGATAGAGATAGACTTCCTTGGCCGCGTCAAGTTTCCCTTGTTCAGCCAGCACTTGTCCATAAGCGACATAGGAATACGTGTCTTCGGGATCAATTCGAATGAATTGACGAAAATAGGCCTCTGCATCGGCATAGCGTTTTTCCTGATAGGCGATGCTGGCCAAATTGCGAAGCGCCAAAAAGTACTTGGCATCCAATTTCAATGCCCTTTCAAAAGCGCGTTTGCCCTCTTCAAAAGAAGCAGCCAAGACATAAATCGTACCAAGATTGCAGTAACTCCACGCAGATGGAGAGAGTTCAACCACTTTTTGTGCGGCCGCGGTTGCCTGTTCCAAATCACCGAGCTGAGTCATGACCGCAGACAACAAAGAATGTGCTGAAACAAGCTCTGGATCACGCTCTATCAATTCCAGTAGCATCTTGGCCGCTTCCATCCCTTGACTCGCTTGAAAAAGCCGTTCTGCCTCCAACACCACTGGATTGCTGTGCTCAACTTGTGGCAACAGTGTCGTCTTTGGTATCGTCCAATCATCACGCATCCGCACGGTCAATTCATCCACTTGTTCAACCGTCAACTGCGTTCGATGAATCGTAGTCTGCGACGTAGTAGATTCTAATTGACAAGCCAACAGCCACAACAGCCAACTCATTCCGCCTCCACAACACAGCGAAAACCCACCCCACCATCCATCAACCCACGAACAGTCGGCTCCAAGACAAAACGTGTATAGACGGAGAGGTCTACGGGGTTGACATACCAATCTCCCCCTTTCAACACACGACGCTCTTTGCCATCGTCCATTTTTGCAGATCCATCGTAGGGCAAATAGAAACTCGATGTCCACTCCCAAACATTCCCCATGCCGTCATAAATTCCATAGGCATTTGGTAGATGACTGCCCACTTCCGTTGTCGGCATCGCTCCATTCCACGTTTGTGCCCACGTTGCTTTGTCGACGTCTGGACTGTCTCCCCATGGATACCTCGACGCACTGCCCGCGCGAATCGCGGCCATCCATTCAAACTCGGTGGGCAAACGTCCATTCAACCATTCACAATACAAACGCGCCCCTTCGTACGTGACCGTCGAAACCGGATGGCGCTCTCTTCCAAGAGCTGCACGATATCGTTTTCCAGTGTAAATGATCTGGGTGGGGCGAATTGAATTGCCTTTGTACCCCACCAACTGTATGCTTTGGGCTGGATCGAGTTTGGCCTCATTCAAAAACGTTGCGAACTGTGCATTGGTCACTTCCGTTTGAGCAATGTAAAAAGCCTGCACCGTCACCCAATGCTTAGGCCGTTCGTCGTAGGGCACGTCCCCTTCTCTCCCATCGCGTCCCACTTGAACGTTCTGGGTTGGTACATGCACCATAACGTGTGCAGCAACCTTCTTCGGTGGCTGTTGAGTGACTGTCTGCTCACAGGCGATCATATAGATACAGCACAGCAAACCCAAATTGAAAATGGGGAGTACACCATTTTGTGTACTCCCCACCAAACTGTCAATTGACATACTTACTCAGCAAAAGTGTGTGCGCCCATTGCAACATTCTGGTGCACTTGCTGCTTGCCAGATGGGAAAGTGATGGTCACTTCGTCGGCTACAGTGTTCTGGCCCAATCCAAAGAAGGCTGCCATTTCACTTTGTGATGCACCGGCTACAGTATCAATCTCACGAACCATCACAGAATCACCAATTCGAACTTGAATCTTGGTGCCAACAGCATCGCGATTGCTGTTCACGCCATCTCCCTCAACGGCAATGCGCAAACCATTCCCTGCACCTTCCATGCGGTTTTCAAACAAGCGCAAGGATGGATATTGGTAATGCTCAGTACCTGGATCACAGTTGCGAACCAAGATGTCGACCTTTCCATCGGCGTTGACATCTGCAAAAGCCGGCATGTATCCGTCGTCAATGCTGTCCAAACCAAGCAAATAACTCACCTCAGTAAACGAACCGTCTCCGTTGTTGCGGAAAACGGCGTGTCGCTGATTTCCACCCAAAGACAGTGACGGTACATCAGCAGACGTTTTGGCCGTTACATCGGTCAAGTCACCAGTGTAGTGGGTCAACGTTTGAATGATCATGTTGTTGAAGCCTGGATTGCGAAGCGAAATGGCATCGACATCCAATGGTGCTTGGGCACGTTCAAGATCCGTTTTCTCAATCAAAACCTCAGCCATGTATGCTTGGTTGAACATGCTTGACAAATCTTGATCGCCAGGGCCTGTCCACAAACCATTCAAGACGACCAAATCCAAGTCACCGTCGTTGTCATAGTCCATCCACATTGAACCAGCGGTTGCTTCGCCAGCCCATCCAACACCAGCGGTGTCTGTCACGTCTTCAAACTCACCATTGCCCAAGTTTCGGTACAGTTTGTTTCCGTGGAACGTATTGACACCGTCTTCACCCAACGCTGTTGAGATACGCTTGGCAGCCAAGAAATCGATGTTTGAATAATAGATATCCGGAAGACCATCGTTGTCATAATCGCCAACCGCAACCCCCATTGCCCAACCTTCATTTTTAAGGTTTGCAGTGTTGGATACTTCATCAAATGTCGCAGAACCATCATTTTTGAACACTTGGCTCACACCACGACGGTCATCGGCGATCATCAAGTCAACTTTGCCATCGCCATCGAAGTCTGCCTTCACAGAAGCATGTGGATACGCAGCCAATCCGACGCGTTCACTGGGCTTCACATCCAGTCCTGACGCCAACGTTGCATCCGAGAAGTGGATCCCTTCAGTAAGACCATCGTTCATGAACAAACCATGTGTGTTCAAACTGTTTGGCTTTGCATCCAAATAAGTGAAGTCACGCGCCCCCGGAAAACCAACGTACAAGTCAAGCTTGGCATCGTTGTTGAAGTCTGCAACTGTCAACGGCATTGCACGATCGTAATCCAAATCTTTGGTGATGGCATTTGGCTGCTCTTCGAACTTGCCTTGGCCGTCGTTTAAGTACAACAGCAGGTCCTCTGATTTGTCATCGATGAACCGTGACAGAATGAAATCTTTGTCACCATCGTTGTCAAGGTCAACCAAGGCTGCCGCTTTCACACGATCCACTTTGCCCAAGTTTGCTTGTTCAGTGATGTTTTCAAACTTGCCTTCCCCATTGTTGCGGTAGAGTTGGGACTTGCCCCACCCGCCAACATACACATCCGCATCGCCATCGGCATCCACATCACCAACAGTGATGGCATATCCACCACGACGCAATGCTTCCAAGCGATCGAACAGCGGTACCGTGTCTAAGCCCGAAGCTTCTGTAACGTCAGCAAATGCAGGCGTTGAAGTGGTCAGTACTTCTTGCTCTGGCATATCAAACTTCGCCAGTTTCCAAGCGTTGCCTGTACGCTTTACAGTCAACTTTGCCCACCCACGATCGTGACGCATCAGGTCGTTTGACTTTGCACGAAAATCTACAAATACGTGGCATACGATGACGCCTGCATCCACCAAATTCACATTGTGCAATTCCATGTTTACAAACTCTGCTTCGGTGAAATCATGGAGATAGGTCTCAAACCCACCATCGGTACTTGGCACCCCTTTGCGCTCAAC
>CBFICN010000128.1:0-10912 GCA_965661045.1 uncultured Myxococcota bacterium
TCCGTCAGGTACCATACCATCTGTGTAGTCATCATCATTCTCACTGCTGTCTGCATCAAATGTCCAATCGATTGCACAGAAATCACTGGCGGCAGAATCGAACAAGATCAAAGAGAAAGAACCTGAGAAGGCTTCAGTTGTACCTGCAAAAGTCACTGGAGCAATGTCGTTTCCAACGTAACCGTTCATGAATGAGAACAGTAAGTTGTCAGGAGTGATGGTGTAAGTGCTGGTCGTGTCTTCAGTAGAAGGCTCAGAAGTAGGCTCAGATGCTGGTTCTTCAACAACTGCAGTATCTTCTTCTTTTTCACCACAAGCAGTGGCCAATGCAGCAAGTGCTACAAATGTAGGTAAGGTTTTCAAAGACATTAGATCCTCCATGGTGTTTTCAATGTCATAATCAGTTTTCAAGATTACCCCACGGAAGCCTCCATGTCAACTTTTCACCATTGTGCAACACCAAGGTTCACAAAACTGTTTCAACCCTCGATCGCACTTTTCAAATCCTGAAGATTGGCGACTTGTGGTTCTTGACTCATGAACTGCACCCAAAATGGTTTGGCGTCTTTGTTTAACGCCTTAGCAGTACTCGCCAGCAATAAATACATCCGAGTGTAGTCGGGTGCTACTTGAACTGCATTTAATCCCCATTGATAGGCATACTTGAACTCTTCTTTTTGAAATTCAATTGTCGCTTTCCACGCGGAGTACCACATCGACCGAGAAAAAGTTTCCTTGCCCTTCAGCCAATCTGCTTTTGCTTGTTCCAAACTCTGCCAAAAATCATCTTCAATGTCTACCCGATTTGGCGTCCAAAAGTTTGATGGCATATTTGCTGGGTCATCTCTTAGATACGAGTGCAACAATTCTTTGTGCAATACAAAATCAGGCAAACCATCCAAACGCTCAGCGACCATTTGGTTCAACGCCAATTCTTTTCCGACAAACACATACCCTGACGCGCAAGCCAGTTTCTTGTTTAAACAGCCACCCCATAGCGTCATTGCTTCATTGGGTTCATTCCGCCAAAAGTAATCCATCCCCAACCAAAACTGCACTTCTGCACTTTTGGGGGCCAACTCATAAGCCTTTTTGCGCAACAGTCTGGACTTCGGACTGTGTGCATTCTCTTGATACAAAGACTGCAACAACCACATCAGCCCTCTTTGCTCGTTGCCCAAGTCCCACTGGTGCGCTTCAAGTTCATCCAGTACCGTTCGGGCTTCTTGACTGGACATGTGTCCCAATTCTTGCTGTAGTGAGACCAACTGTATCCATGAGTTCTCGGACTCTACGTCAGGTACCATCACATCTTGCTCTATCGCGGACACCAAGACCCTGGGATAGTCCAAAATATCAGGCGACCAAAAAGGAGATTTACCCATCTCAAGAGAGAGTTCCAAGCCACCCCATTGTACGAGATCATGCTGAGACTCTTGCGACGCTTCAATCTGAGCAAAAAGTTCCTGTGCTCCGTGTGTATTTCCGTCGTCCATCAGCATAAATACTTGTGTCAGCTTTCCCACCCAACTGAGATGCAGACTCGGCACCTGCTCTATCAGATCATTTGCTTGATCCAGAAAAGTCTGGTCTCCACCAAAGTCTCTCCAATAAATATAGGAGGTCAAGGCTAGGAACTCAGCGTCTATCTGCTGACTGGTCCAATTTTTACTCACCTTATTTTCGAGCTGCGTCTTCAACTTTGCGACTTCTTGCGGATCCGCTGACAACAAAATCGGAGTGCTTCGACTCAATAAATTTTTGGCAGCAACCTTCCGAATGCCCCATACGGCCAACAACACCAAGACCAATACAACCAACACCGCAAAAATTGCACCCCGGACGACACTCGTATCTTTGCGGTTGCCACTTTTGGCCTTTTCGAGCTCATCTCTACGCTGTTTTTCTTCAGCGTGTAGTTTTGCCAATTCAGGGTCAACTGTCGGAACTTTGTCAACCACTTCTACATCAAAGTGCTTGTCTGTTGGTAACGTCTTTGACAATTCGGTCGTATGCGCATCGCCGCTCAACAACACGACGACCTCATCATCGTTCGCTTCTTTGAAAAACTTGCTTTTATCGAAGGCACCCGTCGCTTCAAAAAGGTCTTCCTCAGGCTCCTCTTCGATTACATCAATGGCCACCGTCCCATTGTCTTCGTCCAAAAATGGGTCAACTCTTTGAGTCGAGTCATTTTGACGATCGGTAAAGACAAATGCACTGGTGACTTCAGCCGTCAACTCTTCCATTGTGACAGGTGCATCCTCTCCTTTGAAAAGGGCGACAAAAGGACTCTCCTTCGGAAGTGAATTGGAACTTTGACGACCAGTATTCGTCAGTTCCGTCAAGGAGACGGTTGGCTCCACTTGCCCTTCTTCTTCATGATAGGACACTTGATTGAGCAATGCATGCAAACCAATGGAAGCAGTGAAGTCTCCCTTATGGGCCCAGAGCAACCGTTGAATATACGGGTTGGGAATGTATTCAACCCCTTCTGATTGGGCTTCTCGAATATCTCGTTGCAACAAGTGCATTAAGATTTTTTGACCCACCTGACTCTTTCCAAAACACAAACATTGCTCAGCAAACTGAAAGAGTTCTTGTGGATCATTGCGTCGAATAATTTCTTGTGCTTGAGATTGAGAAGGCGCTGTCACGCCTTGCCGGATTCTCTTGTGAAAAACTTCGAGCTGAGGATGACGTGGATTCAAAGACTGCAACATGATCAGCATTTTGTGTGCTTGAGACACCCACCCTCTCTGCAGCAACACTTCAACTTGCAGGGCTTTCTTCTCGGGACTTTCATCCACCAAACTCAAACGCTGCCAAGCATGCTCAAGCATACAAAGTTTGCAAAAAGCTTCCGCCTGAAGGAATGCCATCTTTGACGTTTTGGGGCGTTTTTCTCCCCACTTCTCGACAATTTGGATCAACAGTGTGAGTTGATCCTGCTCTGCCAAGACACGCAACGCTTTGAGCACCTTTTCTTCAGTGATGACCATGAAAGTTTCATCCTTTGGTGTGCAGGAAGTACCCGCTTTTTGTAATATCTTTGTCAGTCTATCACAAACGAAGCATGTGACATAGGCATTTCACCCATGTTTCACATGCTTCTCAAGTTACTTTCCAGCAATCTCTCTACACTGATTGCGAAATCGCTCTATGACTTAGTTTGAATGCACCATAAACATTGCAATGAGCACAACCAAGATCAGGATGTTCAAAACGATGTTTGCCGATGCTGTCCCTTTCAATGAAAAGATTGCACTGCGGCTCTCTGCACCCTCATTGGCCATGGCTTCACGTGTCTTTTCACGGATGCGACGGACTTCGTTGGTGACCGACTTGTCGATGCCCTCTATGTTCTTCGAAGCGCTTTCTTGGAATGATTTCGCGTTTTTCTCACCACGTTGATATTCCTTTTTCAGCGCATCTTCTGCAGACTTAATGTACTTTTTCAAGTCACCGTTGAGGCTTTTCTCTGACGAAACGATCGCTGTTTGAAGCTGTTGTACCAAACTTTTCAACTCAGCCACCTCACCACGCAACGCCTCTACGTCAGCAGATGCTACAGGCGCTACGACCGTTGAAGCACTTGCCGCCGGAGCAGGCTTGGCTGTTTGTTTTGGTGCTGGTTTTACAGTTGGCTTTGCAGTTGAACCGCTAGAGGTCGACTGAGCACTTTTGCTTTGTGCTCGCTTGGCTGCCAACCGTTCTTTCAAACTGAGTTTCTTGACTGGCTTTGACGGTGTCTCTTTGGCCACCTCAGCGACCTTTTCTTTTGTGGCTGCTTTGGGTTTGTCTGCCTTGGGAGCCGGTTTTGCAGCCTCAGACTTGGTCTCAGCAGGGCTTGGCTTTGACATATTCACAACAGGGATTTCACCACCAGCCAACGCTTTTGTCAATGCTGGTACCACATCAAACATATCGGCAACGATTCCGTATGTTGAATGTTTGAAAATCGGTGCGTTTGGATCTTTGTTGATCGATACGATAACCCGAGATGTGTTCATTCCAGCCAAATGCTGAATGGCGCCTGAAATACCACAAGCGATGTAGAGAGCAGGGCTCACCACTTTTCCGGTTTGGCCAACCTGCTCTGAATGTTCAGCATAATGAGAATCTACGGCAGCACGTGACGCACCGGCTGTGGCACCCAACGCCTTCGCCAAAGGACGAATCAAGGTATCAAAGTTTTCTTTGCTCTTGACTGAACGCCCGCCTGAGACAATTCTGTCTGCTTCGGTCAGATCAACCACTTCAGTTTCAGACTGAATGACTTCAACAATTTCCAAGCGAGAATCTGCATCTTCCAACTCAACACTCAACTCAGACACTTCTGCACTGCCACCGGTGTTGTTCAGAGCGAAAGACCCCGGACGCACCGTAAAGAGTTTACAGTCCGTTGAGATTTTCACCTGAGAAAAGACCTTCCCAGAAAACTGTGGCCGAATGGCAACCAACTGTCCATCGTTCACTCGCATTTCCGTGATCTCGGCTCCAAGACCGGCCTTCAAACGAATTGCCAATCGAGCGAATACATCACGCCCCAAGGCGCTCGCACCACCCAAAACGATTGCTGGCGACACTTCTTCGACACCTTTTTGGGCTGCACGGGTCAACAATGCCACATTACGAGCATCTCCCTGAACGTGCAATACCTTTGAAGCACCATGCGCACCCAACAGTGAAGTGTCCCCTTCACCAACCAACAAGGCTGTCACGGCACCACCCAAACCATTCGCAAGTTCAGTTGCTTTGCTCAACAATTCCAATGCAGTCTTTTTAATCTTTCCATCAGCAGACTCGCACAACACCAATATTCCTTCAGACATCTTCTTCTCCTTACAATACTTTGGCTTCGTTTTTGAGCAAACTGAGCAACTCTGCCACAGCGGAGTCTACGTTGCCAGCATCGATAAATTTACACTCGCTTCTCTCTGGCGGCAAAGACCAGTTGACCTCTGACACCAAACCAGTAGACAAATCGTCACCAGACAGTCCCAAATCGTCGACGGTTATCTGATCAACGGACTTCTTCTTGGCTGCCATCTTTGCCTTCATGTTTGGCTTACGCGGCTTGTTCAAGTTCTTATTGCAAGAGAATACGGCTGGGAAAGACCCTTTGACCACACCAGTGGTTCCCGAACCCAAGTCTTTGTGGGCTGTAAATTCAGAATCTTCTACAGTGAGCTTAGAAATCACGGTCACGGTCGCCCAATCCAACATCTCTCCGAGCATAGAGGGAACTTGTGAATTGTCACCATCCATAGACTGCTTTCCGCAGAACAACACCTCTACTTCTTCTTTGCGTGCCGCCGCTGCAAGAACGGTTGACACGCCAGCACAATCCGCCATCGGAAAATCGGCATTGCTAATTACCACTGCACGATCACCGCCCTTGGCCAAGGCATTTACAACCTGCCCTTTAAAAGCCTTGTCAAAAGAACCCACTGTAAACAAAATGACTTCTTCAGCGACACCCTGTTCTTTAAGCTGTACAGCGGCTTCGATGGCACACTCATCATATGTGTTGAGCATCAATTTTGAGTACACACTTCCATCTACACCATCTCCAGAACCGGATATGCTAATTCTCGCATCAGAATCAGGAACCGGTTTTATACAAACACCAATTTTCACAACAACTCCTTATTTATAGTAGATCGGTTTACAGTTTTTAGGAACTCAATCAACGATTGGATCGTCCAATAGTGTCTAGATGTATCTCACTTTGACAGCAATTTCTAATTGGAAGTCAACGGTCACCACATCCATGTACTTTTGTAGATTTCTTTTAGCCCAAACCAAGCATGTGTCGACGATTGTCAAGCCTGACCTGATCGATCGCGGACTCCCTCTACAAACATCTGCATCAACTGAGACGGAAGACCTTCCAAATTGGCTGGCCAACTACTGCGACTTTGACGACTTGTCAAAACCCAATTGGTAGACAATTCGTCCATTGCACCAAACAGAGACCACTGCAACAGCTTTCGATCCACTGTTTTCAACAAAACACCTTGCTCTTGACCCAACGCAATCGATTTCTGCAACACACCCAAATATTCCAATAAGCGTTTTGGTTCATAATCTGTCTTGAAGAAATGCTGAGACTGACGCAATTCAACTTGAAAGACTTGTGCCAAATCTGGACTCTTTTGCAAATGTTCAAAGTGGTGTGTGATAAAAGCTCTAATTTGAGCCAATGGATCCTCAAATTGTTCGACCGTTGCACGAACAGAATCGGTGAGTTCCGCCATTTTGACTTCGAATATCTGAATTAAAATGTGTTCTTTGCTATCAAAGTAGTTGTAGATGGATCCAGACGCGACATCAGCGGCCCGTGCTATATCCGCAACGGTTGCAGCATGATACCCCTTTTCCGCGATCACAGTGATGGCACTTTCTAGGATGTGCTTTGTTTTTCGACGTTTTTCTTCTTCGTACCGAGAAGACTTTTTTCTAGATTTGGACATAGATTTTGGATGGCAATAGTACAGTGAATACTCATTCATATTTTGAACAGGTATTCACTGTTATTGCACTGACACCAAACTCGCCAACGGAATCTGGAAAATCTTTGCGATTGTTTATGCCTTCTTTGCCAACCAGGCTCTCACTGCTTCTTCGATGTTGTTGTTGGGCACGGTTTCCCAATCTTTCAAAAACTTTGCGTTTCCACTGTCTGTCAGTGGGTGTTTAAACATTTTTTGCAACACTGAAAAGGGCAACGTCGCCACATCGGCTCCAGCAAGAGCAACATCCACCATGTGTTTTGGGTGTCGAATGCTGGCTGCAAGAACTTGGGTCTCAAAACCGTAATTGTCATAAATCGCAACAATTTCTTCAATCAAACCGATTCCTTGCTGCGAGATATCATCCAATCGTCCCAAAAATGGTGAAATGTATGTGGCTCCAGCTTTGGCCGCCAACAACGCTTGATTCGATTGGAAGCACAAGGTCACGTTGGTTCGAATTCCTTCTGTACTCAGACGAGAGGTTGCCGCAATCCCTTCAGGTGTCAATGGAATCTTGACGACAATGTTGGGGTGAATCTGGGCAAGCAAGCGTCCCTCACGAACCATTCCATCAGCATCTTGGGCAATCGTTTCCGCAGACACAGGGCCGTCTACCAACTCGGCAATTTCAAAAATGGTCTGAATGAAATCCTTGCCATTTTTCGCAATCAATGAAGGGTTGGTGGTGACACCGTCAATTACCCCCCAAGAGTGGGCTTGGCGAATCTCATCGATATTGGCCGTATCCAAAAATATTTTCATGATCTATCCTTGCCAGTTTGGCATACATTGAACACCATTCATTGGTTGTCTACAACGCTCAACTATTGCATTGAACGACGATTGGCAATCACAAAACGTCCAACCTTCCACATCCCTATAGGTTCTGTCAGATTGCTGTCCGACAATGATTGCTGGGTTGCAGGGTGTATCCAATCGGGTGCGATTTCCACAGCCGGAACCATGACAAAATTACGTTCCAACATGCGAGGATGGGGGACACAAAGGGATTCGGTGTTCACTTGATGTTCACCATACAGCAATACATCCAAGTCCAACGTCCGATCCATCCAGTGCACGCCACGCAGACGGGCACATCGTCTTTCAATGTCCAACAACAGCCTCAACAACTCATGGGGACTTTTGGTTGTACTGCCACGAACACAGCCGTTGTAAAATCGATTGTTTGCCGCACCAATCGGTTGCGTTTCCCAGATCGAAGAGCAAGAGGTCACCCTCACTTGAGGATCGTGCAAAAGGTGCAACAACCCCAACTGCAAATTGCGATGCCGATCGCCCATGCTCGACCCCACAGCCAGCAAAAACTCCGTCCCTTCAACGTTCTTGAATGGGACAAAGGGTAAGCGCCACTGAACGGGTGTACGTCTGCTCATCGCTCAACCCCCATCATGGCTTCAACTGTCTTCGTTCTTCGTTGCGAGTTCTTTTCGCTTCCCTACGCTCCATTTCAAGCGCACGTACTTGGCCATCGGGTGATACGACCCACCCCTCACCCCAAGGATCTTGAAACTCGACTGACAGTTGCTCAATACTCTGCACATTTCTACCAAACTTTGTTTCTAGATCCACTTTTTGTTGCTGCAACACCTCTGTGTACACTTCATGCTTCAACAATCTAAGACGTTCCTCGGTAATGTCGCGAACTGCGGGACGCAAATCTTTTTTTAATTCTTCTTCCAAATATCGCATGGATGCTTCTCGATGTCCTTTTTGGTCGATCACCCCTGCCATAGCGGCTCGATACCACACAGGAGCGCCTTCTTTTGCGACGGCGATTCGCATCCACTTCTCCGCTGCATCATAATCCTTGTGTTCTTGATAGGCATTCATCGCCAACGAAAATGGAAAATAATAATCGTCCGGTAAGTTCTCGTATCCAAGTTCAAAGACCGCGTCTGCCGCCTCAACCTTGTCACAAACCCCCAACATATTGCCACCGTACATGTACAATGTGCGCCAGGTTGGATCCAACGTCGCCATGGTTTGGATCATGCTGACAAGCCACGACGCTTGTCGATCCTGACAGTCCCAGGCAAAATCTGCAAAAATCAACACCGTTCGAATCCACAACAAGTCCGACACCATAGTCTGCTGCCCCATCGACAGCGCCTTGGTCGCATCTGGATTTGGCAAAAAGAATCGCTCTTGTCTTTGTTGTTTTTTAAACCGTTGCTGATCGGCACCTTGATGGGCCCAATGAATCATTGGCAGTCCCAATAGAATGCCCAACATCAGTTTTGTGGTTGTCATTTTCATTGATCACTTGGGAATAATTGTACAAACCTCAGATACCCAATCTGTATTCGCAAATTGTTGTGGGGACAACACCTTCAGTTGTCGAAACAATGTATCCGACTCTGGCCACGACTGAATACCCCGACAAAACTCTGTCCAATTTTGTAGACGGGCAGAGCGCGCCAATGAAACCACCTTCAAACGTTTGGTTGGGTCTTCAAGGTGCATTTTTAAAATCGCATCCACATCCGCGTGTCGAGCCAGCCCAAAAAGCATCACTGCACGCAAGCCCATCATTTCTCCATCCGGTTCACACCCTCTTTCTATGACCCAATCACTGGCCTCGAGAGCGGAAATTGGGCCTTGAACTTTAAGAACCGATGAGACAAATGGGGCACAACCATCCAAATGAGGGGGTTCCGCTTGAAAACCAGTGTAAAAGCCTTCCAACGCAGATTGAAAGTCCCCTTCATTGTAGTGAATGATTGCCAATGACACATGTGAATAGGGTGTCGGCATTTGGACCACTTCTTGTGTCCAAAAGTCCAAATCGGAGTTCCACGCCAATCCACGCAAGAAAATCATCCCCATCCAAAAAGGCATTGGAATCCAAACCCAACGACTTGGAATCACTTTGGCAACGATCAATGACCACGCAATTAAGCCCATAGACCAATATCGGTCACCCACATTGCCTGTGTACACGATTGCCGGTATCGCCAAACTTACCCCTACTCCGATCCAAACAACCCACAACCACTGTATTTGTGATCGATACACGGCCCATCCAAGCAATCCAACCGTACAACAAGCGAGGGCAACCTGCCACCAAAGATACGACAACCAAACCATCGGAACGGCAGGAGACAACCGCCATGGAAACACCATGCGTCCTAGACCGTCGATCAACAAAGCATCTGCGGAGCCTAAAAGCATCCGTAGATTGTCCACTGCCATCTCGGGCGTGTGAATTCCCAAGTAGGATCGCCACCCAAATAAAAGCACCAACCAAAGCCCCATCGAAAGCAATAGTCTCTTTGTTTGTTTTTCCTTTGACAGCAATACCGGTACAAATAGAATCAAGGCGCTTTCTTTACACAGTGTTCCCAAGGCAAAAATACCGGTCAATGTATACAACGTACTGGGACGTTCTACTATGGATCGTTTATAAAATACGCTGCAAAACAGCAGTACGAACGTTATTGCCATCGTGTCGTTGCGCGCAGATATCCAAAAAATCAATTCAGACATCAGCGGATGAGTCGAAAAAATAGCCGTGGCCCACAACCATTGTTTGTGTCCCAGTATCAACTTGGCGACCTGTCCAAACAAATAGACATTGATCATGTGCCACAACAACGAATGCACATGATACCCAATCGGATTCAGACCAAACAACTGTTGATCCACCCAAATGCTCATCGAAAAGAGTGGACGGTAAAAATTGGCTTGCTCACCACCACCGTCCCATAAACCACCGGTCCAGATTGACAACGGGGAGACACTGTTCATCGTGTCCAAAATCAAAAAACGATCGTCGAATACAAATCCACCACACAACCCATGCCAATACAGCAGTGGTTGTATACACAGCAATGCCAGTAGCCAACGATTCACAGAATCCTCTCAAAAAACAACAAACGCCCCTGTTGGGGCGCTTGAATGACTAGGTGCTTTCACACCCAGGTCAAACTTCCACTTTCCAGATTAGTATACGTCTGGACCTGTAGTGGGTGCATTCGGGTTGTTTGACTTTGTTGCAGTGTACGTTGCATTTGTACCGTCACCGTCTACGTCAGACAAACCAGTTGCTGTAAAGTCAGTTGTTGTTGTTGCAACAGCGTAAGAACCACGAACTGCGCCGTCTGGGTTCCAACCCAAAGTTGCGAAACCGCCGGAAGAACCTTTAATCCACTGCTGAGTGGTTTTGGTTGGTGAAGAGGGGTAAGCAGCTGCAGTTACGAAAACGTCGAAGTTACTTTCGTAAGCAATTTCTGCTGTTTTGATGGCTTTCAAGTTTGTAGGAACTTCAGAGCGCTTTGATTTGTATTGCATTGATACGAAGTTCGGGATTGCGATGGCGGCCAAGATTCCGATAATCGCAACAACGATCATCAACTCAACCAAAGTGAAAC